>NZ_JBBMQK010000004.1:0-494418 GCF_038899995.1 Sulfitobacter sp. AS59
ACTAACG
Organism: Sulfitobacter sp. AS59; assembly: GCF_038899995.1. Lineage (NCBI taxonomy): Bacteria > Pseudomonadati > Pseudomonadota > Alphaproteobacteria > Rhodobacterales > Roseobacteraceae > Sulfitobacter > Sulfitobacter sp. AS59. The sequence goes on from NZ_JBBMQK010000004.1 coordinate 8, forward strand.
CTGGACGAAATCAACCACGGCTTCGAGCTGATGCACCAAGGCAAATCAATCCGCGCCGTCGTGGAGTTTTGAAGACGATGGAGCTGATCTCGGAAAACCGGAGTTTTGGGGGGCGTCAGAAAGTGTTCAAGCACCCGTCGAACACCTGCGGATGCGAGATGACCTTTGCGGCCTATCTGCCGCCGCAGGCCGAATTTGGCCCCGTGCCGGTTTTATGGTATCTTAGTGGCCTGTCCTGCACCCATGAAAACGCGATGACCAAGGCGGGTTTTCAGGAGCACGCTGCAAAACATGGGTTGGCGGTGATCTTTCCCGACACATCGCCACGCGGGGCCGGCGTCAGCGACGATGAATCCTATGATCTGGGGCAAGGCGCGGGGTTTTACGTCAACGCCACCCGCGATCCGTGGAAAAGCCACTATAGGATGTACGACTATATCGTGAGCGAGCTGCGGTCGGTCGTGATGTCGAACCTTCCGTTGCAGGACCGCCATGGCATTACAGGTCATTCGATGGGTGGCCTTGGCGCGATCACAATCGCCATTCGCAACGCCGATCTGTTTGAGTCCCTGTCGGCCTTTGCGCCGATCGCGCACCCGACCCAATCCGATTGGGGCCGCAAGCAGCTGAGCGCGTATCTGGGCGATGATGAAAGCACATGGGCAGAATACGATGCGACCCTGCTGCTGGAGGAGCATGGTTGGAAGGGCGACATGTTGGTGGACCAAGGATCGCGGGATCAGTTTCTGGACCTGCTGAAACCCGAGGCATTGGCAAACATGATGGCCCGCCGCAGGCAACCCGGACAGGTCCGCATACAGCAAGGGTACGATCATTCGTATTTCTTTGTGAACAGTTTTGCCGGTGACCATGTGGCATGGCACGCCGGACGACTGAACTAGTTAAAAAATGAAAGGCCCAGAAAGGCTTGATATGTTGAAAAGAATTGTTGCTGTTACCCTTTTGACGATGCTCCCCTTTGGGGCATTTGCCGACGTTTCTGGTGACGCGAAAGCCGGTGAAAAGGTTTTCCGCAAATGCAAGGCCTGCCACGCCGTGGGGGCAGAGGCCGAGAATAAGGTGGGTCCGGTCCTGAACGGGATCGTGGACCGCAGCGTCGCGGCTGTGCCGGACTTTAAATATTCTTCTGTTCTGACCGACATGGGCGAAGCCGGGAAAACCTGGTCCGCCGAAGAACTGGCGGCATTTCTTGAAAAACCGCGCACCTACGCCAAAGGGACCAAGATGTCCTTTGCAGGGCTGCGCAAGGAAGCCGACCGATTGAACATAATTGCGTATCTCGCGACCTTTGAAGACGGAGGATCGTGAGGACAGAATTTCCTCGTATTGCCCAGGCTCAATTAGGGCGAACGGAGAAGAACTGATGTCTTTCCCTGTGTTGGGACCGGACGTCATTTAGCGGCAATACCGCCGCATACTAGGGAGGTACTTTGATGAAAAGGCTATCGCTTTTAACGGCCGGGTTTGCCGTTTGTGTTGCCGGTATGGCATCTGCAAACGACGATCTGATGACCCAGATGAGCAACTCTGCTCAGTGGGCTATTCAAACCGGCGACTATAAAAACCAACGCTACTCGGAACTGGATGAAATCAACGCTGACAACGTTGACGATCTGCAGGTTGCGTGGACGTTCTCCACCGGTGTTTTGCGCGGACACGAAGGTTCGCCGCTGGTGATCGGGGATATGATGTATGTCCACACGCCGTTTCCGAATATCGTTTACGCACTGAACCTTGCCGACGAAGGCAAGATCGTTTGGAAATACGAACCCAAGCAGGATCCGGATGTTATCCCGGTCATGTGTTGTGATACCGTGAACCGCGGTGTGGCATATGCGAACGGCAAGATCTTCTTGCATCAGGCGGACACCAAGGTTGTGGCACTTGATGCCAATAACGGCGATGTCGTTTGGGAAGTTCAAAACGGTGACGCGGCGATTGGCGAAACCAACACTGCCACGGTTCTGCCGGTCAAAGACAAAATCATTGTCGGCATTTCGGGTGGTGAGTTCGGTGTGCGCGGGTCGGTGACAGCGTATAACATGGAAACAGGCGCACAAGAATGGCGTGCCTATTCGATGGGACCAGACAGCGACATCCTTGTTGATCCGGTCAATACCACGCATCTGGGTCAGCCGATTGGCGAAAACTCGGGCACAAACACCTGGGAAGGCGATCAATGGATGATCGGTGGCGGCACCACATGGGGCTGGTACTCGGCTGATATGGACGAGAACCTGTTCTATTATGGCACCGGTAACCCGTCGACATGGAACCCTGCCCAACGTCCTGGCGATAACCGCTGGTCGATGACAATCATGGCCCGCGATATCGATACAGGTGTGGCCAAGTGGTTCTATCAGATGACCCCGCATGATGAATGGGACTTTGACGGCATCAACGAAATGATCCTTTCGGAACAGGAAATTGATGGCGTGGAGCGCAAGCTCTTGACCCACTTTGACCGCAACGGTCTGGGCTATACCATGGACCGCGTATCAGGCGAGCTGCTGGTAGCCGAGAAGTTTGACCCAGCTGTCAACTGGACCACAGGCGTTGATATGGATCCAAGCTCGGATACCTATGGCCGTCCTGCGGTTGTTGCTCAATATTCTACCGAACAGAACGGCGAAGACGTCAACTCCACCGGTATCTGTCCTGCGGCCCTTGGGTCCAAGGATCAGCAACCTGCGGCCTATTCGCCAAAGACCGAGCTGATGTATGTGCCGACCAACCACGTGTGTATGGATTATGAACCATTCCGCGTCAGCTATACCGCTGGTCAACCTTATGTGGGTGCCACATTGGCGATGTATCCTGCCCCTGACAGCCACGGCGGCATGGGTAACTTCATCGCGTGGGACAACACAAACGGTGAGATCAAATGGTCCCTGCCCGAGCAGTTCTCGGTATGGTCTGGTGCCATGGCAACAGCTGGTGACATCGTGTTCTACGGGACCCTCGAAGGGTATCTGAAGGCCGTGCATGCGGAAACCGGCGAGGAACTGTACAAGTTCAAAACCCCGTCGGGCATCATCGGTAACGTGATGACATACGAGCATGGTGGTAAGCAGTATATCGGCATCTTGTCAGGTGTTGGTGGCTGGGCCGGCATCGGTCTGGCGGCTGGTCTGACCAACCCCAACGACGGTCTGGGTGCTGTGGGTGGTTATGCCGCTCTTAGCGACTACACCGCCTTGGGTGGTCAGCTGACAGTGTTCGCACTGCCTGACTGATACAGCAAAACACTAGATGGGCGCGGCCTTGCGGTCGCGCCTGCATCAAAATGAAAAAGGCGAGACGAATGAACACCACAGGAAGATTGTTGGCCTTGTTCCTTGCAGCGGGCATATCGCAAACTGCCATTGCTCAGGACATAGATAACCTGACCGCCGTCTATAACGAGGACGGCAAGTATTTTACCGAAGATGATGTGCCGACGTATAACGTTCAGGAAGATGGGACCATTGACTGGCCCACCTATTCGGGCTTTCGCCGCTATCATTCCGAATGCCATGTCTGCCACGGGCCCGAGGGCGAAGGGTCTTCCTATGCCCCGGCGCTGAAGACGTCGGCCATCGACATGGATTACTATGATTTTGTGGATGTCGTCGTGAATGGACGCAAGCGCGTTGGCGCTGCGGAAAATTCGGTGATGCCGTCTTTTGGTAACAACCCCAACGTGATGTGCTATCTTGATGACATCTATGTCTACCTCAAGGCGCGCGGTGCCGAGGTTGTACCACGCGGCAGACCCCGCAAGAAAGAATCCAAACATGAAGCCATTCGCGAAGCCGAAAATGCTTGCTTGGGGTCATAGGTTTTTAGCCCTTTGGGTGATCCTTCTTTTGGGGGTCACCAATATTGGTGCCGCGCAGGCACAAACATCTGATCTGGTGTCCGGCAATGCGTTGCGGGTCTGTGCGGACCCTGCGAACTATCCCATGTCATCAAAGGATGAGACAGGGTTTGAGAATGATCTGGCGAAACTTGTCGCCAGCAAGCTGGACCTGCCGCTGCAATACACGTGGTACCCGATGGCAACGGGGTTCATCCGAAATTCACTTGGGGCCAAGAAATGCGATCTGGTGATTGCCTATGCACAGGGTCACGAGCTGGTCCTGAATACCAACCATTATTTCACATCTGTCTATGTTTTGATTGTCCCCAAAGACAGTGATCTGGCGAGGGTGGAAACGCTGTCCGATCCAGCGCTTAACGGCCGCCGCATTGGTGTCATTGCGGGTACGCCACCATCGGCACATATGGCGCGCAACGGTTTGATCGGCAAAGCCAAGCCGTACAACTTGGTGGTCGACCGCCGTCACGAAAGCCCGGCCGAGGACATGCTGTCGGATCTGGCGAGCGGCGATATTGATGCGGCGATCCTTTGGGGGCCATTGGGCGGGCCGCTTGTTCATTCGGATCATCCCGATTTCAAGGTGATCCCCCTGATAAAAGAGCAACTTCCGCCGCGCCTGTTTTACCGGATTACCATGGGTGTGCGTCAGGGCGAGAAAGTCTGGCAGCGCAAGCTGAATTCACTGATCCGGCGCAATCAGGACGAAATCAATGCGTTGCTTCATGACGCCGGGGTACCATTGGTGAGCGATCTTGGGACGGAGGTTATGGAGGTTTCGAATTGAAACGATTTTTAGCAATCGCGATGCTTTCAATTTTGCCTCAGACCGGCGTGGTGGCGCAGCCGGTGCCGGAACCTTCAGACTACCGCATGGACCACTATCGCAGCCCGGTGCCCAGCGTGCTGACCGGCGGGACGGTCGTGGGCCCGGAAGAGGCCTATGACATATGGCGCGCGGGCAAAGCCGCGTTTGTCGATGTGCTGCCGCAACCGCCCAAACCCAGCAATCTGCCCAAAGGTACGATCTGGCGCGACAAACCGCGCCATTCGATCCCCGGTGCGATCTGGCTGCCCAATGTTGGCTACGGTGCCATCGCTGATGTGACAGAGGAATACTTTCGCACGGGATTGGAGAGCGCAGTACAGCGTGACACGGCGCATCCGGTCGTTTTCTTTTGCCTCGAAGATTGCTGGATGAGCTGGAATGCCGCCAAACGTGCCATCGAGTGGGGATACACATCGGTTTATTGGCTGCCCGAAGGCACCGATGGCTGGGCATTGTGGGGGTATCCGCTTGAACTGGTCGAACCTGCACCAGGTCAGCCGCAAACGCAGTAATCTAGAACCCGGCAAGGTCCTTATGCGCGGTACTGACGGTGCCATCCGTATCGGTCATGGTCACATCAACCGACTGGGTGCTTTGCGGCACAGCAAGGCCAACGCGCGGATTTTCAGACAATGAAATAGACCCGGTCATGTCCACAAAACCCGCGCCATCCAAATCAATCTCGACCTTTTCGACATAGCGCATGGGGATGAACAAAAGCGATATTTGATCCATCTGCATGCCAGACAGGGACGGGTGCGAAATATCCACGTCCATCCGGTTCAACCGCGACGCCAGACTGGTCAGCGCACCACTGCCCAAAGCCGGTTTCTTATTCGAGACGCTGATGTTCATCTGCCCCAGCGTGGCAAGCGCAAGTTCAGGATCAGTGCCGGGTGGGGCCGCGCAGGCCCCCGTGCCAGATGTCTTAACAAAGGTTTCTTTGACAAACAGCCGACCGTCGGTGGTTTCCACAATCACGCGCAGCGGGGTCGGCCCGTTTACCCGCATGGTGATGTCAAAATAGAAACTTGGCTGTGGCGTATTCAGCGCAAAGATGGCCGATACCGGCATGGGATTTTCATCCAGAACTACGGTGACTTTGCCAAGGTTCACGCCCCGCGGTGCCACGATCTGCGCGGCCAAGTTGGTGCGTGTATCGTCAGGTGTGCGGTAGGGCGCATCGATCGCGATGAACTGCGCGCCGTCTAATATCGCGCGTTCGCCGTATAGCTCGGTTTTGATGGCATCCCAGGACTCACTGCTTGCCAAGACCGGCATCGCGGTCGCACATATCAACGCAGCGGTTAAAGCAATTCGTTTCATCTGAAATCCCTCTGAACAAACTCCCCGAACGCGCGGGGACCATCGCAGGTCTCAATCTCTTTTATCACAGAAAGCGTAACTGCGTCGATTATTGTGACGGAATTGTCGAACCAATTGGCGACAATGATGGATTGGCCGTCGGTGCTTGTGTCGATCCCTTCGGGGTATTCGCCAGATGGCAGGGTGGCGAGCGTCTGATACGTGCCGGTGTCAACCGCACTGACCGTGTCGGCATATTGATTGGTGACAAAGGCCCGATCTTGGGCAAAGGCGAGGCCATAGGGCCGTTCCCCCACGGAAAAACTGGCGACTGTTTTGTCCATCTGCGGGCCAATCACCGTTACATCATTGCTGCCAACATTCGCCACAAACAGCCGACCATCCGGCGCAAAGCGTAGGCCGAAGGGGCGGCTGCCCACATCAATGCGCCGATGTAGGATCAGGGTATCCGCATCAAAGATCGAGACCTGATCCGCATCCCGGTCTGCCGATGCAAGAAAGCGACCATCGTCTGAAAGGGCCAGCCCTGCGGGGGCCGCACCAGTGGGCAAGTCAGCCACATGGGTCAAATCGCTTGCCGCCAGAACCCAAATCCGTGCGTTGTACCAATCCGACACGAACACCCGCCCGCGGGCGGGATCATGTGCGACACCAATTGGCCCACCCTCCAGCTGGATTTCTGCCGTGACCTTGCCCGTTGCCGCCGCATGACGGCGCACGATTTTACTGTCGGGTGCAACGGTGAAAACAACCGCGTCCGCCACCGCGACGCCCGCCGGTTTCCCAGGCACCGACCACTGTGCAATCTGCGTGCCTGCGTCCAGATCAAGCACGCTGACACCATCGCCATTTTGGCAGGTGACAAAGGCCAGATCCCCCGCGATGGCAGGCGCTGCAGCAAGGGCGAAACCCGCCGCAGCGACCAATCTAACTGGCTGGCGCACCGAATTTCTCGACCAGTGCATCAAGGCCGGTTTGATAGACCCCGGTCACCGCTGCGATTGCTGCCGCGTCGTTCAGATTTTCCGGCGGATCATTGTTGGGGTACCCGCGATAAAAGGCACCGCGCCATTCCACCAGCGACCCGCCCCCGTCCCGGGGTTTGACCGTCAGGTGCGATGAATAATTCGTCACCGGCAAAACCTCGACCAGTACATCGGTGATCCGGTAGGAATAGCTCATCTTCTCACCGCTATATTTGTACAGAATTTCGGAAATCGTCGGGTCGCCGTCTGCGGCTAATGTCAGCACGCGTGTCGCATCAACGTCATTGCCGTTTTCCCCGACCGACGACCGAACAGCCGGATGCCAGGACATGTCCTGAAAATTCCCAACGGTGGCCCAAACCGTGGCGGGATCAGCGGCGACCTCTGCGGTTATGGTGACCTTTTGCCGTGTCGGGCCGTGGGCTTGGACCACAGCAGGCAGCAGGGATGCCGCCGCCAAAATCATAAGGAATTTCCGCTTTTGCATTACTGCTCCTCCACTAAAAGCTGGTCGTCAGGCGGTGGGGCATGCCGCGCACCTGTTGTTGCCACCATCGTCGCCCAACGGGGATGAAAACATAAGGTCAGCCGCATAACACCGTTCTTAAAAAATAAGAGTCGAGGTCTATCGTGGCCCTGTTAGGCTGATTGTCACAACCCGGCCAAAAGTATCGGTTCACGCGCCAGTGCAATCAGTGCGTAGTGCGAGAACCCGAAACGGATTGATCGGGGAGGGAGGTCTTAGTCTTGAAACTTCACACGCTGTTTGCAGCTGCAGTTACCCTATTTCTATCGACCCAAACGGCCAGCGCCGTTGACGTGAAAGCGGCGGTGCTGCGCGTCGATTACCCCAGCTTGCTGCCCATCAGCCGCTATGATTTGCGCCCCGCAGATATCGGGTTTGCAGGGGCCGCCTTGGCGGACGAGGATAACGGCACGACGGGCAGCTTTCTGGGCCATAAATATGAAACAACGACCCGCGCTGTGCCGCCTGAGGACGCCGATCGCGCATTGGATGATATACTGGCCGAGGGCATCGGGCTGATCGTCATCTCGGCCCGCAAGGATGACCTGCTGCGGCTTACAGATAGGGCCGCGCAAAACGGGGCGCTGGTGTTCAACGCGATCACCCCCGACAATGATTTGCGCAGCGAGGGGTGCCGCGCCAATCTGCTGCACGTGGCACCGTCGCATGGCATGATGGCGGATACGGTGGCGCAGTTCGCCGTCTGGAAAAAATGGCGCAACTGGTTCCTGATTTCGGGCTCAAACCCGCAGGATATCGCGCTGGCAGATGCTTACCGCAAAGCCGCCCGCAAGTTCGGGGCCAAAATCACCGAAGAGCGTTCCTTTGAGGATACCGGCGGGTCGCGGCGCACGGATTCCGGCCATGTGCTAGTACAGCGGCAATTGCCTGCGTTCACCCAAGGTGCTGCAGAACATGACGTTGTGATTGCCGCTGACGAAACGGATTACTTCGCGCGCTACCTTAGCTACCATTTGTGGACACCGCGCCCGGTTTTGGGGTCGGCTGGGTTGGTCCCCGTCACCTTTCATGGCGCGCATGAGGCGTGGGGTGCCACGCAGTTTCACACCCGTTTCGAGGAACTGACCGGGCGTTATATCAAACCCGAGGATTACAACGTCTGGCTGGCCCTGCGGATCATCGGAGAGGCGGTAACCCGCACCTCAAGTGCCGACCCGAGCGCCATACGCGACTACGTGATTTCGGATGAATTCGAGCTGGCCGCCTTCAAGGGGCAAAAAGTGACCTTTCGCGATTGGAACGGTCAATTGCGCCAACCGATCCTTTTGTATGATGGGTCCATCACCGTCAGCGTTAGCCCGCAAGAAGGCTTCCTGCACCAGACCTCCCCGCTTGATACGCTGGGTTTGGACCGGCCTGAATCTGCCTGCACCGCATTTAATTAATTGGAGGTTGCTTTGAGACACCATTTTCTAGCCACGGTATTGGCCCTTCTTCCCGCCCTTCCTGCAATGGCAGAAAAGGCTTTTGTGTCGAACGAACGTAGCAATACGATCAGCGTTGTGGATACAACCACATGGGAAGTCATCCACGAGTTTTTCGCCGGAAACAGGCCGCGCGGGATCACGGCCAGCCCGGACGGGACCAAGATTTATGTCTGTGCCTCGGACGACAGTTTGGTGCGGGTGTTTGATGCAAATACCTATGAGGAACTGCCAAGCCTGCCGTCCGGCCCTGACCCTGAATTGTTCGTTCTCGAGCAAAGCGGCAAGCGGTTATACATCGCGAATGAAGACGACAATCTGGTGACGGTGACAGACACTGATACCCGAACGGTGATCGCCGAAGTTCCTGTTGGAGTGGAGCCCGAGGGCATGGGGCTAAGCCCGGATGGCAAGTTTGTGGTGAACACATCCGAGACCACCAATATGGCGCATTTCATTTCGACGGATGACTATAAGATCAAGCATAACGTTCTGGTCGATCAGCGGCCCCGCTATGCGCAGTATTCTGCGGACGGCAAACTGCTTTTCGTCACCTCTGAAATCGGCGGCACCGTCACGGTGATGGATATCGCCGCGGACGGGACGCCAACCGTTAAGGGCAAGATCACCTTTGAAGTTGCAGGCGTTCAGGACGAGTGGCTGCAACCCGTTGGCGCGCGGGTGACGTCAGACGGGCGGCGCTTGTTCGTGGCGTTGGGGCCTGCAAACCGGGTGGCGGTGGTCGATGTCGAAACGCTGAAGGTGCTGGATTATATTCTGGTCGGCCAACGGGTGTGGCAGCTTGGGTTCACGTCTGATGAAAAATACCTGCTGACCACCAACGGCAATTCCAACGACATTACCGTGATCGATGTGGCCAAGGAAAAAGCGATCAAATCCGTTCAAGTGGGTCAGCAACCGTGGGGCGTTGTGGTCGTGAAATGACCTGACGAACGGATGCAGATGCTGAAAAAATGGGGAGAGTAACGATGAGAAAGACAATGATGGCTGCGGTTTTCGCCGCATTGGCCGGGCCGGCGATATCTGCGCCGTTATGTGATGATATGGGATTTGCCGGGCTTTTGGCGAAATGCAATCGGGGCGAAACGATCAATCTGTTGCTCGCCTCTGGCCAACCGCTGGGGGAGGACGTTCAGCTGCAATCGGGGGCCTATTACAAGCTACAGATCACGGCAGATGGGTCTGCTGAGCTTGCCGTTGAAGGCCCCAGCTTTTTCCGCGCGATCTGGATGAACGAAATCGTAATCAACAAGATCGAAATTCGCCCGATGGCCATCGACAGTATCGAGTTCGACAAGGCAGGCACGGTCGAGCTGTCCTTTATTGCGATCAAGCCAGGAAACCACGTTCTGCGCATTCCCGGCAGCACGGGTGACAGCCAATCCGTGACCATTTCGATTCAATAAAAACCATCGGAGGATATGATGAAAAAACTTGTTTTGATGATCGCCATGTGTGGCGCGGGGCCAGCATTGGCCAGCGATGAGGTTGACGCCGCAACCGTGGCAAAGATCGAAGCGTACCTTGCGTCGATTGAATGCCAGATGGACCCCGATGATATCGAGGTCGAGGACAGCGGTTATGAATTGGATGACGTGATCTGCAAAGGTGGTCTTCAGTTCGATATCATGTTGGACAAAGACCTGAACGAGGTATCGCGCCGCGCAGAATAGGCCCCGCTATTGAAAAGGATAACCCCATGCGACTGATCCGTTTTGTCTGCGCCTTTGTGGCCTTGCTGTCATTGCCCGCTTTTGCGCAAAACCTGCCAACCCTCCGCGCTGCGGTTCTTAAGATCGGGACCGTGAACTGGGAACTGGCAACGATTTCCGCCAACGGGTTCGACAGAAAGCACGGGTTTATTCTTGAGGTTCAGCCCTTTGCCGACAATGGCGCGACGCGCATCGCGGTCGAGGGCGACGCGGCGGATATGGCCGTGGCCGATTGGATTTGGGTCGCCCGGCAACGGGCGGCGGGCAAGGATTATGTCTTTGTCCCCTATTCAAAAGCGGTGGGCGGGATTGTGGTGCCGCAAAACAGCAGCGCCACATCGCTGAAGGATCTGGTGGGCGGCAAGATCGGCATCGCGGGAGGTCCGCTTGATAAATCATGGCTTATTCTGCGCGCCTATGCCCAGCAGGCGTACGGCATCGACCTTAAGGCGGAGACAAAGCAGGCCTTTGGCGCGCCGCCGCTGATTTTTAAGACGGCAATGGGGGGTGAATATGCGGGTGCGATCAATTTTTGGCACTTCCTTGCCAAAAGCAAAGCGGCGGGGATGAGAGAGCTTATTTCCGTTCGGGAGGCTGGTGGCGCGCTTGGTCTGGATGCCAATACCCCGCTGTTGGGGTATTATATGAAGGAGAGCTTTCTGGCGCTGCATCCCGGGCTGGCCCAGTCTTTTTTCAACGCCAGCCGCGACGCCAAGGATTTGTTGGCCAGCTCTGATGCCGCGTGGGAGGCGATCCGGCCCATTATGAACGCCAGTTCTGACGCGCAGTTTGATCAGCTAAGGGCCGATTGGATTGCGGGCATTCCCGAACGCGCGCCGGTGAACCAAGCGGCTGTCGACAAAATGTTAACGCTGATGAGCACCCTTGGCGGCACCGAGCTGGTGGGCAAGGCAACATCGGTGCCGAGCGGCCTGTTCGCCGACGTAAACTGACCAACGATGCAAACCCCTCACTCGCGCCTCACGCCGGTCTTCTCGATCCTTGGTTTGTTGGCCTTGTGGAGCGTGGCCGCGCTTGTGACCAATGATGCGCAGGTCTTACCGCCGCCTTGGGGTTTACTGGGGCCTTTGCAGCAGGAATTCGCCTCGGGTGAGTTGATCAGACATTTGGGCGCGACGTTGTCCCGCGTGATCTGGGCGTTTTGTCTTGCGATGATTTTGGGTGTTTCGCTGGGCCTTGCGATGGGGCGTTCTGCACGGCTGAATGCATGGCTGGACCCGTGGCTGGTGATCTTTCTGAACCTACCTGCGCTGGTGCTGATCGTGCTGTGCTATCTGTGGATTGGCCTGACCGAAGCGGCCGCAATCATTGCCGTCACCCTGAACAAAGTGCCCAACGTCGCCGTGGTATTGCGCGAGGGCGCGCGCGCCTGTGATCCGGCGCTTGATGCCTTGGGCCAAGTGTATCGCATGCCGTGGCGGGCCCGCATGCGCCACATTTTATTGCCGCAGTTGGCTCCGTTTATTGCCGCTGCTGCGCGGTCGGGTGTGGCGGTGATCTGGAAGATCGTGCTTGTGGTCGAATTTCTGGGCCGTTCCTCGGGTGTAGGCTTCCAGATTCATCTGTATTTCCAGCTGTTCGATGTCGCGATGGTGCTGGTCTATGCGCTGTCTTTCATTGGCGTGATGCTGATGGTCGAATGGCTGATCTTGCAGCCGCTTGAACGGCACGTCAGCAGATGGCGGCGCGCATGATCAAGGTTGATATCCAGTCGAAATTCTTCGGCGCGACCCCGGTTCTGGGGCCAATCCGTTTTGATGTTCCCCAAAGCCAGACGGTCGCGCTGGTGGGGCCGTCGGGCATTGGTAAATCGACGCTGCTGCGCATCGTTTCGGGTATTGATACTGATTTTAAGGGGGCCGTCATCCGGCCTGAAAATCAGGCGGTGGTGTTCCAAGAGCCAACGTTGCTGCCATGGCGGTCGTGCCTTGAAAACCTGTGCATCTTCCACCCTGAGCTGTCCAGAAACCGTGCATTGGAAATGCTAGAACGTGTGGGGCTGGGCGGGATGGCCACACTGTTCCCCGGTCAGTTGTCACTGGGCCAACAACGTCGTCTGTCGCTGGCGCGCGCCTTTGTCGGGGCACCTGAGATGTTGATCATGGATGAACCGTTCGTTTCGCTGGACCCCAAGACGGCGCAAACCATGCTGACCCTGACACAAGAGCTGATCGCCGAAACCCGCCCCGCGACGCTGTTTGTGACACATGACAGCCAAGAGGCGGATGTGTTGGCGGACCGGGTTCTTAGGCTACAAGCAGGGCCGCAGGGCGCAGTATTGGTGTAACGCGGTGCTAGCTGCGATGCGCACGAAGGGCTTCGGGCGCGGCGATCAGCAGTAGGATCGCGGCGGCAATTACAAACAGCCAATAGCCGACAAACCCGAACAACACGGCACCGCAGACGCCACCCACCGCAAAACAGGCAAGGGTCAGGCTGTGCAGGCTCAGCTTGGGCAGCGCATCTTGCCGCGATGCATCCCCGCCGACTAATGCGGCCAGTTCGATCCCGATGTCTGTGGCCATGCCGGATACGTGGGTCGTGCGCACCCGTGCCCGTGATATCATCGTGGTGACGGCATTCTGCAGCCCCATCACAAAGCTAAGGATCACAACCAAAAACGTCTCGTGCATACCCAAGGGGGCCAATACCAGTGCGGCGCTAAGCAGCAGCAGGACCACAGCTTCGGCAGCGATCGCCAAAGCATAGATAGAACGAATTTTCTTGCGTTCCCCTGCCTGTATCACCAGCGCAGCCATACCAGCGCCAAATATAAAGGCGACCACCAGCCCTGCAAATGAAAGCGAGATAAGAACAGCGCCATCGGCAAGCGTATCCGCAAAGGCCGAGATATTGCCGGTCATATTAGCGGTGAATGACCCCGCGATCAGGAACCCGACAGCATTTAGCGCTCCCGCAACCGATGACAGCAGCCCGGCCAGCGCGAGATCGATATTTGCAGTACGCTCATCGCCGACTCTGATAAGCATTTTGGGGCCTTTTTGGTGGGTTCGGTCAGATGATAGGTCAGTCTTTCACCCGACGCAAAGCCGTTTGAGCAGCCCACGGTTTTACCGTGTCAGGCATTCGCACCGTTTTGCAGCCAGATCGAGAGAAACCCCTCGTCTTGGGCGGCGGTTGCGGCGTCGTCGGCTGCGCGTTTGCGCGCCTCTGCACGGCGGTGCCTGATCAGGTCGATGCGCTTGGCCTCAGCAAAGAGATCGTTAAGTTGCCTGTGCATATCGGCGCTGTTTTCCCGCAAACGGTTCGCCTGCGTTTGCTTGTGGTGGATCGTTGCAGACACATTTCGGATAAAGTCGGACAGAACGCGGGTTGCTTCGACAGCGTCGGGATCGCCGCGATCATTCAACTGTTCCATCAGTGCCTGTCGTTCGGCTTCGATCTGGTTCAGGGCGCGGTTCACCTCTGCCATCTCTAACGCCACGTTTTCAGTCTCGTGGCGTTTCAGCCGGGCCAACACCGCCAACCCATCCGTGCGCCGAGACGTCATTCCTGGACGTTCGGCGATATCAGGACGAGCCGTTCACGCATGCGAGCAAGGATATCCGGATCAAGGATGTCCATTCCATCAGGCAGAGGAACCCGTCCGATGACACCATGACGTCGCATTGATGCGGGCAAGGGGGGCTCGATCGGGCCAGCCTCCGCTTCGGGTTCTTCTTCGGCTTTTGGTGCGCCTGCTGCCTGACCCATGTCGGGCACTGCCCAAAGGGCAACCAGCGCCAAAAGCAAGCAGCCCCTCATACGGCGGGCAGTTCCCGCTGCGATGCCTCAACGCTTGAGAAACCGGGCTGTTTGGTCGTTGGAATGTTGCCGCGGCCCAATTCGATGCAGACACTAGGCGGGTGGCCTGCGACGATTGCCACGATGATATCGCGGATCACGGTATAGATCGCACCGTCTTCCTCTTCGATCTGCTCCAGGCGCCCTGCAATGGGTTGAACCATACAATACGCAAGGAAAACCCCAAGGAACGTACCAACAAGCGCGCCACCGATCATCGCGCCAAGGATTTCCGGCGGCTTGTCGATAGATGACATGGTTTTGATCACCCCAAGCACAGCGGCGACGATCCCGATCGCGGGCAGGCCGTCGGCCATGCTTTGGATGGCGCGGGCAGATACCAACGTTTCGTGGTGATGTTTTTTGATCTTCCGGTTGATCACGTCTTCCATTTGAAAGTGGTCATCAAACTGCATCGACATGATGCGAAAGCTGTCGCCGATCAGATCGGTAATAAAATGATCCTTCATCAGCCGCGGATAGCGTTGAAAGATCGCACTATTTTCGGGGTTCTCGATATGCTCGTCCATCGCCACGATACCTTTGGTCCGGAACAGCCGTGCCAGTTCGAACATCAGGTTCAGCAGGTCATTGTAATCTTCGGATTTCCAGCGCGGCCCTTTGAACACCCGCATCACTCCGACACAGGACGATTTTACCACGCCAAATGAATTGGCAATGACAAACGCGCCCAAAGAGGCACCGCCGATCATCATGCCTTCGTAGGGAAGAGCGTGAAGAACGATGTCCATATTGCCGCCTGACAGCATAAAGCCGCCAAAAACCAAACCAAAGACCATAGCAAGGCCAAGTAAGAGTGTCATTGAGGTCGTGCCTCCAAAGAATAAAACTATTCTTAGTTTATCCTTGAGTAGTAGCGCTTTCACAAGTATTATATCGGAAAGAACTTGGATTTATTCAATGAATAGTAGTCTTTTGATCAAGAAACGTGCCCCGAGGATCGCAAAAGCGCCCTCTGACGTCGATGCGTTCGCGTATTTCGTGGACCCGGCGGAGCTGTCGCTTCTTGTGCCGGGTTGGCCCGTTGAGATGCGGCTGCTGGTTTGCATGGACGCGGCAGAGCTGTGCGAGTTCGTGGTCTTTCATGATGATGAAGAAGATGCGGTTTTCGAGCGTGTTGCGGAAATTTTGGACCGTCCCGTTGGGTCTTTTGCTGTTAGCCCGGATGTCGCAGGTCACCCGCAGCGACGCTTGTTGTTCTCTGAGGAAAACGCGCTGCTCAAGGCCATTCAGGACAGCGAGAACCTGAAAGAGATCGCAGCTGACTATTTGATTAACTATGACTTCGCCCTCGAAGAGGGGTTGGATTTCGACGCGCTTATGCGTCCGCGGCCAAGTGCCAGCGCCGAAGAAGATCAGGTATCCCGTGTGACGACGGATAAGATATTCCCGCTGACCTCAAGGAAAACGCGCAAGAAACGCAAGGTCAGATCGGGCCCGCCAGAAGGTTATGCTTCTGTTGAAGAGACCGCACCGGAAGAGTGTTTCTATCTAGGTCTTGAGATGTGGTTGACCGGTGGCCGCGTCCGCATCGCGGCCCGCCCCGATTTGCCGCTGCCAATGGTGCCGATTTTCGTGCGCGAGGTGGCGTTTCGCGATGATTTCTCTTCTGTCTATATACCGCGTAACATCTTGCCGGGGCATTGGTCGCCCGAAGATCAGATGGTCATCGACATTCCAGCCGAACTGTTTCCTGCGGGCTTTTCCGACAACTGTGTACACCGCAAGGTGCAGGTCGCTGTAATGCCCCGCGGCGTGTTTGTTGAATTTGGCGCACCTGTTCATGCGTCAATTGTAGCCGAGAAAGCTGCGGTTGAAGATGATGTCGTTGCCCCCTTGCCCAAGCAAGGTTGGCGCAGGCAGCCGCTAAGAAACCTGTACATTCCGTTGATTGCGGTCGCGGGCTTGGGTGTAACGGGTTTATTTAGCACAATTATTGCGCAGACGACCGCGACAGAAGTCGCGACAAAGTTTCCAAAATCGGCGATTTACGGAACCGTACTCCAGTCACAACCATGACGTGAAAGAGCTGTTTGAGCAAAAATATGCTTGCCGTAGCTTGATAAAGTTACAAAAACAGTTCGAATCGTGTTAAGAATAGATCGCGAAGATGTATTTATCTTTGAGGTATATTAAGTAGAGCTCGAAATTGAGCTTTTATTGAACTTGCAGAAGGCAAAACTAACTCATCTAACGAAAGTTTCCTCATGCCTACCCTGATCACAAAGAATAACCTGAGCGATACCGCGGTTGCGTCTATCGCGGCGGGTTTTGCAAGCCGCTCTGATGTTTCTATCGACGATATTGTGGCACTTGTTGAACGGTTAATGGCAATTACGCCTGAAGCCGGCGCACGCAACGTGCAAAAATCCAAGGCCATTCCATCCGCGCCTGCCCAGCAGAAAATGACGGAAGACACGATCTTTTGCCTATGCTGCGGCAAGGGCTTTAAGATGCTCAAGCGTCATCTTGGTGCCGAGCATGGCTTAACCGAAGCAGAATACCGCGTCATGTTCGACCTGTCAGCCGACACGCCGCTGGTTGCGCCAAGCTATAGCAAGCGCAAAGCAGAGTACGCCAAAAACTCCGGTTTGGGAAAATACAACCGTGATAAATTCGGCAAGAACGCAGAGATTTCTTAATCCGGCGGTCTACCTGTCCATGACACGTCCGGAGATATCCTTGTGAGTAACAAAAAAAACGTGACAGTCATCATCAAGCGTTACGAT
Organism: Sulfitobacter sp. AS59; assembly: GCF_038899995.1. Taxonomy (NCBI): domain Bacteria; kingdom Pseudomonadati; phylum Pseudomonadota; class Alphaproteobacteria; order Rhodobacterales; family Roseobacteraceae; genus Sulfitobacter; species Sulfitobacter sp. AS59. The sequence continues at coordinate 17,308 of NZ_JBBMQK010000004.1, forward strand.
GATGGGGGCGGTCACGCGCATCATGGTGGTGGTTGGAAGGTGGCTTATGCCGACTTCATGACCGCCATGATGGCCTTTTTCTTGTTGCTGTGGATTCTTGCCGCGTCGGACGAAGAAAAACTGCGAGGGTTGGCGAATTACTTTACGCCTACTTTGTCAGACAGCGGTGCCCGGTCTGATAGCGCTGCGGATCTGCGGCCGTTGACGGCACCCGGTGTGATGACCGGCGGCGTTGATAATACCGGCACGGTGCAGGCCCCTAGTTTTGGCCGCGACAATCCGATGATGGTGTTCGATAGCCGCCTGCGCGACAGACCTGCGGAAGTTGTCGTAGAATATGCCGACGCGCCGGAGCCGTCTGACGCGCCAGATCCGGCGGATGTACAGGACCCGACAAACCCCGCGGATGTTTTGGCAGCCCAAGAAGCCGACAAGCGCCGCCGCGAGATTGATCGCATGGTCGAAGACATCGCCGAGCGTATTACATCGGACGCAGGCCTGCGCGATTTGGCGCGCAATGTCCGGTTGGAAAAGTCCGACGGGGCGCTGACCGTCCAGGTGTTGGATCAGGACGAACGGTCGCTGTTTGAGACAGGTAGTTCCGAGATCAGCCCCAAAACGCGCAAGCTGTTGCAGGCCATCGGCGGGGTCATTGCAACCCAGTCAGAGCCGGTCGAGATCGTCGGCCATACGGATGCCGCCACGTATGACGGCACAACCGGATATTCGAACTGGGAATTGTCGGCGGATCGTGCGAATGCCACCAGACGAACGCTTATGGATGCGGGTATCTCTGCGGCCCGATTTATGCGTATTTCGGGTGTGGCAGATACCCAACCGATCAACACGATGGACCTATTTGCCCCAGAAAACCGTCGCATATCGATCAAGTTGTTTTACCAAGCGGAATAACGATGCGTGATAGACGACGCGCATAGATATTGAGCATTAATGCTTTAGTCGTAACTAGATAGGCTAAAAAATTTTCAATAACTACTAATTCGGACTATGCTAATGGCAGGGAACGTTCTACACTTGTCACGAGAACTGACGATCTAACGGCAGCCAAATGCGAAAATAACGCTGGCATTGGTTAGTTTGAGATCGAAATAACCAAGGTGGGGGCCGAGGTGCACGAGAAATTTGTTATTGGGGGCATCTGGAAAGGTGCCTGCTGCTTAAGTGATGCTGCAGATAATCAGCTTTTAAGGACGTGGGTGCGGGCGCTGGTTCCGGTTCAAACGTCTATTTTCGAGATGCAGGGGTGGTCGCTTGACCCCGCTGCCATGCCCGAAGATGTTGAGCCGTTTCCGGGGATTTCCCTTGGCGATATCTTGGCCGAAGAGCTGGACGCAGTTGTGCCTTATGGGTCGCTTGTCATCATCCGAAACCCGAATGCATTCCCGAACCTGTCCAAAGCTGCTGGGACCTTGGTTGGGGAAATTCTGCTTCGTGTTGTCGGGCGGGGATTGTTCCCGCTGATCGACGAAGACAGCCTGCTTTACGCGTTGGGTTTGGCCTATTATCGCGCTGCATCTTGCGATGAGCTGTCAAAGCTGGGCGTCGAGCCGACTGCGTTCCGGTCGGGGCTAAGCGCCGTTCTTACCAAATATTGGGCGCGCCCTTGCGAGGATATCGGCTTGTTCTCTCCGAGCCTGTCGCCAAGAAATATACCCGCTCAGCGCCGTGACTTTATCGAGCGTAATTTGGCGGCACCGTCATTGGCGGCGCTGAATGATTTTGATGCTATTCCGACGCTAAACCAGTGGACGATGAAATTGAAAATGCTGGTCGGCGGTAATCCGGGGCGTATCACGCAGCCGCCGCTGCATGGCAATGTTGGGATCGCTTGAAAGAACACCTGACACGCTGATCACTGTTACGGAGGGCACATATGATACCCCAAGGACTGCCCGCTAATGCGCCGCAAAACGCGGCCAAAACCGATACGATGCAGCAGGGCGGTAAAGCGGCCTCTGCCTTTGCATTGCTGATGCAGCAAACCACGGCGTTGCAGTCTCCCGAAGGGTTAACGACGGCGCTTCAGCCAGCACCGACCAAAGGCGCGCTGGCCGAGACCATGCCCGAAATGACGCTGCCCGAAGGGATCGACCCCGAAACGCCCGAGGGGCTGACGGCGCTGCTTGATCATGTCATTGCTGGGCTTGAAAATAGCGGCGAACAGCCGACACCAACCAAGGTGTTGGCAGAGGTTGCCAAAGCGTTGGGTGTGGAACCCGCCCCAACCATCGTCGAATTCGCTGCGGTGGCGCATCTTGATGATCCTGCGCTTGAGGTGGTGTTGACCCAACGTATTGCGAATGCGGTGCAAACCGCGACGCCGATCAGCCAGCTAAGCATTGCTTCGGCTGGTGTTCCGGCGGTCGATCGTACGGAAACACAGGCGACGCCCTTGGTTGCCGAAGCAGCCGTGACAGAGACCGCGCCGAAACAGGTGAGCGTAGCAGCAGCACCCACGCTACTGCGCGATTTGTCCATTGAAAACAAAGCCCCAGCGGTCACGTTAGCCGTTAATCCTGCTGAAACGCTCGTTGGCAAGGAAGCCACTGTTGCTGTGCCGGGTCAATCGGTGCCGACAGCCGAGGGCGCGCGGGATCTGCCGCAGCCAACGGGTACTGTTCAGCTGTCGTCAGAAATCCAACGCAGCGTGCCGACGCCGGAACGGGTGCAGGCCCCGACGACTGCTGCCGATGACCAATTACGCCAGCATGTCGCGACGCAAATTCGGGCCGTCGACACAAGCGATTCAAAGTTCCGCTTTTCGCTGTCGCCCTACGGCATGGGCGAGATCGAAGTCGAAATTGGCCGTTCTGAAACCGGACGGGTGCAAATCTCGCTGGTTACGGAAACCGCATCGGTGCTGAACGTCCTGCGCCATGATCGCGAGCAGTTGCTAGACGCGCTTCAATCGCGTGGCATTACGGCCGAGAGTTCAGATCTGGACTTTCAAACCTTTGGCGAACGGGGGCGCAATGATCAACAACAGCCCGAGGGTGGCCTGACCGCCGCAGATCAGGCCGAGGCGCAGAGCGATAGCAACGAAACCGTGCAGGTGACGGGCCCCATAACGGGTTCAGGGTCGCTGGATATCCTCACATAAAGGGAAACGAACATGATTGATGCGACCACCACGAGCGGCCTTGTTACATCGACCACAGCGTCGTCGACCGCCGCGTCCGAGCTTGAGGAAACCTACAACAGTTTCTTGACCCTGCTAACCGCGCAGATTTCCAATCAGGACCCGCTTGAACCCGTTGATTCAACACAGTTTGTTTCGCAGTTGGCGCAGCTGACACAGGTCGAGCAAAGCGTGACAACCAATGCCAATCTGGAATCGATCGGCAGCATGCTATCCGCCGTGGCGGCCATGTCCGATCTGCAGCTGATTGGTCGCGATGTTCTTGTGCCATCCGACCAAATTCGCCTCACAGAAACCGACTTCCCGCTGAGCTATCAGGTTGGCGCGGGTGCGTCCGAGGTGAAGATCAAGATTTATGCGGGCGAAGACCTTATCCGCGAGATCGACGGCCCCTCAACTGCTGAGGGCGAGCTGGTTGATGTCACATGGGATGGTCTGGATGCAGACGGCATACCTGTGCCACCCGGCACCTTCCGGGTAGAGCTTACTGCCGCTGATGATAATGGTGATGCTGTCGCCGTTGCAGGCCTGACCACAGCCAAGGTCGAACGCGTCGACTTTACGGCACAGGGACCTCAGTTGCTGCTAGGCAATGGTGAAACGGTACTGTCTCAGGTCGTTCAATCGGTTCTCTGACGCGAAATTAGGTTACAGCCGGGCGACGTCTTGCTTGTAAAGCGATACAAACAGCACGTCCTCGACGCCTTCATAATCCTTGCTCAGCAAATCACGGATCAAAGCCGACAGTTCATCACTGTCAATCGCCACGCCGCGTAGCACCGTGCCTTCTGCGGCCAGGTTCATCGCTGTCAAAAGGGAGTCGCGAAGCCTTGTCGCCTCTTCTACGCGCTTGTAACGCTCTGCAACTTCTAGGCTTTCCAGCTTAAGCGCGAAATCTGCCACGACATAGGAAACGCTGTTGGCTTTTTCGACCGGGATTGTCATCTGCCCAAGGCGGATGATTGTCCGGTCCTCTGCCAGCAGATGCCCAACGCTTACGTCTTCTTGGACGTGCGGGGTATCGTCTGCGGCGCGCTGAGCCGGTTCGTCAGTCACGCTGTCAGAAACAGCAAGGCTGTCGGTGGCGGGCGGAGCCAGCACCATCCCTGTTGCATAGCCACCACCCAAACAGGCCAGAGGCAGCGCAACAATAGCGATTGCAAGTTTGTTCATGATCGACCTTTCAACAAATGCTTGAGCAATTGATACAGGTCGAATTAGACAGTTTTGGTGTAACTTTGTGACTTAGTTATGGTTAATACGGAAGGATCACATCCAGCGCATCTTCGCCATAACTACGCTGTTGTGTACGCGACAAACTGCCCCGACCACCATAGGCGATACGGGCCTCGGCGATCTTGTCATAAGAGATTGTGTTGTCGTTTCGGATGTCTGCGGGGCGCACAATACCAGCCATCCGCAGCTCTCTTAGCTCGTGATTCACCTTAATTTCTTGACGCCCGGCAACGACCAATGCGCCGTTCGGCAATTTATCAATTACCAGCGCGGCAACTTTCAGGTCGATCTGTTCGTTGCGGTTGATGGCACCCGAACCGCTGGCCTGAGTTTGCGAATTGATGTCAACAATGTCGCCAGTCGGTAGATCATCGCGGCTGATTCCGGGCAGAATTGAGGCGATTTTCGCACCATAACCAAAGAATGTCGGGAATCCGATCGAACTGCCGCCATCGCGTTGGCGGTCGGTCGAATTGCTAAGTTGGGCGCTATCGTCGATCGAAATGATGACGGTGACAATATCGCCCACATTGTCCGCACGTTGGTCCGCAAACAGCGGCTCGCGCATGCTCGAGAAAAGCGACGCCCTTGCGCTGCCGGACCGCGGCGCGGCTGTGGTCTGTGCTGGCATCGGCACCTGCACCCGCGCGACTTCTGGGATGGTCTGGCCATCTACCACGAGATCAGAGGTTCTGGGTTCACGGTCAAAATGCTGGGAGGCATCACAGCCAGCCAGCACCAAGGCCGAACCAAGAATGAGAGCATTTGTATGGCTGCGTAGGGAAGTCATCGTTTAATCTCCACGGTGCCGTCGCCGGTGGCGACAGCAATGACCGTCTTGTTGCTGATTAGGTTTACGATACGGATTTCTTGACCACGGTGCGCATCACTAAGCGCGCGCCCGGGAGAGGACAAAGCCAAAAGCCCGTCGCTGAAATGGATGTCGACCCGGTCACCGCGGTCGATGACGAGGGGCTGAATGATGGATTGCGCTTGAATGGGCCGCCCTTGCGAGAGAACGCGGCGGACCTGTTTACCAATCACTTCGGCCGGGTTGGTAATGGCATAGCTGCCGATCCGGCCAATGGGCAGGTGTGCAATGACCAGATCAGCCTCGTCTACGATTTCACCGGGCAACAGCCGCTGGTTTGGCACCGGTACGGGGATTGTGATTTGTGCCAGCCCCGAAATCCGTTGGACATCACCAGTGTTCAGCACAGCATTGGCCAAAAACTTGCCGGTGCGCGGGTCCATCCAGAATTCTGCCAGCGCTGCAACCTCGCCCTGCAACGTATCCTTAACCGTGATGTCAAAGTCGCCCGCGTCCGGCAGGTCACTGCCGTAATCGGCGCGCGCGCGTTCCTCGATCAGCACGTTGACGGATGCGGACAGGGCGGGGCCTGCCAACATCACCAGCGCCGTAAGGATCGCAGCGAGGTATCGCATTAGCGGATTTGGTTCGCCGAAGACAGCATCTGGTCAGCTGTTTCGATGGACTTTGAATTCATCTCGTACGCGCGCTGCGCCGAGATCAGATCGGTGATTTGCTGAATAACGTTGACGTTGGACGCCTCAAGATAGCCTTGCCGGATCAATCCGGTGCCAGGATCACCGGGGTTTACGGTCTGTGCGTCGCCGGATGCTTCGGTGGCTAGCAAGAAGTTGTTGCCGACCGGACGCATGCCGGGTTCATTGATAAAGGTCGCGATGCTCAGCTGCCCCAGTTCCACGGGTTCGGGGTCGCTCTCGATATAGGCCATCACGAGACCTTGTTCGTTGATATCGATCGAGGTGGTATTCTCAGGCACCACAATACCGGGGTCTACTTGATAGCCTTGCATTGTCACGATCTCGCCCTCGGCCGACAGTTGGAAAGACCCGTCGCGCGTGTACGCTTGGCTGCCATCCGGCATCAGAACCGAGAAATAGCCCCGCCCGTCAATGGCAACATTCAGGGAGTTCTCTGTAGATACCATGCCGCCTTGGGTGTTCAGCCGTACTGTGCCGGCGGTTTGCACGCCCAAGCCGATGTCGATACCGACGGGCCGGGTCGATCCGGCCTCGGACGTTAAAGCACCTTCGCGTTGCATGGATTGATAGATCAGATCCTGAAAGGCCGCGCGGCTGGATTTGAAGCCCGTGGTATTGGCGTTCGCGATGTTGTTGGAGATGACATCAACATTGGTCTGCTGTGCCATCATGCCGGTTGCGGCGATGCTAAGTGCCTTCATCGTTTCACTCCTTCCGTTTGGGGGATCAGACGTTTTGCCCGATACGCTTCAGCGCGTCGCGGCGCAGTGTGTCTGCATTGCCCATCAGGGCGTTGGTGCGCTCGTAAGCGCGCTGCACGTCGATCAGCCGCGTCATTTCGCGGATCGGGTTGACGTTGCTCAGTTCCAACGCGCCTTGCATGACTTGGGTTGCTTCAGCCGGCTTTGGTGCCTCGGCACCTTCGGGTGCGGTTAACATGCCAAATCCGGCGCGCTTGTAGCCTTGGATGTCAGGGATGTCGAAAACGCCGATCTTGGCCAGCGGCCCGGTGCCCTCGCCCGAGATCGTACCGTCTTCGGAAATGCTTAGCGCGCCGAGGCCTTCGGTCGGCAGTGTGATCGGCCCGCCACCTTCGTCCAGCACCTTGGCACCGGAAAGCAGAGTCAGATTGCCTTGTGGGTCCAGTCTAAAGCTGCCGTCGCGACCAAAAGCTTCCTGTCCTTCGGGTGTTTCATAGCTAAACCAACCTTCGCCGTGCAGGGCCACATCCAGCGGATTACCTGTCTGTGACAAGGCACCGGGACGGGTGTCGATATACGATCCTGTATCGCTGACAAAGGCCGCGGGGTCTTGGTCTGCGCCCGGATTGTTCTGCAAGAGACTTTCGAAAACAACGTGTTCGCCTTTGAAACCAGCGGTGCTGGCGTTGGCGATGTTATTCGCTGTCATGTCCAGTTGCCGCTGCAAGGACGATGCTAGGGACATGCTGATATGGCTTGTTTCTGTCATCAGTGGCCTCAAGGTTAGCGCGGAAAATGTGGCGACTTTAGCCGGCACTGTGAAATAAAGAATGGACCTTTACAAGAATAAACTGCATCTATTCATAGAAATGATGCGTTTGATTAACATTATCCTTGCTTTTTTCTTGGTTCTTGCGCCGCCTGTTTGGGGTCAAGAGGGCGACGTCTTTGCGCCTTTGGCGCTGGCGGATTTTGGCGAGCGCGATTTTCTGCAGGAACGCAGGGCGCTGCTGCTTGAGATGGTCACGCCAGCGTCGCAAGGCGGTGCTGCCCCGTCATCAGAGGCAGAGACGCGGGTGTATCTAGATCTGGCGGAGCTTCATCTGGCCAAGATGATGCGGCCCGAAGCGGCGAATTATCTGGCAGCGGTTGATGTAGACACCGCATCACCGCAAGCGCAGCGTCGGCACCGGACCTTGAAGATCGCCCTTGATTTAACGGCGGAGCCCGCGGTCTTGGGGCAGGCGGTGTCACGCTCTGTTGGGTGGACGCAGGGGCAAGCGTTACGTGCTGCGGCCTTTGCCCGCTTGGGTGAAGATGACGAGGCCGCAAGGTTGCTTCCCGTCACCCTCGACGCGTTATCCGGGCTATCATCGGCCATGACCGCGGCAATCCTGCCCGATCTGTTCGAGGCCGCCCTTATCGCGGAAAACTGGGCAGTGGCCGAAGGGCTCGCCGCCCGCTTTGCCGATCATGCAGAGCTGCGCGATGCTGCTGCGTATCGGTTTTTGCTGGCTCGCGCCTCGGAAATTTCCGGTGATCTGCTGATGGCCTATGATGGCTATGCCCATGCCGCACGGGGGCGCGACGCCTATGCGCATCGGGCGCGGTTGGCCCTTGTGCAATTGGGGCGACGCACCGGAACGCTCCCCCTCGACGATGCTGTGGCACTTTTGAAAACCACCAGATGGGCGTGGAGCGGTGATGCCTTCGCGAAGGAAGGCGTTGCACTGCTGGCTGACTATGCGTTGGAGCTTGGCGATTATCAAACGGCGTTGTGGGCCTTGGGGCAGTTACTGACCGACGCGGCATCGCTGAAAGAGGCTGAAGCGGTGCGCCAGCGCGCCCGCGATGCGATCGATGGTTTCTATCAGGCGGGGGCCGCCGGTGATCTTGATCTGGCGGCGTTCATAAACGGCCATGCGGCGATATCCGCGCGGTGGCGTTATGACGATGAATTCGTTGGAAGCGCCGTTGCCCTGCCGCAAACATTGCTTGGTTCTGGCATGACGGCGCTTGCCGCGCGGGAGTTTCGCAACTTGCGCACCATTGCCGAGGCCGCCGAAGAGTTAGAGCTGTTTACGCCTGACCCTGACCTGATCCGGCACCTGCTGCGCGACGAGGCAAGCGCCCTGCTTGCGGGCGGGCAGGCCGATGCGGCTGTTGATCTGTTGGGCGGTCTTGCGCAGGGGCAGGGCGATGATGCGGAGGCGGAGCGGTTGTTGGTTCGGGCGCTTAGCCAAGCTGGCAGATCGGATGAATTGGCTGCGTGGCGTGGTCGCGCGCTCGACATAGACTCGCGGCGGGGCAGGGCTGTCGCACTATATGAGACCGGCAACTGGCGGGCGGCGCGTCACGCATTGCTTGACCTGTGGGATGCCTACCCGGCGCAGTTCAGCTTTTCCGATGCCACCCGTCTGACCCTTGCGGCCTATGAGCTTGGCGACGGGGCGACCGTCAGCCGGGCCGCGACTGCATTTCCATCCCTGTCGGATATGCCCAGCTGGACCGAGATCGCAACGCGGCTTGAGACGCAGGCACCTACAACCGACGATCTGAACTCGGACTCGATCCGTTCCAGCGTGGAAAGTGCCAACCGTGTTCTTGATGCGGTAAATGAGGTCAACGATGCCATGGATAAATAATACCCTAGATAAAGCATCAATTTTATTCTTGCTTTATGTTTAATAATTTGCATTAATCATGCGAAAATCAAGAATAAATTACAACGGAAGCAGGATAAGTTCATGAGCATTACCAGCGCCCTTCAAATCGGGGTTAGTGGATTGCAGGCCAATTCCAACCGCGTTGAAAATATCTCGAGCAATATCGCAAACGCCAGTACGGTCGGTTATCGCCGTACGTTTTCCGAGTTTGTGACCCAAAATACAGGCAGTTCGCAGGCCGGTGTGCTGACCGAAGTACGCGCCAGCATCAGTACAAATGGCAATCTGCAAAATACCGGTCGGGCCGCTGACCTTGCGGTTGAAGGCGCGGGTTTCTTTGTTGTGTCGCGCACCCCGAATGATCCGGTTGAATCGAATTACTACCTGACCCGCGCGGGTTCTTTCACGCCTGACCAAGACGGCAACCTGCGGAACACGGCCGGGTATTACCTAAGCGGTTTTCCGGTGGATGAGACCGGGACAACTGGTGCGGTATCTGGCGGTGATTACGGTGATTTGAGCACGGTCAATGTGTCGTCCTACCAGATGGAAGGATCGCCAAGTTCGCAAATCACCATGTCTGGCAATGTTCCAGCGCAGGAAACCGGTCTTGCCACCCCGGGTGATCCTTTCACGTCAAGCGTGCGCTACGTGAACCAGCTTGGCGGGGCAGAGGAGCTGACGCTTTCATGGCAGCCCAGTTCCACAGGCAGCGAATGGACGGTCAGCATCACCGATTCCGACGGCACGAGCTATGGCAGTGCTACGGTGGCGTTTAATGACAGCGGCCCCAATGCGGGCAGCCCGGCCAGCTATGTTTCGGGCGGTCTACCGATTGACCCAGCAACAGGTGTTATCAGCCTGACCATCAACAACGGAACAACGCCGCAGGCGCTTGATATCTCGCTTGGTGCGCCGGGCAGCTTTGATGGCATGACGCAATTCGCCGGTGATTATACGCCACCAAGCTATTCAGGTGACGGTACCGAAACCGGCAGTCTGGTGCGAGCCGAGATGAGCGACACGGGTGTGCTGTATGGCGTGTTTAGCAATGGCGAGCGCCGCGCAATTTACGAGGTTCCATTAGCGAACGTTACCAACCCCGATCAGCTGCGGTCGGTCGCGGGTAACGCCTATATCGCCACGCGCGATTCAGGTGCGGTTAGCATGAGTTCGGCACTGACCAATGGTGTGGGTGCGGTGGTGAGCGGTGTGCTGGAGGGGTCCAATGTGGACATCGCCCAGGAGCTGACGGACCTGATCCAAACCCAGCGGGCCTATGCCTCTAGCGCCAAGATCATCACGACCAGTGATGAGATGCTGGACGAAACCCTTCGTATCAAGCGCTAATCTGGAACGCTGAATGAGCATCTCGTCCGCATACAATATCGCGCGCAGCGGTTTGCAAGCCACCAGCGGGCGGGCCAATCTGGTTGCGGGCAATATCGCGAATGCGCAGACGGCAGGCTATGCCCGCCGCGACGGCTTGCAGGTCAGCGGGGGCGGTGTGCAGGGCAGCACGGTCGAATTGCGTATTGTGCGGCAAATCGACGAACGGCTTGCCGGTATGACGCGGGTTGCCGGTGCCGAGCTGGGCAGCGCCAATGTGACCGGAGAGATCTTGGGTGGCTACCTGCTCACCTTGGGTCAGCCGGGGGACGAGGTCTCGCCGGCCGCCCGTATGGCAGAATTTCAGGTCGGGTTGGATCTTTTGGCCAACAACCCGTCGGATGCCTCGGTGCAAAATGACCTGTTGAAGCGCGCCAATAGCCTTGTGACCAGCCTGAACAGCGCAGCCAGCGCGCTTGACCGCAGTCGTGCGCAGGCAGCAGACAGCTTTGAAACAAGCGTGGCGCAGGTGAATGATGCCCTGTCGGGGATCGCTGCGCTGAACGAACAGTTGAGCGGTACAAACTCTGGCACATCAGCCGCTGGCGGTTTGATGGATGAAATTAACCGACGGCTTGATGCGTTGGGCGAACACATGGATTTTCAAACCCGATGGGAGGCAGACGGCACGTTGTCGCTGCACACGTCGGGCGGCACCGAACTGGTGCATCGCGGTGATGCTGCGATGCTCACGGCAGACGGGCAAACCGGCGCGCTGTTCGCGGATGGTGTCGATATCACGCCGGGCCAAGCAGGCGGTCGGGGCTTCTCGTCAGGGCGGCTTGCGGGGCTAAGCGATATGTTGTCGTCGGTTATTCCGCAAATGAACCTTCAGCTAGATGAACTTGCGCGCGGCTTGGTCCAAAGCTTTGAGGCGGCGGATGCCTCTGTCGCACCGGGTGATCCGGGGCTGTTTACCGACGCCGGTGCGGCCTTTGATCCGACCAATGTTGAGGGGCTGGCGGGCCGCTTGGCGGTTAACGACAGCGTGCAGCCCGAAAAAGGTGGTGCGCTGTGGCGGTTGCGTGACGGCGTTGGTGCCACCACCGCCGGAGACCCCGGTGCCACAGACCAAATCAATGCCTTGATCGACATCTTTGATCAAACCCAGGCGATGGATCCGGCGGCAGGGCTGGGCGCGACTGCGCGGCTGGGTGACTATGCCGCTGAACTGGTTGGCCATCAGCACAATATCCGCGTCAGCGCGGATACCCGCGCGGAAACCGCCACAATCCGGCTGGTGTCATATGAAGATGGCCGCAGCAATATTGAGGGTGTGAACGTGGACACCGAGTTGCAAAAACTGCTGGAAATCGAACAAGCCTATGGCGCGAATTCTCAGGTTCTCAGCAGTTTGAGCGACATGATCGATACCCTTTTGAATACGGTGTGAGACGGTAAATGACTGAAATATCCCGCACAGTATCGACGGCCCTGCAAAGCTTGCGCCAGCGCGAGACCTCCAGCCGTATTGCCGCGCAAATCTCGGATGCGTCATACGAGGTGACGACAGGCTTGAAAGCCAAGCCCTATGATGCGCTTGGCCATAAGTCCGCTGACGCCATTGCCATCCGCATGCAGATCGTGCGCAACGATGGTTTTCTTGCATCGAATGCGCTGTTGGATCGCAGGTTTCTTGCGGTTGAGACATCTCTTGGTGCGATGCGCGAGGCCGGGCAAGAGGTTCTGGAACAATCGTTTCTTGCGCAATCCTCTGCCGGGCAAACATCGGCGCAGTTGTCGCAGGCGGCACGTGCGGCGCTCGACACATTGATCGAACGGAGTGCGGTCAGCGACAGTTCGGGGTATCTGATGTCTGGCACGGCAAGTGATACGAAACCCTTGCAGGGGTGGGACACGCCGCACCCTGATACGGGGCTGTCACCCTCAGGTATTGTGGGTGACGTGGTAAGTGGCGGGCTGAATTCGCTGGCGGATGTACAGGCGGCTATCGACGCCCTGACCGATATGTTCAACGATCAGAACACGGGCGACCCTGCGCGCAACTTTGAGGCCAGTTTTTACAACGGCACCCCGGCGATGGACGGGGGCGGGCAACCGAATGCACCGCTGACGGCACGGATTTCCGAATCTGAAACCATTTCCCAAACCGCTCAAGCAAACGACCCTGCCATGCGCGATCTTATGCGTGGGTTGGCGATGCTAAGCGCCGTTGACGTTAACCAGATCAGCGATCCCGACGCCCGCGAGGTGTGGGCGACTGCCGCGCGCAACGCAATCACCAGCGGGTTAAGCGGGCTGACAGAGCTTGAGACCGACACCGGATTGAAACGCACCCGTCTGGCCGACACGGTCGCCGCCCAAGAAAGCCGGGCCGGTTTTCTGGATGGCGAACGGTTGCTGTTGGAAGGGGCCGACCAATATGACGCCGCAACCCGCCTGACCCAATTGCAAACACAGCTTGAATCGAGCTACGCCGTGACGGCGCGGCTCTCAAGCATGTCATTTTTGAACTTTATGTAGGCCGGTAACGCAGACCATGAATATCATAGTCAAATTCCTGTTGGTCGGCCTGATGGTCGGGCTTTGCGCGCCCGCCAGCGCGCAGGTGCGGATCAAGGATATCGTTACGGTTGAGGGGGTTCGTTCGAACCAACTGGTTGGCTATGGCTTGGTCGTGGGTTTGAACGGCACTGGCGATTCACTGCGCAACGCGCCGTTTACCCAAAGTGCTATCGAAGGCATGCTTGAACGGCTGGGCATCGGCAATCTGAGCGAAGACCAGATGCGTACCGCAAACACCGCGGCCGTTATGGTTACCGCTTCTCTGCCAGCTTTTGCGCGTGCAGGCAGCACCATTGATGTGGTCGTGTCTTCCTTGGGTGATTCATCATCATTGCGGGGCGGTACGTTGATTGTGACCCCGCTTTCCGCCGCAGACGGAGAGACCTATGCCGTGGCACAGGGCCCGATTGCGGTTGCAGGCTATGCGGCGCAGGGGCTGAATGCGTCCATCGTTGAAGGTGTCCCAACCGGCGCGCGGATCGAAAACGGTGCCATTGTCGAACGCGAGGTGCCTTTCGCCTTTAACGATATGGACCGCGTTCTTTTGGCGCTGCGCAACCCCGATTTCGTCACGGCCAAACGGGTGGAAGAGGCCATTAACAACGCGATTGGCCCCATCGCCACCGCGCTTGATCCCCGTACAATCGCCATCGAAGAAGGCGGCAAGATGTCGTTGTTCGAATTGATGGCCGATATTGAGCCGCTGCTGGTGGAGCCGGATCAGGTTGCCAAGGTGGTGATCGACGCACGATCCGGGACCATCGTTATCGGGGCCAATGTCCGCATTGATCGCGTCGCGGTCAGCCAGGGCGGCCTGACCGTCACCGTGCGGGATGATTTCGATGTCAGTCAGCCTGAACAGCTGTCTATTGGCGGGACCACAGTGGTTGTTCCCAATTCAACAGTCGAAGTCGAAAAACGCGATGCGAAGTTTGCTGTGATCGACGGGTCAGTAAGTTTGCAGCGTCTGGTCGACGGGTTGAACGCCATAGGCGTGGGCGCGACCGAGACGATTTCGATTTTGCAGGCGATCAAGGCGGCAGGTGCTTTGCACGCCGACCTTGAGATTATTTAGGAGGTATTTGCATGGAACTCCCTCCCCTATCCGCCGCGCCGCTTTCCACGTCTACTGGCTTGGCTGCGACACCAAGCCAGCAAGCGCCGTCGCAATCGGCGGTGGATTTCGAAGCCATGTTTTTGGGTCAGATGGTTGATGAAATGTTGTCGACCGTGAACCTCGGAGATTTTGGTGGCGGCCATGCCGAAGAGACCTGGCGCAGCTTTCTGTCTGACGCCATCGGCCGCAGTATTGCAGAGCAGAATACGACGGGAATTGCCGGCCGGATCGATACCGCGATCCAGCGTTATCAGACGGGGCAAGACCTATGAACAATCAACGCAAAGCGCTGGCAGCCGTCGATGCATTGGGCAATCTGCTGCGCAAGGAAATCGCAGCGGTCGAGGGCGGAGAGTTTTCGCAACTGGTTGAATACGCCGGGGAAAAAGCACGTTTAAGCGCGGTTCTGGAAAAGCAATTGCAAGAGAACCCCCAAGCGGTAAGCAAGGAGCAGCTAAGCGGCCTGAAAGAATTAATTTTGCGCGACCAGCAGCATTTGCAGCAGGCACAGCGCGCAACAGCCGAGATAATCCAGGAAGTCACTGACACGCGGGAACGCCATAGTATCGCAGGGCTTTACGGACGCGGAGGCGCCAAGCGTGTCAACCGCGCAACACCTTCCCAATCTGTGGACAAAAGCTTTTGATTTGCCTCAATGTTGACAGATTTTCGGATAAAACAGTTTACGCGGGCAACCCCCGCAGTTGTCAGAATGACGACATGACGTACTAAGAATAGTCAGGAATACACATGTCCTCAATCCTCACAAACAACTCCGCAATGAACGCACTTTCCACTTTGCGGAACGTGAACAGCAACCTTAGCGAAACCCAAAACCGTATCTCTACCGGTATGAAGGTTAACTCCGCCAAGGATAACGCTTCTTATTTCTCGATCTCTACAACGATGAAATCAGAAGGCGGCATGAACAAAGCCGTAAACGAAGGTCTTACACTGACCAAAAACTCGATCTCCACCGCCCGTCTTGGCGCTGAAACAATGGTTGATTTGTCGCAGCAGTTCGTCGACCGTCTGGCATTTGCTCAGACTGAAGGCGTTGACCAAGCTGATGTTCAAAAAGAACTTACATCATTGGCAGCGCAGATGGCGACCGCGATCAATCAGTCTTCCTTTAACGGTGAGAACCTGATTTCGGCCGCTGGCGCTGGTGCTAAAGAAGTCGTTTCTGGTGTAAGCCGTTCAGGTGCCACTTTGTCGACAACCAAGATCTCGTTCACTTCGACCGATCTTGAAGCCGTACAGACCTCTTTTGCAACGATTGCGATCGATAACACAACGACCGCAGCCGATCTGGAAACAGCGCTGACCAACGCCGAAGGGTTTCTTTCGTCCGTGACAGATGCTGCGACTGATCTTGGTATCGCCGAGAAGCAGGTCGAAACTCAACAAAACTTCCTGAGCGAGCTGGGTGACCGTCTCGACTCCGGTGTCGGCTCGATGGTTGACGCCGATATGGAAAAGGAAGCCGCACGCTTGCAGTCCCTCCAAGTGCAGCAGCAGCTTTCCACACAATCTTTGTCGATCGCAAACCAAGCTCCACAAAACATCCTGAGCTTGTTCCGTTAATGCCAACCTAGGCACTAAAAACTCCTTCGGCCCCGGATATTTGTTCGGGGCCGGAACTCTACCAGACTAGGACGGACGATGGGTTGCGGTTGTCAGAAGACGACTTGAAAGAAACTAGAACAGTACGGAGACCACATGTCCTCAATCCTCACGAACACATCGGCGATGAACGCGCTATCGACTTTGCGCGGCATTAACGATCAGCTTGGCGAAACTCAAAACCGGATTTCCACCGGGATGAAAGTTAACTCCGCTAAGGATAACGCTTCCTATTTCTCGATTTCGACCACAATGGATTCCGAAAGCGGCATGAACAAAGCCGTGAACGAGGGCCTGACGCTGGCGAAAAACTCCGTCTCTACTGCCCGCCTTGGTGCCGAAACCGTGGTCGATCTGGCCCAAGAGTTCGTGGACCGTCTGGCTTTTGCGCAGACCGAAGGCGTCGATCAAACTGATGTCCAAAAAGAACTTACATCCTTGGCTGCACAAATGAAGACGGCCATCGAACAGTCTTCCTTTAACGGGGAAAACCTGATTTCGACAGCTGGCTCTGGCGCCAAAGAGGTCGTTTCCGGTGTGAGCCGTAACGGCGGCACGCTGTCGACCACCACCATTGATTTCACCGCAGGGGACCTTGAAGGTTTGCAAGGCAGCTTTGCCGGGATCACGATCACTAACGCAACGACCGCTGCCGATCTGGAACTTGCCCTGACAAACTCCGAAGGCTTTCTGGCATCCGTGATCGATGCGGCGACTGATTTGGGTATCGTCGAAAAATCCATCGAAACGCAGCAGAACTTTCTGAATGAATTGACCGACCGCTTGGACGCAGGTGTTGGTTCTATGATCGATGCCGACATGGAAGAAGAAGCGGCACGTTTGCAGTCCCTCCAAGTACAGCAGCAGCTTTCCACACAATCCTTGTCGATTGCGAACCAAGCACCGCAGAACATTCTAAGCCTGTTCAAGTAAGGCGATAGATATGGCCGTAGCCACAACAGGTAAGAAAAGTCTCCGAATGGGGGCAAGACGAGCAGGAAATACAGTAAAAGAGGCAACTACATGAGCTTGGCCGCATATAAAAAGACAATCCGGGAAAGCGAAACACCCCGCCAGATCGAACGTCGGATCCTGTCGCGCGTGACGCATGACCTTGCCGAAATGGGCAAGGAATTTGACGCGAGCGAGAGCCCGGCGGAACGTCTGGCGATCCTTTCCCAAGGGTTGCGTGACAGTCTTTATGAAAACCAGCGCTTTTGGGCTGCTCTGCGCCATGATCTGGCCGAGCCCGACAACGCGATGCCTGCTGCACTCAAGGCTTCGCTGATCTCGTTGGCGCTTTGGGTTGATCGTCAAACCTCGGGTTTGATGGCCGGCCAGGGGAACGTCGCCGGGCTGGTTGAAATCAATACAAATATTGTGGCCGGACTTGCGGGTCAGGCGGCCACAACTGCGGTGCAGGAGGTTTAACATGCTGAAACTAACACTGAAGCCGCGCGAACGGGTCGTGGTAAACGGCTGCGTGATCCGGAACGGCGACCGCCGTCAGGCGCTGACGGTCGAAAACCGCGCCGATATCGTGCGTGAATCCGATCTGCTAAAACCCGAGGCGCAATCGACCCCGGTATCCAAGGTTTATTTCCTGTTGCAGACCGCCCTGATCCGGCCAGAAACCCGCGATCAGGTGATTACAATGATCCAGCAAGGCCTTGCTGAACTGGCCTGCTGCTTTGGCCCCGAAATGCGAATCCGCATCATGGAAGCCGCCAACTACGTGAGCATGTCGGATTACTACAAAGCGATGAGCGAGCTGCGCGGCGTGCTGAAATATGAGGCAGAGTTGATGCAAATCAGCCCGATCAAGCGTCCGCCCCCTCAGGAAATGGTGCACGTGTGATATCGCTAGGCGGAATGGGCACGCAGCTCGCTGTCAAACTGTTTGACGCCACGCGCGACAAGCAGCTTGATATGGTTGCGAACAATGCCTTGAACGCCCGGCAGGTTGCCGCATTCAGCGAACGTATCGCGTCCATCGGATCTGCCAAAGAACTGGTCGCGGATACCGAGGTCTATACCTTTGTGATGCGCGCATTTGATCTTGAAGATCAGATTTTCGGCAAGGCCTTGGTCCGTAAAGCACTGGAAAGCGATGTTTCGGACCGCACATCCTTGGTCAACCGCCTGACCGATCCCAAAATCCGCGAGATGTACGACGCCCTTGGCTTCGCCCCCGATGGTGGGCCAAGCGCGAATTTTGACGACCCCGACTGGCAGGCCGAGATGATCGACCGGTTCAAGGAACGTCTGGTGATCAACAACGCCGCCGAAGATAACGTCGGGGCTGGTATCGCGCTTGAATTCAAGGCCAAAGCGTCTGAGATCAATACCTGGTTCGATGTGTTGAAGGACGAAGACCTAGGCATATTCATGCGCCGCGCACTTGGCCTGCCAGATGCGGTTGTTCAGGTTGATATCGACCGTCAGGCAGAGCTGTTTGCGCAGAAATTTGACATCGAGAAACTGAAAGACCCGGCAGAGGTCGACAGGCTCGTGTCGCGTTTTTCTGCGGTTTATGACGCCATCGAAGGGATCAACACCCAAACGAACGGGGCGTTGACCTTGATGGCAAACGCGGTTTCCGCCTCGCAAGGCGACAATTTTAATATCATCACGATTGATATCCCCGCGATCGTTCGAAATGGCTACGGCAACTACAGCTGACCGGTTGGGCTATTCGAACAGCTCGTCGTCATCATCGTCGGCACTGGAAGGCAGCTCAATCGTGCCTTCATCGGCAAGGCTTTTCGCATAGTTAACCATTTCAGCTTGAGCGGCACGCACATCGCGTCCGCGCACGGGGCCGGTGGCCTCCATCTCGTCCATGAGCATCTGGCGAGACCGCTGCGGCAGGCATTCCATCAGGTGGTCGCGCAGTTCTTTCTTGGCACCGCGCATGGCAAGGGGCAGGGTTTCACCCTCTAGCCCGCGCATGACTTGTGCGATGTCCTGCATGTTTAGTTTGATCAGATCGTCAAAGACAAACATGCGCTGTTTGATGGATTGAAACGCCTCGGGCACCCGTGTGTTCAGCGCACCGGACAGTTGTTCAAAGGCCTGCGCATCAAGTTTGTTGAACAGATCCGCCATGCGCTGATGTGTTTCGGCGGAACTGGTGTGGATCGCGTCCGACATGATGTCCAGTTTCAACGTTTCTTCGATCTGTTGCATCATGTGCAGGGGGACGGCCTCCATCGTGATCATCCGCTCGGCTACGTCATGCATGCGTTCGGCCCCAAGCAGCGGCAAAACCTTGGCGGCAACTGCGGTATCGACGTTGTTCAGGATCGCCGCTGCCGTCTGATCATGTTCACCCTTCAGGTAGTTCGCAATCACCGTTTCATTCAGCGCCCCAAACCCGCGCCACATGGCGTCTTCGCGTTTGCTGGTGCGGACGTTGTTCAGAATATCGGCGACCTGATCCTCTGGCAGGAATTTGCGCAGCATCGCTTCAGCCGTCGACATGGACCCCACCACTGCACCCGTGCCGCTCACCACCTTCTGCGTAAATTCGCCAAGCACGGCCTCGACCACCTCGGACGGTATCGGCCCCAGCTGGCTCATCGCGGCTGTAATGCGTTCAATCTCGGCACTGCCAAGCTGCTGCATCAGTTTTGATCCGGCCTGTTCGCCCAAGCATAAAAAGGTAATGGCGGCCTTGGTTGGCCCCTTCATCTTTTTAAGCATGACCGTAGCGGTGCGGTCTTCGGTAAGCGTATTGGTGGACATGAAACACTCCTTCTCAAGCGCAGGTCATCCGCTGGCCAACGGTACGTAGCTTTCGATCAATGACCCGGCAAGCATGTACCAACCATCGATCAGCACAAAGAAAATCACCTTGAACGGCAATGAGATCAGAACGGGGGGCAGCATCATCATACCCGCGCTCATCAGGACCGAGGCGACGATCAGATCAATCGCGACGAAAGGCAGGTAAATCAGAAATCCGATGGTAAACGCCCGGCGCAGTTCGGATATCATGAAGGCCGGGACCAGATGGCGAAAGGTGGCTTCGTCGGCGCTGGCGGGCAGCGGTGTTTGTGCGGCCTCTTCATCTGTCTTCGAGACGTTCAGAAACAGGGCGTAATCCTCGGGCCGTGTGTTGACGAACATAAACGCGCGGAACGGGTCCGCGATCCGCTCGATCGCCTGTTCTTCGGCCAATGTGTTGTTCAACAGCGGAACAACCCCGCCTTCATATGCGTCCTCGAACACCGGCTGCATAACAAAAAAGGTCATAAACAACGCAAGCGAGGTTAGCACGATATTGGGCGGCGTTTGGTTCAACCCCAGGGCCGAGCGGAGCATCGACAGAACAATAACAAAGCGGGTGAAGCTGGTCATCACCACCAACAGGCCCGGCGCGATGCTAAGCACCGTAATGAGGGCGATGAATTGTACAATACGACCGGACAGATTGGCATTGTCGTCACTGCCGGGGGCCGCATTGCCAACCACATCGGACAATGTGCCCAAGAATCCTCCATCCTGCGCTGCTGCTATTCCCGTCGTGGCAAACAGAAACAGCCCGGCCAGCAAAAGCTGGCCCGGCACATAGCGTCGCAGATGATGGTTATCAGTCAGGGACATAGTCCTTGACGATCTGGGTCAAAGACACGCCCAGACGGTCTTCTCCGACTTTGACAAGGTCACCGCGTGCGACCAACCGGTCACTGACCATCAAATCGACGGGCGCGCCGATCTTGCGGTTCAGTTCCACAATCGACCCGCGTGTCAGTTCCAACAGCCGCGAAATCGGCATGCGTGCTTGTCCCAGCACGACCTGCACGTCAAGCCCGACGTTCAGCATTGCGTTGATACCCGCCCCGCCTTTTTCAAGGCGCGCAGCGTCAAGACCGTCTTGTGTCGGATCGTCTTGATCTAGGTTCGGGAACACGGTTCTCTTGTCTTGATCCGGGTCAACCGGCTGGCCAAGCGCATCGGCAAGCGGCGACGACGCTTGGGATTGCGCATCGGCGTCCGCGTTGGTTTTAGGGTTTTGCAAGTCAGGCTTGTCCATGTCCGTCCTTTTCCTTTTGAGCGTTTATCGCCCGTTGATGAGTGTCGCGCAGTTCGACCAAAAGCCGATCGCAGATTTTCTGAAAGCCGTAATCAAGGTTGCCGTGATCCCATTCCATCCGCGCATCACCAGCGTGCAGTTCCGGATCGGCCTGAAGCTCAAGCGCATGATCGCAGTGATGTTGCGCGGCCTGCATCCGCAGATCGGGGCCGATCTCGGCCAGGGTGGCGGGCGACAGGCGCACCCGAATGCGGCTTGATCCGATGGCCATTTTCAATGACTGCGTTGCCGTTTTTCGAACCCGTTCGGCAGACATGCGTTCGATGATCTCGGGAAAGATAATCTCGCAGGTCTGAAGCGTGAACCCGACCACCTGTGCGACCAGCGCCTCGTGCCGTTGTTCGGCGGCGATGGCAAGGCGGGCCAGCTCTTGGCCCAGCGTTTCGACCATCTCGGTCTGCGCCTTCTCCATTGTCTTGGCCATTTCGGCGCGCCCTGCGTCGGCACCGGTCAGGTAGCCCTCGATATGACCCTGCTTATGGGCCTTTGCGATCCGCGCCTCGATCTCTTCGTTGGTGGCTGCGTGATGATCATCGGGCGATGTGGTGCCATCGTCGTCAAAATTGCGCAGGTTCAGTCTGGTAATCATTTATCGTCCCTTTCCGCCAGCCATTCGCCCAGTACACGCAAAGCGTCTTCCGAGTTGTTCTCGGCCAAGGCGGCGACGGCCTTGATCTGGCTGTGACGTACCGCGCCTTGAACCGACGCGAGCTGCACCATTTCGCGGGGCACTTCGTCGTCGGGGCCAAGCAGCGTTCCGGTTTGTCCGGTAGGCGGTGTTGCCAGTTGCGGTGCGGCGGTTTGGTTTGGCAGTGCGCGCTGTTTAGGCTCTGGTCCGGTCAGCAGCGCGGCATTCGGGCCAACGCCCGCCAACGACGGGGTCAGCGTCGTGGCATCTAGGATCATGCGCAGGGGTTTGGCCCCCAGCACCATGATGATGGCGACCAGCGCCAACCCGAATACAGCGCGCAGGATCGACATGGTGTTATCGGCCAGAATGGCCATGAAACCCCGCCCGATGGGGCTGTTGAAGTCAGCATCGAAATCCAAAAACTGCAGGCTGTCCACTTGGACCTGATCGCCGCGCGTGTCGTCAAAGCCAATGGCGGTGCTGACCAATTGCCGCAAAAGCTGCATTTCTTCTTCGGAACGTGCGATATACCCCTCGGTGCCGTCGGGCAGGGTTCCGTAGCTGCCATTCACCAAGACGGCGACAGACACCCGTTCAATATCACCGGGTTCACGGACCACTTCGCTTTGGACCGAACCGATTTCATAGTTGATGACTTCGTCGTTTTCACTGCGGGTTGATTGCCCGCCAGCGCCGGCCCCATCTTCGCGCAGCTCGTCGGGGATGTTGTTGGCCACGTCTACGGTGCCCGCGGCAGGGTCCGTTTCGCTTGAATTGCGAACACGGGTTTCAATCGAACGCGCGACCTGCTGATTGGGGTCAAAGCTGCGCGATACGCGGACTTCGCGTTCGGTGGTCAGGTCCACGCTGACCCGCACGCGGGTATTGCCGGGGCCGACGCGGGCGTTCAGGATCGCCTCTACCTTTTGGGCCAGCTGTTCTTCGATCATGCCCCGTTGGCTTTGCAACGAGAAATCCGAACTGCCCCCGTCCTCCTTGGCAAGGATCGTCTCGCCCGAGGCGGACAGCACGGTTACGTCCTGGGCATCGAGATCGGCCACAGCCGAGGCCACCAGCGCCTGAATGGCCTGCGCCTGCCTGCGGGTCATGGTGGTGTTGGCCTGCGACCGTACAATAACGGAGCCGCTGGCCTCGGGCCGCGACCGCGAGAATGCGGCACGTTCCGGCAGCACCAGATGCACCCGCGCGGCCGTAATGCCGTTGATGGTTTGAATGGACCGGGCCAATTCGCCCTCAAGCGCGCGCAGGCGGTTCACCTTTTGCATAAAGGAGTTCATCCCCATGCCGGACATGTTGTCGAAGATTTCCCAGCCCGGCACGCCTTCGCCGGGCAAGCCCGCATCGGCAAGGGCCATGCGCGCACGGGCGATTTCGGTTTCCGCGACCGAAATCGTATCGCCATTGCGCGACAGATCGACAGAAAGCCCGGCTTGTTCAAGCGTTTGCATCATCTGCGACGCGGTGCCGGGGCTAAGCTGGCTGTATAGCGGAACAAAGGCCGGTGCGAATATGGTGCGGGCACCGATGAACACGGCCGCGACGATGGCCAAGCCGATACCGCCCAACAAGGCCAGTCTCCGTGGGCCTAGATCTCTAAGGTTGTCGACAATCTGACGCACATGTCCTCGCTTGGCAGTAAGGCCTCCAAAGTCCTCGGGTGACCCGTAGGAGGCAAGTACATATAGATTTATACTTGATTATCGAATAAATAAACATGTTTCTGTTGCATTAAAACTTGTTTTGAGGTCTATCTATTCTTGTTCTCCATGTAATGTACAGGTCTTTATCAGAGCTATGAAAGTGAAAAAGACTCTTGTCATTGTCGCTGTAATTCTTCTTTGCATCCTTGCCGGGGTCGGCGGGGTCACGCTTGCGCTCGGGTCGGACAAGGTGCTGGCGATGGTGGGTTTGGGCCAGGATGAAGCATTGGAAGAACAACATGATGACCACGGCGACGATCATGCGGAAGCAGGTCATGAGGATGACGGCCACGGGGACGATGAGCACGGCGAGGCGAAAGAGGCAGACGCAGGCGATATGCCGGTAATGCCGTTTCCCGAAATCATCGTTAACGTGACCGATACCAGCATAAACGGACGGCATTCGAGCCGGTTTCTAAAGCTGAACATGCTGATGGTGTATGATGACACCCGCGAGGGTGCTGACCGGCTGGTCGCCCGCGAGATTTATTTGCGCGATACGTTTCAGGATTTCCTGCGCCAGCTGCACGTCAGCGACTTGAAGGGCAGCCAGGGGTTGGCCTTGATTAAAACCGAACTGCTGCGCCGCGCGCGGGCTGTCGGGCATACCGAAGCCCCGGTTGAAATTCTCATTGCAGATATGGTGGTTCAATGACCATGACAGCAACCCGACCCGACGAAACCCTTGAAGAAACGATGATCCGCGAGGCCCGAGAAAGTTTTGAGCGGCTGCCCACATTAGAGATCATCATCGACCGGCTGCTTTTGGCGCTGGTGCCTGATTTGAAATCCTATTGCACCATCGCCCCCGAAATCGATCTGATCTCGCTTGATTACATGCCCTATGAGGACGCGATGGAAACGGTGACGACACCGTCGCTGATTGCCATCGCAGCGGCTGATCCTTGGGACAGTCAGGTGGCCTGTGTGATCGAACCGGATCTGTTGTTTTCGGTGCTCGAGATCATGCTGGGCGGGCGCAGGGCGTCGCCAAACGAATGGAAGCCACGCGGGTTGACCGCGATTGAGCAAAAGCTGGGGCGCCGTCTGGCCGAATTGTGCTTGAACGGACTTAGCAGTTGTTTTGCCGAGATCAGCCCGGTCACCTTCAACACGCATACGCTGGAATCTAACCCAAGGTCAGTACTGCTGGCACCGCCATCCACGGCAACGCTGCGCGTCCGGCTATGCCTGAACTTTGAAGATCGCAACGGGCATATGACCCTGATCCTGCCCTATGGCGCGCTGGACGAGGTAAGCGCACAGTTGGCCCAGCCGTTTCTTGGGGGCCGCTCTGGGGCGGACAGCAGTTCGCGCCGCGAAATGAACACGCAAATATCCGGCACCAATGTAACGGTTACCGGTGTGCTGCGTGAACTAACTGTTCCGTTGCACGAGGTGCTGAACTGGGCACCGGGCGATATCATTGATCTGGGCATGACACAGGATACACCGGTGGTAGGGATGGTGAACGCAAAGCCGATGTTCGAGGCATCGTTCGGCCAGCGCAGCAATGGCGCATTGGCGCTGCGGGTTATTCATTCTTTGCTGCCAAAGAATAAGGAAGAGGGGATCGCGGATGCTTCCAGCTTTGATTGACGTCATTATCGTCGTGCTGCTGATCGGCACGCTGGTTTATGCCTATATATTGGATCGGCGCGTGCGCAATCTGATGCTGACCCTGCGCGAAATGGGGCCGATGGTTGGTGAATTTTCCAACGCGGTAGAGCAATCCACCAAATCGGTCGAGGACCTGCGAAGCCTGAGTACCGTCGCCCGCCGCGTAGAGCCGCCGGTGAAAAAGACGCGCCAAGCCATGGTTGATCGGGAGCAGGTTAAAGAACCCGCAATGCCAGAACCGGTTAAGGTGAGAAAACAGGTGCGGGGTCAAACCTCGGTCCCGGGGAAATCCGATCTGGTGCGCACGTTTTTTGACATTACCAAGGAACGCAAGGAATGAGCTGGCTTTCAGCGCCAAAAATGATCGTTTTGGGATTGGGCGTTACCGCAGTCTTGAAGCTGACAGTCGGTCTGGTTCCGATGGCGGCCACTGCCGAAACATCGGCCAGCAACGCGCCCTTATCGCTCGACATTGACCCGACCTTGGCTGCTGAACCCTATGATGTGACTGCACCGGGTGCCAACGGGATGTGCGAACCCAGCCATGTGATTGCCGAAGCCATCGCCGAAGAACGCGCCCTTCTGAATGATCAGCGTCAGGCCGTTGCAGATAGCGAGGCGCGTCTGGCCCTTGCGCAGGAAAGCCTGAAGGCCGAGCAGGTGCGTCTGGCCAAAGTGCGGGACGAAATCGGTGTCCAGTTGCAGGTGATACAAGACGCCAACGCGCAGGACATGACCAAACTGGTCGAGCTTTACCGCAACATGAAGCCGCAGGTGGCGGCGGGCATCATGGATGAAATTGACGCCGAGACCGCAGTGCAGGTAATTAGTGCCATGCCGGAACGCGATGCGGCGCAGATCATGGGGGCCGTTAGTCTGGTCCGTGCGCGGTTGATTACCAAGATCATCCTTGAGCGTTCCAAGCTGCCTGCCGACAGAAACCTTGAAGGGCTGCGCCTGCGCTAAATGCTAGTCCTCGCGCAGGCTTGACCCCTCTGGCGGCTTGCGCCGCACGTTCCGGCGCATGTCCATCACAAAGCCAATGATTTCTGCCACGGCCTGCCAATGTTCCATAGGGATGCGTTGATCGACCTCGACGGTGCTGTGCAATGCCCGCGCGAGGGCGCGGTTTTCGATCATCGGGATGTCATGTTCGCGCGCCAGTTCGCGGATACGGTGCGCCATCACATCGGCACCTTTCGCAACACAGACCGGTACGTCATCTTGGCCCTGCTCGTATTTCAGCGCGACGGCGAAATGGGTCGGGTTGGTCAGAATAACGCTGGCGGTAGGGACAGCTTGCGCAATTCGCTGGCGGGCCCGTGCGCGGCGCAGATCGGCACGTCTTGCACGAATATGCGGGTCGCCTTCGCTGTCTTTATGCTCGTCGCGGACTTGCTTGAGGCTCATCATCTGCTTTTTCTTCCACTGGGCGCGTTTCCAAATGATGTCAGCCAACGCAATCGGGACCAGAAACACTGTCGTAGCGATGAAAATCCAACGCACCTTGTTCAGGGTTGTTTCGGCAAGGCTTTCGGGCAACAGCCCTTGGGCCTGTCCCAGCTGTTGCGCCACGTCGATCACCGCCCAGATGGTGAGCGCCCCAATGACAAGAACCTTGGCCGTATTCTTGAGGAACTCCACGAAAGCATCGATTGAGAACAGCCGTTTAAACCCCGACAACGGGTTCAGTTTTGACAGCTTTGGTTTGATCCGTTCGACCGCGACAACGGTGTCGCCTTGCACCATGACCCCAAAAAGTGCCGCCATGACCATGATCGCTGCGATGGGGATCATCGCCATGCCCAGGGTGAAGCCCAGCGTTTTCATAACATTACCCGCCTCGGCCACGCCTGTGTCGCCAGTGCCGATGACGGTAACACCAGCACCCAACAGGGGGCTTTGCAATGCCTCAACCAGACGGCCGGTCGCCCCCGGTAATACAAAGGTCAGGATCATCAGCAGCGCAAAAACCACCATGGCGGTGCCGGTTTCACGCGAATGCGGCACGTCACCTTTTTTGCGCGCGTCGCGTAATTTCTTTTCCGTTGGCTCTTCGGTATTTGAACTTTTGTCTTCTTCCGACATCTATCTAAATCCGTAGGTTGCCAGCCATTCCGCAAAGGGTTCAAGGAACCCGCGCATCATGGTTGGAATTGCCAACACCATCAACGCCAGCCCCGCGGCAATCAACAACGGTTGCGCGATAAAGAAGACCTGAAGGCTTGCCATCATGCGGTTGGCCAGACCCATGCCAACGTTCAGCACCAGCCCTGCCACATAAAACGGCCCGGCAATCGACAGGCCAAGGTACAGGCTGTACTGAACCGCCCGCGCGTATTGATCCATCAGGTCGGCCAGCATAAAGCTGCCCGGCTTGAACACCTGATAGGACATCAGCAGCGATTCAATGATGAGATGGTGCAGATCGGTGGCAAAGATCAATGCGGTGGCCCCGACCAACAGCATCGCCGCCATGCTGGTTGCCCCCTCAAACGCGCCGATATTGGGGGCAAGGGCATTGGCAAGCCCCGACATCAACGCAATCTGGTAACCCGCGAATTGCAGTGCTGACATCAAAGTGCGTGCGACCAGACCAATCCACAATCCGATTGTTATCTCTGCGCCAAAGATCAGCAGCAGCGCCGCCGGGCGATCTTCGCTGATGGGGCCCACGCCGGTGGCGGGATATAATGCGGCGCTTAGGATAAGCCCGAACAACAGCCGCTGCCGTACGGGCACCGTTTGTTCGGCAAAGCCCGGCATAAACAGCAAAGCCGCCCCCAGCCGTGCAAAAACCACAAAGTACCCCATCAGCGCGTCGGTGAGAAAGGCAGAGAGGTCCACTGCTCAAGCTCCGATGGTGGCGACCGTCCGCAACGACACCTTGCGGTGTATTTCGGCGTTGGAAATAACCGGTGTCATCGGGCTGACCCGTTCCAGCATCGACCGCACATAGGTACGTGCCTCGGGGTTGACCATCAACGCGGGCCACGCGTCATCGCTGGCAAAGCGTTGGATTTGTTGGCGGGCTTGCAGCACGAATTCCTGCACGCGTTTTGGGGACATCACAAAGGTGCGGTCGTCGCCGACGACTTTCACCGCCTCGATAAACTCGGTCTCCCACGCGGGGGATAGGGTGATCACCGGCACAAAGCCTTGGTCGTCGGACAGCCCCTGGCAAATCTGGCTCGACAGGCGGCGGCGTACGGTTTCAAGGATCAAGGCAGGTTTGCTGGTTTGGCGCGTGGCTTCGGCCATGGCTTCGACGATCAGCGGCAAGTTCCGGATCGATACCCGTTCCAACAGCAACGCCTGCAAGACCTGTTGAACCATGATCGCGGGTGACGGCACAGGCAGGTCTGTCACCAGTTTTTGATAGCTGCGGTCCAACCCGTCAATGGCTTCTTTCGCGCAGCCATAGGTCAGCAGCTCGGCCATGTTTTCCTTGACCACTTCGGTCAGGTGGGTGGTGATAACGCTTTCGGGGTCTACCACGGTAAAGCCGTTGGCCTCGGCTTGACCGGCGACATTGTGATCAACCCAAAGCGCCTCAAGCCCGAAAGTCGGCTCGCGGGTCTGTTCGCCAGGCAGGTGCAACGCGGCCCCGTCGGGATTGATCACCATCATCTGATTGGCACGGATATCGCCGCGGGCCGCGTCGACGCCGTGAACCTGAAACGTGTAGCTGTTGATGGGCAGGGCAGGGTCATCTTTGATCCTGACCGATGGCATTGGAAATCCGTATTCTTCGGCGAAATGTTTGCGAAGCGATTTGATCTTGCTTGGCAGCACCGCATCAGGCCGGTTGGCCAGCCCCACCAATCCTTCGCCCATGACCAGACGCAATTCATCCAGCCGCATCGGGTTGGCATCGACGTCTGGGGTCGCTTTTTGGTGCTGTTCCAGCGCTTCGACGCGGCTTTGTTCAATGGCGGCTTCTGCGGCGGTGCGTTGGATGAAATAGCCCAGAACGCTCATCGCGGCGGCAAGAACGGCAAAAACCAACAGCGGAAAACCGGGCAATAGGCCGATGCCAAACAGCAGCATTGCCGCCATGTATAGCGCCTTGGGAAAGTTCGAAAGCTGATCAAGAACCACTTCGTTGGCAGCACCGCGTGTCCCGCCCTTGGTGACGATCAGGCCCGCGGCAAGAGACACGACAAGTGCCGGAATTTGGCTGACCAGCCCGTCGCCAATGGTAAGCGAGGTAAAGACGCTGGCCGCATCGCTTACTGACATGCCGCGTTGCAAAACGCCGATCAGAATACCGCCGATGACGTTGATCAACGTAATGATAAGCCCCGCCACCGCATCGCCGCGCACGAACTTTGACGCACCATCCATCGCACCGAAAAAGGCGCTTTCGTCTTCCAGTTCTTTACGGCGTTTGCGCGCCTCGTCTTCGTCGATCAGGCCTGCGCCCATGTCGGCATCAATAGCCATCTGTTTGCCGGGCATCGCATCAAGCGAGAACCGCGCCGCGACCTCGGCGATACGGCCCGAACCTTTGGTGATGACGACAAAGTTGATTACGATAAGGATCGCAAAAATCACCACGCCGATGACGAAATTATTCGCCACGATGAATTTGGAAAACCCTTGGATGACATCGCCCGCAGCATGCAAACCGGTATGACCCTGACTAAGGATCAACCGCGTCGAGGCCACGTTAAGCGACAGCCGCAACATGGTCGTGACCAGCAGCAATGTGGGAAAGGAGTTGAACTGCAACGGCGACGGAATCCAGAGCGCGACCATAAAGATCAGCACGCTCAGCGAGAGCGACAGCGCCAACCCTAAATCCAGCAGGATCGGGGGAAGCGGCAGGAACAGGACGGCCAACACCAGCGCCATCCCAAGGGCAAAGCCGATGTCTTTGTTGGCGCGCAGCATCGCGAGGCGCGGCAACGTGGAAGGAGGAGTGTCGCTCATCCGGTTGTCTCTGCGGTAATGATCGTGAACTGCGGCAAGATCGGTTGGATTTCCTGCGCCGAGTAAAGCGACGTCCGCGCCGTTGCATCCCCGCCCAACTGCGCGCCCCATGTGCCCCGCGCTACAGTGGCGTTGCGTGTGGTATTCTCAGGCGTCGCACGGGGCATTTCGCGATCTGGGATCGTGTCGTTGGCGAGCGCGAGGAAGGCGGGCAAACCAGCGTTTGCAGCCGAAATGTTCTTTTTCAGTCGACCAAGGTAGGCATCGCGGTATTCGGGTTCAAAAGAATGATAGGCCCCTGCGGCCTGCATCCAATCGCCGGTACGCTTGCGCAACCGTTTCAAAAACCGTGCTGCATAATCGACATTAGTCCGCGGATCGAACCCTTGGTCCGCAGTGGCAAAGGCGTCGGGATGCCAGCGCAGGTTAATCTGCATACAGCCCACGTCGATTGATTCCACGCCCGCACGCTGCCGCGATGTTACCCATTCAAGAGCAGCGGCGCGGGTGTCAAAAAGACGCCCCATGCCAGCGGCGTTGACGGCAAAGGGCCAGACCGTGAAATGCCCGTCCCTGCGGGTGCCGGCCTCTTGCAGGCCGATGGCCAACAGCAGGTTGTCGGGAATACCGTGACGGATTTGCGCGGCCAGAATCTCGCGAACGCAAATGCCCATGTCGTCGCCGCGCGCAAGATCACTGGTGATGGCTGGTTCGGTCACGGGTTTTTGCGTGGGCACATAGAACCGCGCCCAGCCTTCTGCCCCCGCCGCATTGCACAGCGACAGACCCAGCACAGCAGTGCAGATGAACGACCGCAGGCCCCTCATAGTCCGCCGCTTCCGATAAGATCGAAAACCGTGTCTGCCAGTGCTTTTAACGTGGCATACATGAACGGGGTCGCGGCCAGCAGGGTTACAAAGATCATCAAGATTTTGGGCACGAACGTCAGCGTCATTTCCTGAATCTGCGTCAATGCCTGAAAGAATGCGATCACAAGCCCGATGACCAGCGCGACACCCAGCACCGGGGCGGATGCCAGAAGCACGGCCAACACAGTGTCTGAGATTACCTCATAGGCTTGGACTTCTGTCATACCCTAGATCGGCATCCGCAAGATTTCCTGATACGCTTCGACAAAGCGGTCGCGCACAGAAACGGCCACTTTGACTGTGGATTCCATGGCCAGCATTGCTTCGACTACGTTTTGCGTGTCCGCCTCGCCGCGCAATCCGGCCTGTGCTGTTGCCTCGCCTGTGCGCACGGTTTCAAGCGCGGCTTCCGAGGCGCTGCGCACCATGTTGGAAAAGCTGTTGGCGCTGACCTCTTCGGCTGCACCTTCACCCTTTTGGCCCGTCAGCGATTGCGAGGACCGATAGGCACCGCGAACCGCGGCAGAGGAGATAAGGGAGGCGGGATCGCTCATTTTGATATCACTTCAGCAGGTCGAGCATTTGGCCGCGCATCCGGCGACCGGCTTCGAACATGTTCATGTTGGCCTCATAGTTGCGCGATGCTTCGCGCATGTTTGCCATCTCGATGATCGGGTCGACATTCGACCGCTTCACATAGCCGGTCTCATCCGCTGCGGGGTGCGACGGATCGAAATCGAGCCTAAAATCAGATTGGTCGCGCCCGATGCGGCCCACTTCGACCATGGACGCGCCATTGTTGCGGTCCACCAGCTCTGAAAAGCTGATGGTCTTGCGGCGGAACGGGTCCGCCCCGGGTGTCGTGCCGGTGGATTCAGCGTTGGCGACGTTTTCCGAAATAACCCGCAGGCGCGCGGTTTGCGCGGTCATGCCGCTGGCGGCGATACGGGCGATAGATTGAAGAGGATCCATTGATTTTTCCTTACCTGCTGCCGGTGACTGCCATTGTCAGAAGGTCATAGCTCTTGCGGTAGAGCTGTGCGGCCATTCTGTACTGGTCACTGATATCCGCCGAACGGATTGCCTGATCTTCGAGGCTTACAGTATTGCCATCCAGCGTTGCGGCCGTTGCCGAGGCGTCGGTGACCTCGCGGATGCCCGAGGTGCTCACGGATCGACCGGAAATGTGGTTGGCGTGGGTTGTGACAAGCCCGGCATCGGTGGATGTGCGGTTTTCCAACATCGATTGAAAGGACGTCACATCGCGCGCCTGAAAGTTGGGCGTCGCCGAATTTGCGATATTTTCCGATGTTACCTGTTGCCGTGCAGCAAGCCATGTCATCCGGTCAGAAGCTAGGCCAAAGATAGAAAGATTAGACAAGTTCATTTTTATACTACCCCCTAGTTAATTCTTGTATAGTAAATAATAACCTTCTCTCATAGAGGAAATTATCCATGCAAACCATCTTTTCCGAGCTAACAAGCTTTGCGCGGAACGCGGGTGACGCCCAAATCACCGGCGAAGTGCGGGCGATCACCGGCATTACGCTGACGGCGGTCGGGCTGGAACGGGTGCTTGGGATCGGGGATCGTTGCATTGTTTATGGCGCGGATCGGCCCGTTCACGCCGAAGTCGTGGGCCTAAGCGCGCAAGGGACCGAGCTGTTGCCCTTTGGGTCATGGCGCGGTGTGGCGGCGGGCGACCGTGTAGAGGTTGAAACCAGCGGCGATGTGATCCGCCCCGACGAAAGCTGGAAAGGCCGGGTGATCAATGCGTCAGCCAAGCCACTTGATCGCAAGGGCCATCTGCCTGAGGGCAATGTAGCATATCCGTTGCGTGGGTCACCGCCCGGTGCCTTTGACCGCAAGCGGATCGGGCCAAAGTTGGCGACGCATGTGCGTGCGCTTGATATTTTTACGCCGCTGTGTCGGGGTCAGCGGTTGGGCATTTTTGCCGGGTCAGGTGTTGGTAAATCAACCTTGATGGCGATGCTTGCCCGCCACACCGAATGCGATGTGGTGGTGATGGCCTTGGTCGGTGAACGGGGCCGCGAGGTGCAGGATTTCATCGCCTCTGATCTGGGGCCGGAGGGCATGAAAAAGGCTGTTCTGGTCGTGGCAACGGGGGACGAGCCGCCCCTCACACGGCGTCAGGCAGCGTGGACGGCGATGGCGGTGGCCGAATATTATCGCGATCAGGGACAACATGTGCTGCTGCTTATGGATAGCGTCACGCGCTTCGCCATGGCGCAACGCGAAATCGGCCTTGCCTCGCGGGAACCGCCGACGGCAAAGGGCTATCCGCCGACTGTTTTTTCCGAACTGCCCCAGATGTTGGAACGCGCGGGGCCGGGCCCCGAGGGCAAGGGCGATATCACAGCAATCTTTACGGTGCTGGTGGATGGCGACGATATGAATGACCCGATTGCTGATGCCGTGCGCGGGATCACCGACGGGCATATCGTGCTGGATCGGCGCATCGCGGAAAAGGGGCGCTATCCGGCGATTGATCTGTTGTCGAGCGTGTCGCGGACCCTGCCTGACTGCCATAGCGAGTTGGAATATACGTTGCTCACCGCAGCGCACCGCGCTTTGGCGGCCCATGCCGATATGGAGGAGTTGATCCGCATCGGCGCATACCGCAGCGGTAGCAACCTCGAGCTGGACCGTGCCATTGCCTTTGCTGGCCCGTGCGAGGCCTTCCTGACACAGCGCAAGTCAGAGCAGACCACCCCCGACGTCTCGTTTTCATCCGTTGCGACGTTGCTGGACAACGCGGGTATCAGCCCGGACGGGTAAACCTGGGGTGGCCTTCACCTGAGTGGGCATTTGGGTCTTACGGGCTGGAGACTACTGACTGTAGTCTCTATCCTGATGGGTGAATGCGGGTGCAATTGGGGGCGGATCAAACACGATGGAAAATCACGCTCCTGAGTACTTTGAGCTGCAAGATGCCCCGGTCGACGCGGTGTTGGCCCTGTATGATCGGGGTGCCGACGCGCCCACACGCGCGGATATAATACATGCGACCCAGCGGCGTCTTGGGGTGCCCGAAATACCCATCCCTTCAGGACCAGACGGCGCGCCCGTTTGGCCGCACACGCACCACGGCAGTTTGAGCTATTGGCGCAGCAAAACCGTCTGTTTGCTGGCCAAGGGAAACGCATGGGATTGGGGCGTTGATATAGAAGGGCACGCGGATGCCGAGGCGGTTCAGGCCATTTCGGATGAGGCAATGGACGCGAGCGAGTGCAGCATTCTGGGAGAGACCGATGACAAGGGCCGTTTCTGCGCCTTGGCTTTTTCGGGCAAAGAGAGTTTTTTTAAAGTGGCGTTCCCCCGCGTTGGCCGTGTGTTCGGGTTCGAAGCGCTGAGACTTGTATCGCCCCCTCGCTCTGGTCAGATGCAGTTTGTCACCACTCTCCCGCTGGCACCGAGCCTGCCGCGCGGCACAAAGGTCACGGTCAACTTCGTTGATATTCAGCGCGCGGTCATCACCTGGACGGTGCTTCAGGCCTTTTCGCATAATTCGTTGGCCAGATAGGTCTGCGCGGCGTGAATAAGCGCGTGCACGCGGGCTGGCGATAACCCCATTTCCGACGCGATCTCATTCTGGCGGCGTGATTTAAGCCGATGCTCTGTAAAGGCGTGTTTCTGGGTTTCAGGCAGCGAAAGAATTGCGCGGGCCATTGCGCCAAATATTTCGCATGCCACCAGCGACTGCTCTGCCGTTGGGCCGTTCGCGACGGGTTCTGGTGTGGTGTCATCCATGGATGTTTCATGGCCACCGCGACGCCAATGGTCCAAGGCCAGATTACGCACCATCCTGCGCAGCAATCCGCGCGGACTGGTGGGGTGGGCTGTGATGGCGCGGCTGGATAAACAGCGCAGAGCGGCGTCTTGCAGCACATCCTCTGCGCGGTCACGCGACCCAAGAATTCTGACCGCATCACATAAGAAAAGCTCTCGCTCTTGCATGAGATGGTCGATCAGCTTGTGACGCGTGGCAATGCAAGCAGGTGCATTCGGAGACAAACTTGCGGTTAAAGGCGCATAATTCCGTATCTCAGACATGACGTATCCCGATGTAGACTTGGGCACGAATCTACCGGGCGGGGTGCTGAGTGGATGCGGGGCTTCGGTAACATGGAATCCGCGCGGCCGCCAATATGGCCCCCGCGCGATAAGAAGAATTTCCCGCGATAGTTGAAATTTAAGACGATTATTCCGCAGCGATTTCCCGGGCCTGTACGGGCGCTGCGGCAAGGGTCGCGACGATCTCTTCGGACCTTTGCGCAAGCACGGATAGCAGCGTATCGCTTAGCCCGTGGGTCGGCTCACTATATCCTTGGACATAGATCGACGGCGCAAACCCATCCGTCATCGGCAGGCGATAGTCGCGGCCGGGAACAGTCTTGAGGCAGTATTGCGCAATCCCATGCAAAACCTGCTGGTCAAGCGCGCGGGTGTACCCGGTTGCACAGATGATCCGGTCATACCGTTCCGTCCGCATTTCCCCGGCATGTGACAGCGTTAACGCCAGTGTATCGCCTGCAGCCTCTAACCGGGTCACCAGCGTATCCGGCTGAATCGAAAGACGTTTTTCCGCAACCACTGATTGCTCGTAAACCATTTCGTAGATGGCGCAAATCAGGTCCTCATCCACGACCGAATAGTTTGTTGCCGCCAGTTCATCCAGCGCGGCATGGCGTGCGCCGTCGGGCAAAGCATAGAATGCATCGGTCTGGCTGGGGTCAAAAATCTCGTTCACAAATGGGCTGTCATCAGACGGTTTGATGGTTCTGCCGCGCATGATCAGGTCAAGCTGAGGGGCCTCGGGTCGGTCGGCCAGATCGGCGAAAATCTCGGCGGCGCTTTGCCCCGCACCAATGATGGCAATCCGTTCACCGGGGCGCAGGCTGGGGACGACGGATGTCATATAATCCTTGGAGTGTATGACGCGGGGGTCATCGGCATGATTATTGCAAAACGCGGGAAATTTGGGTGCCCCGCCCGGGGCGATCACAAGGTTGCGCGCCCGATATCGGGTTTCGTTACCATTGGTGTCGCGTGTGACGACATCGACGGCATTAATCGCGCCGTGATGATCCACCGCTTCGATCTCGACGACCCGGCGGTCATAGTCGCAGACCGGAAATTGCGCGGCCACCCACGACAGGTAATCATTGAACTCCACACGGCTGGGAAAGAATGTCTTGCGATTGATGAACCGGTTCAACCGCCCCTTGTGGTGCAGATAGCTTACAAAGGTATAGGGGCTTTGCGGATTGCGTTGGCCGACCAGATCCTTGAGGAACGAAATCTGCATGTCCGCGCCGGGGATCATCATACCGGGATGCCACGCAAAACGCGGCTGCGCCTCAAGGAATTTTGCACGGATCGGCGTTTGTGCTTCGTCCAATGCGACAGCAAGCGAGAGGTTCGAGGGGCCAAAGCCCACACCGATAAGATCGTATATCTCTTGATCAGATGTCGTCATGTCCAGTCTCCTGTGGTGGGAAGGCGCGCGGGGGAAAAGCAAAGCGGTGTCCCGCGCCCGGTTTCGGGCCGCGCCCAAAGGCGGGCTTCAAAGAAATGCTGGCGTTCGAGTTGAACAAGGCTTGCGCGTTTATGGGAAAAGTCGAATTCGCGGATATGGGCAAAGCCACCGCGTGACAGGTTTTTCAGCTGTTGGGCGTGGCTCGCTTTGGGTTCGCCCATCAGGGATTGCGTGCGGGGTTCAGACAAAAACATGTAATGCATCAATGACGGTAGCCATGCGGTGACATAGTCGGCACCGCGCACGTTTTCTTCGCCAATCAGCACATGCCACCCCCGATCCCATGGGGCGGCGTCATATTGTGCCCCGATCCGGTTCTCACGCGCCCAATACAGTTCGAAATATCCAAAATCCTGTCCGTCAAGCGCGCCAATCACGGGCAGCATATGCGGATCGGCCATAAGGGTTTCCAGATAGGCACGGTGTTGTTCGATTGTACCGGTTTCTTCGAAAAACTCGGCGATGCGCGGATCATTTTGCCAGCGGTGAAACGTCTCTAGGTCACTTTGGTTTAATGCCCGCAGGGTAAGTACCTGATCAAGCCAGGGGATATGACGCTGATACAACAGACCCGTCGGTTTGGGCGGGCGGATAGGGTGGCGCCCCTGTGGCCCTTGTTGCCAAAGTGTCGGGTAATTTGGGGCAGGTTGCGGGAACCAGCGGTCTGGAACCTGCCAGAAGGCAGCAGGCAAAACCACCGGCCCTATCTCCGTCTCAAGGGCAATACCCTTGGCCAAGAGGTCTGGCAAAAGCGGCGCCCAATCCGAACCCGTCAAACGGATCGCGCATTCATCGCCGTGGCTGGTTAGCGCCTCAAAGGCGGCAAACGCGATGTCTAGGCCAACAGCATCTTCTTCTTGCGGGGCAGAAAGCTCAAGCCGCCCGCCGCCAAGGTCGGCCAGTGCCAACGCCCCGTGGTTTGCCACACGCACAAAACTGCCATCGCGCTGCGCACGGATCGGGGAGGGTGTGAGGTCGCGGGGCATCAAATGTCCTTTTCCAATATTTGAGGGGGATGGGGCGTCTGCGCAGCTGTTTCCCAAAGATCGAAATGAGACCGATCAATCGCAAAGGCCCAACTGAGTGCGCGGTTCACGGCGACCGGCAGAACAGACATGTGGGTCTCGCCAGCGTAGGTTTCATAAGCGACGTCCAGCCCGCGCGCGCTAAGCTCGCTGGCCATTTCCTGCGCGGCCGCAACAGTGCGTGTGACGGCTTTTTCAGCCATGCGCGCTTTGATCTCGTCCCCGGTGCGTTGAAACGGGGCAAGGTCGGCCCCTTCCCATTCTCCGGCAGACAGATGAACGCGCGGGGTGTTTTCAGGCGGGGTGAATGCCTCAAGGTGATCCAGCAGCGCGCTGCCTTCCCACGTGATCGCGGGGCTGGCAGCAATCAAGTTGCGAAAGCCGCCGGGGTGGTTGAACAGCATCCAAAGAGCAAAAAGCCCGCCAAAGGAATGGCCAAACAATGATTGGTTCTGCGGATCGAGGCGGACGTGATCCGCCAGAAATTCGCGGGCATCCTCAAGCAGAAACCGCGCCATCTCGGCACCGCCGCCGGTTTTAACCTCTGGTCCGCCCTCATAGAACGGCGGATAGCTGCGACCCGGCGGTGGCCCCAAATCCCAACTGCGCCGGAAACTGTCATAGGCATCATCGCTTGGGTAGCCCACGGCGATCAGCGCGCCCCAGCCAAGGTTCGTACCACTTGGCCAAAAGGCCTGCGCCCGCATGGCATCAACCGCCGTGCCGATCACAGCATTGCCGTCCATCAACCACAGCGCGGGCCAGCCTGCTTCGGGCTCTGGCGCGGGCGGAGTCCACAAAAACACCCGCCGCACGGCCCCCGTGACGCTATCGCGCAGGTCAAACCAGCGGATGCCGCCAACGCTCCATAGCCCCTGATCGACAAGAAAGTTGCTCATGCTGCGATGGCCAGTGCTTGATCGATGGCTTGGGTCAGATCGGCCAAAAGCACGGGCGCAGGCTCCAGACCTGCCGCCAGCCGGATGGTGCGGGGGCTGACATTGAAACGTTGGAATGAATTGGCCGCACCGGCCAGTCCGCAGGCGGCTTGTCCCGGCACGATCAGGCTTTCCGGTCCGCCCCAGCTTACGCCCAGCCGGATCACTTGCAGGGCATTGCAGAACTGTTCGACGTTCACGCCATCAGCCAGATCAAAGGCGAACAAACCGCCATAGCCGCGCAGCCCGGCGGGGTGCTCTGACAGCAGGCCGGGATGATGCACCTTTGTCACCATTGGATGCGCGTTCAAGGCCCCCGCCAGCGTCAGACCGGTTTGCATATGGGCATGCATGCGCAGTTCGAGGGTGCGCATACCACGCAGCACCAAAAACGCATCCATCGGCGACATGCGTCCGCCAAACAGATGTGTGGCCTCGTGATCGATCTGTTTGATCATCGCCGCTGGCCCTGTGACCAGTCCGCCCAATGTATCGCTGTGCCCCGACAGGTATTTCGATGCCGCATGCACGATGAGGTCAACGCCAAGCGCTGCGGGGTTCTGAAAAATCGGTGTCGCCCAGCTGTTGTCGATTACTGAAATAACGCCGTGGTGCTGTGCAGCCGTGGCGATGGCCCCAAGATCCTGCAGCCGAAAGGTCCAGCTTGTCGGGCTTTCCAGATACACCATCCGCGCGCCTGGAAGGGCCGCAATGACCGCCGCTGTGTCGGTGCCATCGACATAAACCGTTTCCACGCCGAACCGACGCAGAACAGTCTCGAATAGGCGGTAGGCGTCAGAATACACATGCTCGATGGCCACGATCCGGTCACCCGATTTAACAAAGGGCAATACAGCACCGCAAATCGCCGCCATGCCCGAGGAAAAGCCGCGCGCGGCTTCGGTCCCCTCAAGCCGTGCAATCAGCGCTTCAAGCTCGCTGACAGTTGGGTTGTCGCCGCGTGAATAGACCAGCTGATCGGACCGCCCCGAGAACACAGCCTCGATCTGGGCATAGGTGTCGAACAAGAACGAAGACGCTTGGAAAATCGGCGGGGCACTGGCAGCAAGCGGCGTCTCGCGGGCCGGGGTGATCAGGTCAGGCACGAAGGTGTGATGGGTCATGCGGATACTCCGATTGGGTGTGGTGAAGCGCTGGTAATTTTCAGCAAAACAAGGGCGACGCAGGCGGACAGGTAAGCGGATAGCGTGATGGCCATCGGCAGGGCAGACACACCATATGTCGGCAGCAGGAACGCCAGCGTGGGCCAAAGTAGCCAACCCATCGGGGCCAGCCCCAAGAGCATGGCCAGACGGGGGCGGATCGCCGCTTGAAGGCTGATCTGACCGATAAGGCGGATGGCAAATGCGGGAATAGACAGTGCAAGCCAGCGCAAATGTGTCGCTGTTTCTGCGACGACAGCGGGTACATCGCTCATCACGGCGGCAAGGGGCGTGGCACCGATCCACAGCAAGGCCGCGCACATCAGGCAAATCATTGGCGCGAACCGCAGCAACAGGGATTGCGCGCGCGCCACCCGCTGGCCATCCCCCGCGCCATAGGCATAGGAAAGGATCGGCTGAACGCCGATTGCGAAACCTTCAAGCGGCAATGTCACGAACAAGATCAACCGCAGCGCCACACCAAGGGCCGCTACAGATTCCAATCCACCATGTTCTGCCGCGAGGCGCAGCACGGCCAGCAAACCAAAGGTGGTGACCGCAAAACTTGCGGCTTCGGGCATCCCCACGCGCAGTACCGGGGCAAGCAACCGGATAGACCCAAGCGAGGGGCGGCGCGCTGGGGTGTGAAACCAGACGGCCCAGACCGATAGTGTTACGAGCTGCGCCGTGACCGTCGCCCACGCCGCACCGTCCAGCCCAAGACCGAAACCAAAGATGTACAAGGGGTCCAGCACCATATTCAGGCCAAAGCACAGCGCCAATGTGCGCATGCTCATCCGGGCGTGTCCGCGTCCGATCGCGGTAAAATCACAGACGATTTGAATGATCCCAAAGGCGACGGTCAGCGTTTGAATGGGGTAATACGCCCGGGCCATCGGCAGCGTTTCCTGCGGCATCGACAGCAGATTGAGCACCGGCATCATGCCCAGTTGAAGGGCGGCCCATAACACGGCGGCCAGCGCTGCGGAGGTCGCAAAGGACAGGCCGGATATCTTGCGTGCGCGCTCGGTCTCGCCTGCGCCCAAGGCCCGCGCCACGCTGCTGGCGGCACCAATGCCGATCCCGATCCCGACGGCCACTGCAAACCCCGCAAGCGATGCCATCAGCGCCAAAACAGCAAGGGGGGATGCGCCAAGTTGCCCCACAAACGCGGCATCGACGATTTGATGGCTCGCGTTCAGGGACAGGCCCACCATTGCAGGCAGCCCAAGACGCAACATGAGCTGCGGCAGCTTTTTATCCGAAAGGTCGACGTCGGGCATAGTTTGTCCTGAATGATGCGGAACACGCGTGCTTCAATGACAGGACGGGAGAGCATGGAGGAAATTCACCTTTCCGCGACATATTTTTCAAAATCGCAAAATAATCTGCCTGCCGGGTGAATTTCGAACCGGCTCATACGTCTGGGTGACAGGATCCACGAACTGTACTCAAAGGACAGGCGCATGACACATTCCACACTGGCCCATGCTCAATGGCGCATTTTGCGCAATCACGAGGGGCGCTATTCGGTTTATCCCGCCACTCGGCCCGCACCGGATGGCTGGGATGTTGTTGGCGAACCAGGAACGCGTGAGGCGTGCCTGAAAACGATTGCCGCGCGCTGGACTGATATGCGACCCGATGCGCTGAAGGAGGCAATGTTATGAGCAAAGACCTTGATTTCCCGACGCCCGCCCGCACGCTAAACAGCCACGAGAAACGTATCTTTGCCCATGAGCAGGTGGGCGATCTGGCCCCCTTTACCCCTGAAATTCTGGTGCTGAAGTTTGAACGCCGCTGGGACGAAGAACACCTGACCGATGCCGTTGAACGGGTTCTGACCGAGCATCCAGCCTTTACCGCGCGTTTTGAAATCCAACCCGGCGGAGTGGCGCTGCGCCATTCCGACCGCGAAACAAAACTGGTGCTTTGCGGGTTTGGCGACGTGGCGTTGGCGCAAGGTGCCGCGCAGGCGCGCCGCCCGTCGCTTGAGGGTACCAGCGCCTTTGCCGATTTCTGGTCGGCTGCTGATGGGGGGTATATTCTGGCGCTTACGTTGCACCCGATCTTGGGGGGTGATGGGGTCTATGCCTCGATCGAGCGGGCGCTTTGGAATGCGCTTGATGCAGGTCAGCCGACGCTGCCCGCCGTTGAGGTCGAGGAACCCCAGATCGACCGTAAAACCCGCGCGCAACGTCTGAATACATGGCAATCGTTGATGGACAGCTATGGCGTTGTGCGTGTGCCGCATCGGTTTGACGCGCAGGAAGGGCAACAACGGTTGCGTGAAATCCGGATTTTGCCGCAGGTGTCGCGTACCGAAATCGATGGTCAACGCGGGTTAGAGAACACCCTTGCCGCAGCGACTGCTGTCGTGCTGTGCCGATACAGCGGCATGAACGCGTTTCGGTTTGCTTGCGGTCAGATTGTGGAAAGCACCCAACGCACGGCAGGGGTCTTGCCGGTCTGCATCAGTGTGATCCCCGAACGGGGCTTTGGTGCGGTGCGAACCAAGATCGAACAGGTCATCGGCGAAGGGCGTGCCCATCAACTGCCCAGCGAAACGCTGGTGCAGGATCGGCTGGCCCGCGCGGATGCTGATCCCCACCCCCTTGGCGCGGTGTCTTTGCATGTCTTGCCCACGCGCGCCTTGCCCGATGGTGTGACGCGGCTGGCCCGTCCGATGCCGCCGCTGGCCGAAGAGATCGTGATCGTCGCCGAGGAAACCGATGCAGGGCTGGTTCTGACGGCTGACGCGGATGCAGGGTTGTTTACGGCACCGCAGATTACGCGGCTTTTGACCCATTTCGAACGTGTGTTGCAGGGCGGGCTAGAGGGACCAACCAAGCCGGTCGCGCTATTACCGATGGTGAGCGACGCCGAGCTTGACGCGCTTTCCGCACCCTATCCTGACGACACGCCCGTTGATCCACGGCCGACCCATGAAATCATCGCGGAACATGCGCAGCTCACGCCTGACAAGGTGGCCGTGATCTGTGGGCAGGATCAGATAACCCACGGCAGGCTAGACGCACAGGCGAATGCGCTTGCCCATCGGTTGGTGGAAATGGGTGTCGGCCCTGATGTGTCAGTTGCCAT
This sequence comes from Sulfitobacter sp. AS59, assembly GCF_038899995.1. Classification (NCBI taxonomy): domain Bacteria; kingdom Pseudomonadati; phylum Pseudomonadota; class Alphaproteobacteria; order Rhodobacterales; family Roseobacteraceae; genus Sulfitobacter; species Sulfitobacter sp. AS59. The sequence goes on from NZ_JBBMQK010000004.1 coordinate 59,921, forward strand.
TCTGATCGAGCGGGGTGCCGACGCAGTGATGGCGATCCTTGCCGCATTGAAGGCCGGCGGGGCCTATATCCCGGTTGAACCGGATCACCCGACCAGTCGCAACCACCACATTCTAACAGACGCTGGTGTGCGTGTGGTGTTAACGCGTCGCGGGTTTCTGGATCGCTTGCCAAAGGGGCTAGAGGCGCGGGTTCTATGTCTTGAGGACTTTACCGATGCTCCGCGCGTGGATGCGCCAGATGTGACCATCCATCCGGAACAGCTGGCCTATGTGATGTACACATCGGGATCGACGGGCAAACCCAAAGGCGTGGCCGTTGAGCACGGGCCGCTTAGCCATCACAACCAGACCACCGCCCGCGTGTACGAGATGAGCGCCGAAAGCCGCGAATTGCCGTTCTTGCCGTTTTCGTCAGACGGCGGGCACGAACGTTGGATGGTCCCGTTGATGATGGGTGGTTCAGTGGTGATCCCGGACGGCCCGCTTTGGACGCCTGAACAGACGCTGACAGCGATGCGCGAACATGGGTGCAATAACGCGTCTATCCCGACGACCTACCTGCAACAGCTTGCTGAATGGGCCGAGGATACCGACAGCGCCCCGCCCATGCGGTTGTATTCCTTTGGCGGAGAAGGTCTGGCGCAATCGACATTCGATCTATTGTCGCGTGCGCTAAAGGCGAAAACCCTGATCAATGGCTATGGGCCGACGGAAACGATCATGACGCCGATGGTCTGGAAAGTGGATGCTGGCACACGGTTTGAAGGCACCTATGCGCCGCTGGGGCGCGCGGTCGGTGATCGCCGGGCCTATGTGCTGGATGTCGAAATGATGCCCTGCCCGCAGGGTGTTGTGGGGGAAATCTATCTGGGGGGGACCGGTGTCGCGCGCGGCTATGTCGGGAAACCAGACGTGACTGCCGACCGGTTTATCCCTGACCCCTTTGGTCCTGTGTTGGACGGCACGTCGGGCGCGCGGTTGTACCGCACGGGCGATCTGGGGCGCTGGCGTGAAGACGGCACAATTGAATTTGTCGGGCGGGTTGATCTGCAGATCAAGATCAACGGCTACCGGATCGAGCCGGGAGAGATTGAAGCCGCCCTTTTGACCGATCCAACCGTGAGCGAAGCCTTGGTTTTGTTGCGCGAGGATGGGGCCGACAAACGGCTTTTGGCCTATGTGGTTGGGCCTGACCTGAACGCAGGCGATGCGCTGTTGAATGGTCTTGGCACGAAGCTACCCAAGCACATGCTGCCCGATGCGGTTATCGTGCTGGCGAAAATGCCAACCAACCCGAATGCAAAGCTGGACCGTGCCGCCATGCCAATGGCCCCTGTGAAACGGCAGGGCGGGGAAGGTATAGCGCCCACAACCACGGCCGAAAGCACGATCTTGGACATTTGGCGCGACCTGATCGGGGCACCGCAGATGGGTGTCACGGATGACTTTTTCGCCATGGGGGGGAAATCGCTGGTCGCGCTTAAGGCGCTTGCCGCCATGCGCAAACATTGGCCCGAAACCGCCCTGACCATTGCAGATTTGTTTGACGCGCCAACGGTGCGTGGCATCGCGGAACGGATTGCAGCAGGGGGCCAAACCGGGCGCAGCGCGATTGCATTGCGCGCCAGTGGCACCAAGCCGCGGCTGTATTGTTTCCCCGGATTGTTGGTTTCAACGCGTGAATATCTGCACCTGACAGATCATTTGGGGCCGGATCAACCGGTGACGGGTTTCTTGTGTCATTCGCTGAACGAAGAAAAGCAGTTGAACGTATCGGTGGAGGACGTCGTGGGCGAATACGTCGCGCATATCCGCGCCGAAAGCGCGGGGCAGCCTGTCGCATTCCTTGGTTGGTCTTGGGGCGGCTTGCTAGCGTGGGAGGCCGCGCGGCAACTGCAAGGTGACGTGGATGTGCAGTTGGTCGGTATGGTTGACGTGTGTGATTTGGGGACAGATTTCACACCCAACGCCACCCCGAAATTCGAACCGGGTGAACGCGCGCAGCTAGAACAGGATCTGTTGGTCTGGCTTGAAAAAACCAAGATGCGGGCGCAATGGGACCGACTGATTGGCACCATGGACGCAGAATGCTTTGATCAGTTTCTGCGGTTCATCGGCAACGAGGCGGAACCCCTGCCATTCGACGGGCCTGACATCTCGAGCCGGGAACATACGTTCTGGGTTTTGATCGACAACGCGCTGGTGTTCCGGCGTCACAAAATGGGCGCGCTGGATGTGCCTGTAGCCTCGTTCAGTGCCGGTGACAGTCTAAGCCGTGGGCTGAATCTGGTCGATTGGCGCAAGCTGTCACCGCGCGCCACGGCGGCAGATACGGTCACTGGCACCAACCATCTGCGCATCATTGGCGACACGCGGTTTCACGAACGCTTCAAGGCGCGGCTTGACGCGGCCTTTGGTGGGGACGTTTAGATCGGGGTTATGACCTGACGAAACATGACGGTGCCGCGCGATGTCAAATACGCGCAGCACCAGCCCGAATGCTCTTGGCTGGTGCTGCGGCTTACTCCCGCCAGCCCAGCAGGCGACGTTCAATGAACCCGATGACCGTGCTTAGGATAACCCCGAGCAGGGACAGAATAACAACGCCTGCAAACAGCCGCTCCAGATCATAAAGCGATCCAGCTTCGAGGATATAAGCACCGATGCCGTATTCGGCCCCCAGCATTTCAGCGGCGACCAACAAGATGATCGCGATGGCAAGCGAGATGCGCAGGCCGGACAGGATACCGGGCATGGCACCGGGCAGCACGATCTTTCGGACGATGGAAAACCACGACAAGCCAAAGCTTTGGCCCATGCGGATCAAAGAACGGTCCACGTTGTCGACGGCACCATAGGTGGCCACCACGGTGGGGGTGAACGTGCCAAAAGCGATCAACGCATATTTGCTGGCCTCGTCGATGCCGAACCAGATCACAAACAACGGCAGCAGCGCGATTTTGGGGATCGGGAAAATGGCGGCCACCAGCGGGACCAGACCCGCGCGGACATAGGAAAAGAGGCCGATCATCACGCCGACGCAGATACCGACCGAGGCCCCGATTGCCGCCCCAACAGCCAAGCGGCTAAGCGACGGCAGCAGATGCTTGAACAACATCCCACTGTCCCACAGCTCTTTAAACGTTGCCAAAACGTCGGATGGTTTGGGCAGTGTCAGCGCAGAAATCCAGCCGCTGCGTGTGCCGATCTCCATGATCGCGATGAGCACAACAAACACGGCCAATCCGACCCAACGCCGCGCCTTCGGGGCAAAGCCGCCGCCGCGAAACCGGACCTCGATAGGTTGGGCTTTGATCGTTGCATCAGACATCTAGCAATTCCTCATCAGCTGCGCGGGCCTCGTCGCGCATCATATCCCACAGGTGTTTCTGGATCTGCTCAAGCTCGGGGTTGCCGTGGCTGCGTTCGGCAAGGGGCATATCAATCTCGACCATTTCGCGGATTTCACCGGGGCGGCGTGACAGCACAACAATGCGGTGGCCCAGACGGACAGCCTCGGCCAGATTGTGGGTCACGTACGCGGCGGTAAAGGGCTGGCGGGTCCACAGGGCGACAAGATCATCCATCAGCAATTCGCGCGTCTGGCTGTCTAGGGCGGACAGGGGTTCGTCCATCAGCATCACCGCGGGTTTGACGGCCAGCGCGCGGGCAATCGCCACGCGTTGCTTCATGCCGCCCGACAATTGGCGCGGCAGGGCATTGCTGAAATCGCTGAGCTTGGTACGGGCCAGAACGTCTGAAATAATCGCATTAGCAGCGGCCCCTTTGATGCCGTGGTCTTCTAGCACGAGGGAAATGTTCCCGTGCACGGTGCGCCAAGGCAGCAGCGCGAAATCCTGAAACACATAGGTCAGCGGGTTAAGACATCCGGCAGGCGGCGTACCAAGTTGCAGAACACGGCCTTTGGTTGCGCGTTCCAGCCCGCCAATCAGGCGCAACAGGGTGGATTTGCCGCAGCCGGACGGCCCGACAAAGCAGACGATCTTGCCCGTTGGAATATCCAGCGAGATGTCGCGCAATACCTCAGTGTCGCCATAGGAATGGCTGATCGCATCCAAGCGAATGTCCATGAAACTGCCCTTAGAAATGAAACGACTGGCCGCGCGCATGGCGGCCAGTCTTGGGTTTGGTCTTAAGCCTCAAACGTCTCGACAAAGCTGGTGTCGACAAACGTATCCAGCGTGATGTCACCGTCGATCAACCCTTCGGACTGGAACCAGATCAGCTGATCCTGAACCGAGGCGATGTTCAGGCGCGCGCCTTCGTTGATGCGCATGGTGCCGTTGATGATCGACGGGGCCGCTTTGGCCCGCTCGCGGTCCGTGTAGACGTATTTATGGATCAGATCGACCATCTCGTTCACGCCGTCTTCGCCGCCGGATTTGTCGATCATGGTCGAGTTATAGTCAGAAGCCCCCATGCTGAACGCCTTGAGGAAATCAGATGTCTGCTGACGTTCGTCATTGGCGTTCTTGGCCGATGTGAACACGGTCGTGACCTGATAGTTCGGCAGATAATCGGACACATTGCCGATGATATGCACCGCGCCGGACCCCGCCAGTGGCTTGGCGATATGGGGTACGATGGACCACGCATCGATCTGGCCAGATTTCAGCGCGCCGATGATAGCACCCACTTTTTGTAGCGGCGTAAAGGACACATCGACGCCCTCGGCTTGGGCGATTTTCGAACCCATATAGTGGAACGAGGAACCAGCCGTTGAGATGCCGAATTTCTTGCCGCCAAGGCCTGCAGGCGATGTCAGGCCCGCTTGGAAAGCTGCGTCCGAGGCAAGGATTTTCTGGCCGTCAATGCCCGGCTCTTCGCTTAGCGCGCCGCCGATAACCTTGATCGCGCCTTTGTCTGCCAGCGAAATCAAGCCACCCGAGATCGCCGTCACGGCATAGTCTACGTCACCCGACGCAATCGCGACCGCCATCGGTTGCGCCGCTTGGAAAAAGCGCAGTTCGACATCAAGGCCCGCATCGGCGAAATAGGCGCGTTCAGCGGCGATAAAACTTGCGGAATGCGATGTGAAGCGCAGCGCGCCCACAACAATCTTTTTGTTTTGCGCAAGCGCTGGCGCTGCGAGGCCTGATGCCGCCGCGGCCCCGATCAGACCCAGTGTCTGACGTCTGTTAAAAGTGACCATTGTTTCCTCCCTAAATGATCTTTTCGTTTTTTTAGGCGCCCAAGTCGGCACCGATTTCGTCTTCTAAAACCTGCAAAGCGCGCTGTTCCTCGCGCGCGATCACAGCGTTTTGTAGCAAAGTCCGACGCGCTGCGCGGGCGGCAAAATCAATGCGCCCTTCGCGTAAAAGCGCCAAACGAAAGCGACGGGACTGGCCATAAAACTGCGCGGCCATGTCCGTTAATCTGGGGGACCCGCTGGCCGAAATCAGTGCCATGCTTAGATCGCGGCAGGCCTCGTCCCACTCCAGCGCGGTGACATCATCAGGATTGTTTTGAACGACCGTGTCGGCGCGGCTCACCGCATGCAGTGCGGCAATCACACGGCCTTCCCAAGCTATATCCCCACGCTCAATCGAGCGTTTGAGGCCCAGCTTTTCAACCTCGAGCCGCACCAGCAGAATATCACGCAGATCATCCTCGGTCGCTGAGGTCACGCGGAACCCGCGCTGGCTGACCGCCTCGACCATTCCTTCGGACGACAAAATCCGCAGCGTCTCGCGCATGGAATGGTTCGAGCCGCCATAGGACTGGCGCAGATCAGCGAGCTTTAGTTTCTGATCGGGGCGCAGCACGCCAAAGGAGATATCGCGCCGGATCGCAGAGGCGAGCATTTCGACAACTGTATCGTCTTCCGATTTACGACCACCAAAAAGCAATTTGCCCACCATTTCAAATAATGTTGGATATTACTGGGTATATTCGCAACATCGAGTCAAGGCGGTTTTTGGAAAGACCCACGATGCGCGCCGAATACCGGCGCTGTTAAACGGGGTCGGCAGGCGGGTGGAGAAAATGCCCCTACTTAACCTTAGCGTCCCCTCGAAACCTAAATGCCATTTTGCGGCAAAGCGCGTTGCGCGGCCTGCCTGAAATACCTAAGTTAATTTATAAACTATCGGAGAACACCATGCGCCTGACCTGTCTTGTCCCGCTGCTTTTCCCCGCATTGGCGGTGGCCGAACCTGTGCAAATTCCCGGACCTCAGGGGCCATTAGAGGCCGAGCAGATCACCGTCGAGGGTGCCGATCATGCGGTGGTTATTATCCCCGGATCGGGGCCGACAGACAGGGACGGAAACGCGTCGGTAATGGGGATCAAGACGGATGCGTACAAGCAGTTGGCCGAGGCGTTGGCCGAACAAGGGGTAGCATCACTGCGCGTCGACAAAAGGGGCTTTTACGGCAGTTCCAAGGCCATCGTAGACCCGAATAATGTAACCATCGCCGCCTATGCCCAAGATACCCGCGATTGGGTGGATCACGCGTCCGCCCTTGCGCCTTGTGTCTGGATCGCGGGGCATTCCGAGGGCGGGTTGGTGGCGCTGGTCGCGGCGCAGGATCAACCCGAAAACCTGTGTGGCCTGATCCTGATGGCAACGCCGGGGCGGCCCATGGGGCAGCTGCTGATTGAACAGTTCGAGGCCAACCCCGCCAACGCCCCGCTAATGCCCGAGCTTAGAGAGATCGTCGAAGGTCTTGAGGCTGGCCAGACCCGCGACCCCGCCGCGCTGACGCCAATTTTGCGACCACTCTTTTCGGAAGGCATCCAACGTTTCATGGTTGATGGATTTTCTTATGACCCCGCGATGATAGCCAAAGATTGGCCGGGGCCTGCGCTGATCATCCAAGGGGATGAAGATATTCAGGTAAACGCCCGTGACGCCGGTCTGCTTCAAGGCGCGCTGCCGCAGGCGCAGTACATAGACCTTGCCGGCGGTACACATATGCTGAAGGCGGCGGTCGCTGGAAACCTCGTTGCCACATATACAGATCCAAGTTTACCGCTTCATGAGGCGCTTGTGCCGGGCATTGCGCGTTTCCTGATTGAGCATACCAAGCCTGAATAGCCGAACAGGGCGGTGAAAAATCGCTGTCCTTTATTCCTCGGGATACACAATTGGGCGTGCGAAAACCGGATCGGGCCGCACCTGCGCGCGCAGGCCATAAAGCTGCATGACCGTTTGAGGGGTTAAGGCTTCGGCGGGTGTTCCGGCGCAGACCAACTTACCCTCGGACAGGCCCACAAGCGTGTCGCAGAACCGCGCGGCAATGGTCAGATCGTGCAACACAACCACGACGCGGCGGGACTGCCCCTGTTGATCCACAAGATGCCGAAGCAGCTGCATCAACCGGATTTGGTGCGGCAGGTCTAGGTAGGACGTCGGTTCATCCAGCAGGATGACGTCGGTTTGCTGGGCCAGCGCCATGGCAATCCACGCCCGCTGTCGCTGCCCCCCTGAAAGGGCTGTCAGCCGCCGCTGACGCAATGCGCTCAGCTGCGTGGCCTCAAGTGCCTGCGTAACCGCATCACGGTCGGCGCGCGAAGGCGGCAGAAAGGCCTTTCGCCACGGTGTACGGCCCTTGGCGACCAATCCCTCAACGGTCATATCGGCCAGCATTGGCGGCTCTTGCGGCAAGAACGCGATTTGACGCGCCCGCGCGATTGAGGGCATCTGAGCAATATCCGCCCCCCGTAGTTTGACGCAGCCATTGTCGGGTATTTTCAAACCACCAAGGCAGCGTAATAGAGTTGATTTTCCGCAGCCGTTGGGGCCGATGATACCCGTGATCCCCACGTCAGGAAGGCTTGCGCTGAACTGGGAGTAAATCGTCTGATGGCCTAAGCTTACGGTCAAGTCATGGATGTCAAAAAGGGGCTGTTTCATCACGCGGTCTTTCGCTTCTCTGACCATAGGAAAAAGATAAGATAGGGCGCGCCGATCAGGGTCATGATCAAGCCCGTCGGCAGTGTGACAAGCGGCGCGATTAAACGCGCGGCCAGATCAGCCGCTGTTAGCAGGCAGGCCCCCATCAAGGCAGCGGGGAACAGCGCGGGTGGTTCGGCCCCCGTGACCGCGCGGGCAAGGGGGGCGGCGGTAAAGGCCAGAAACCCGATCGGCCCTACCGCCAAAGTGGCCGCTGCTGTCAGCAAGGTGACGAGCCCAAGCACGGTGAAACGCAATAGGGTCAAGTTGACGCCAAGCCCCGTCATCACGTCGTCACCTAGCCAAAGCGTACGCAGATCGCGCGCGCGCCACAGCACCACAAACATGGCGCAGCCAACGCCGCCAAGCAGCATGCTGGCGGTTGCCAAATCGGCACGGGCAAGCGAGCCGGACAGCCACAACATCATCTGGCTGATCGTCGCATCTGGCGCGCGCAAGAGGATCACCGTCGTCGCGGCGGACGCCGTCGCGCCGACGCCAATGCCATAAAGAACAAATGCGATTGGTCCCTGTTGTCGGGCCAAGGTGATCACGGCAAACAGGGCTAGGGCCGTGCCCACGGTTTCCCCCAGAAAGACGGATGCACCAAGCCCAAGCGCCACGATGTGGCCAAGGCTGGCGCCCTGCACCAGACCGATCACATCAGGTGTGGCCAAGGGATTGCGGGTCAGCCCCTGCATCAGGGCCCCTGCAAGACCAAGCGCCAGACCGGCGGCAACAGCCAGCGCAGTGCGCGGCAGGCGCAGCACTTGGATAATGAAATCATCGGCGTCCCAAAGCCCGCGCCAGACCTCGGCTGGCGACAGCCAGTCACGCCCGCCCGATAGGGCAAGGAACACAAGCCAGGCCAACGCAAGCAACAGGGTAATCACGGGTTTCATTCCGCGCGCCACCGTGTTGGGCGCAGGACGCGGCGCAATACCATAATCAGCGCAGGCCCCCCTAAAAGAGCAGCGATAATACCGGCATGGACCTCTCCGGGGCGGGCAATCAGACGGCCGATTGTGTCGGCTAGCACGAGGGCGGAACCGCCAAGCGGTAACGCAAGCAGATAGGCCCGCCGCAACGATCCAGCCGCCAAGCTGCGGGCGACAAAGGGAACGAGCAGACCCAGAAACGCAAGCGGTCCGGCAATCGCGACGCTTGCGCCGCTGAGCATGGTAACGCAGGCCAACACCAGCGCGACGGTGCGGTTGGGATTGCGCCCAAGGCTATCGCTTTGCTCTGCCCCAAGGCTTAGCAGCTCAAGCCGTTCACAGGTGAAATACCCTGCGACCAACAAAACAGAGATCACCGCCAAAGGGGCAATCTCAGTTCGGGCAACTGCGGGAATAGCGCCGGAAATCCAACGTAAATACCGCGCCTGCATTTCCGCATCGGCCAAGATGAGGGTTGAGGCGAGCGCAAGGCACAAGGTTTCAATGGCAAGACCGGCAAGGGGCAAGCGCAAGGCAATGCCGCCGACCCCTGCCACGGGGTCAGTTCCCGCCAGATGCCACAACGTATACCCGGCAAGACCCGCACCGACGCTTGCGGCCAACAGAATAGCCATGCCGCTGTTGAAGGGGGTAAAATAGGCCAAGGCGATGGCCGCCAGCGCGGCCCCTGCGTTGATCCCCGTGATCCCCGGATCGGCCAGCGGATTGCCCGTTAACGCCTGAAGCATTAATCCTGAAATGGCCAATGCTGCCCCGACACATATCGCGCACACCGTTCTAAACGCGCGGCTTTCCAGCAGGCCAATTGTGTCGTTGAACAACGCGTCCAGTGTCACCGGGGCGGCACCGAACCGCAAAGACAGTGCTGCGCTTAGGCATAAAACCAAACACAGCAAAACAAGGCTAATGGCGAAAGATGCGCGTGACATGACATTCCCGTTGGTTCCGGCTGGCATGACGCTTGCCCTTAACGGGTATTCATATTCGCAAGGCGCTGCAAGAGGTCGCACAGCCATCTTGACACCCGGCAGGGATTGCGAGAGCACTGACAAAACCGCCAAGCCAGACGCCAGGCCCGACCTGTTGGAGAGTCTGATGCGTCTTGCCGCCCTTATATGCTGTGCTTCATTTCTGTTTGCGCCTGTCAGGCTAAGCGCCGAGCCAATAATCATCACGCACGGTTTTGGCGAAACCCGCATCCAAGACACGCCGCAACGCATTGTATCGGTTGGCTATCACGAGCAGGACTTTCTATATGCGCTCGGCATCGCGCCGGTGGGTGTTCACGAATGGTTCGGCGCGCGCTCCTATGCCACGTGGAGCTGGGCAGAAGACGCACGCGCGGCGTTGGGCGCAAAGCCGGATGTCCAGCGGGGGTTCGAGATTGATCTTGAGTGGGTCTGGCAGCAAAAGCCCGATTTGATCGTCGCGACCTTTGCGCCCCTTGACCAGCGAACCTATGACCGGCTGTCACAGATCGCGCCCGTGGTTGGCCCGCCACTGGGCTACGAGGCATGGACCGCCCCTTGGCAGGCGGAAATGCAGCTTATCGCGCAGGCCACGGGCCGACAGGATCAAGGGGATGCCGTAACCGCCAAGGTTGAACAGGAACTGGCCGATCTTGCCGCAGCTTATCCCCAGCTGTCCGGCACCGAAGTCGCTGTTGCATATGTTTCCGGGACCGAGCTGATCGGGTATAGCTCAGGTGACGGTTCTAACCGGTTGATGGCCGCACTTGGGATGAAAATACCGGCCGAATACGACGGCCTTGCAGCCGGGTCTGGCAATTTCTCGGTCAGCCTTGAACGCCTTGATCTTTTTGAGAAAGACGTCGCCCTGTGGCTGTCTGACGAGGCTGGGCGCGCGCTGATCGAAGGGTTGCCTGCCTACCGCGCAAGCGCGTTGTCCAAGAACGTCCGATCCGTCTGGGCCGATGCCGAGGAAATCGGTGCGATGAGTTTTCAAACCCCGCTGTCTATTTCGTGGGTCGCCGGGCGGTTGATGCCCCGATTGGCCAAGGCGGTCGGCAACCACGGCGGGAACCAAGGTAATTCGCCAAAGGCACCCTCTAGCGATTGACAGCGGCAAACTTCGCGGTATTTTGCCCAAATCCCAGGACAGACCCAGGTGAGACCCGAGCCTCTTTGCTCGTCATCCGGGTGCGTTTTCGCGCCATTTCCTGGGGAGCTACATGACCTATTTTGATATCCGTCAATCGTTGCGTTTGCCAACGAGACCCAAACTGCTGTGCCAAACCGCACTGGTCAGTTTGGCCGCCACATTTCCTGCCCACGCGCAAGAAGATGTCATCGACCTGCTGCCAATTGTTGTTGAAAACGAACTTGCCTATTCGGGCGAAATCGACGGCTACCTCGCGCTTGCGACCGAAACCGGCGTGAAATCCGGTGTGCCTCTTGCCGAAGTGCCGCAATCCATTTCGGTCGTGACCTCGACAGAGCTTGCATCCCGCGCGCCGCGTCAGGTCGAAGACAGTATTGCCTATGTCCCCGGTGTGTTGCCGTCGACATGGGGTATGGACAACCGGTTCGACCAATTCGCCATCCGTGGCTTTGATATGGGGTCTTCTTCGCTGTACCGCGACGGGCTTCCGCAAAAAGTGCTGAACTTTTCCGGCTTTACGACTGACCCTTACATGATCGAACGTGTTGACGTTCTGCGCGGTCCAGCGGGCGTGCTCTATGGTTCGAACGATGCGGGCGGTATGGTGAACCTAGTCACCAAACGTCCGGTGTTTGGGCGACTGGCCAAGGGTAAAATCGGCTTTGACAGCAACGGGTCGGCCTTGGTCGGTTTCGACTGGTCGAACGTGATCAATGAGGAAGGCACAGTCGCCGCGCGCATCACGGGGCTGGTACGGGACGGTGAAACCGAGGTTGATCGCTCTGCCGACGACCGCAGTTTCCTTGCTGGGGGCCTGACATGGGCACCGACTGACAACACATCGCTGACGATTCTGGGCCACATCCAAAAGGATTCGCTGACACCGCTGATCTTTTCACCGGTGAACGGCGAAGACGTTGACAGCGCATGGGGCACGTTGCCCGAGGGCTATAACCTCAAGCAGTCGGCCTATAACCACTTTGATACAGAGCAAGAGACGATTGGCTGGGAGTTCACGCACAGCTTTGCACCGAACCTGACCTTTAACCAAAGCTTCCGCTATGCGCATCAAACGACCGACTATGCGCAGTTGGACTATTCTTCGGCGTCCGCGAGCGGGCTAAGCTATTACGCATTCTCGAATGATGAAGATGCGGAAACCTTTGGTATCGACAACCACCTGAAATGGACGACGTCCTTTGGTGCTGCCAAGAACACGCTGACCGTTGGTTTGGATCACCAAACATCGCGCTATGATGTGACACAGTACCTTGATTACACGATGTACACGGTGCCCTACAGCGATCCAAATCTGGATTTCGCAGTTGCTGACCCCGCCCTTGGTTCCAGAAAAAGCACGGAGTACGGCGAAACAGGTTTCTACCTGCAAGATCATCTGGATCTGGGCACGGGCACCAAGATCACCATGGGTCTGCGCCACAGCCGGTTTGATACCACCATCGACGATCTGGTCGCCTCGACCCAAAGCAGTCAAAAGAACGAGGCGACAACAGGCATGATCGGAGTCACCCATGAATTTGCCAACGGTCTGACCCCGTACCTGAGCTATACCGAAGGGTTCACCCAGAACGTTGGTAACACGCTTGCCGGTGATGTGCTTGACCCCTCCGAGAGCACCCAGTGGGAGGCGGGCCTGCGCTATCAACCGTCTGCCGATCTGATGCTAAGCGCGGCTGTGTTCGACCTAAGCAAGACCAATGTGAAGGAATACGATACAAGAGACACGACATGGTCCAGCTTTACCCAAACCGGCGAGGTACGTTCGCGCGGCCTTGAGCTTGAGGCACGCGGGCGCCTGAACGAAGCCGTAGAAGGCGTGTTTAGCTATGCCTATCTGGACTCGAAGGTTAGCAAATCCTCGAACACCGCGCTGATCGGTAACCATAATTCGATGGCACCGCCCCATCAGCTTGCCCTGTGGTTCGATTATGACGCGGCCAGTTTTGTGCAAGGTCTGACGGTCGGGGCAGGGGTGCGCTATGTGTCCTCGTTCTATGCAACCCAAAGCAATGGTCGCAAAACCGACGGATATGCGCTGGCTGACCTGAGCCTAAGCTACGAGATGCCGGAAATGACGGTGAACCTTGATGTGAACAACCTGTTCGACAAGGATTACGAGGGCCTTTGCTATGACAGCTACGGCTGCACCAAAGGTCAGGGACGGGTTATTTCCCTGACACTCAGCCGCGAATTCTGATTAATATCGCAACCGCGACCAAGCCGGGCCTTATGGGCCCGGTTTTTTTGTGCGAGTCGCGGAAACGTATGTTGGCGCGCGTCTGAGAGGGTTTTTGCCAGCGCGCCGTGAGTTACTTGACAAAAACAATCAAGATTATAAACCACAGGTAGAGGCAAGCCACATCAGCCAGCCATCAAGTTAAGGATGCTTACTGATGTTGGATTTCGCGCCATTATCCGATGCTACTCTATCCGCGATTGCGTTCTTAAAGGCTGGCGGCCCTTCGATTTGGGCTATCGCCGCTTTGTCAGTAATAACGGTCGCCCTTATTTTTTGGAAGATTTGGGATCTTATCTGGCTGGGTGCGTGGACAGGTGGCCGCCGGGTCGAGGGGGCAATTACCACATGGCAAGATGGCAATTCAGACATTGTATTGGCTGACCTTCGTAACCGCCGAACCATTCGCGCCCGATTTGCCCGCACCGCATTTCAAGCGTCTTCCAACCCTGAATTTGACCGTGAAACAGCGCAAGACGAAACACTTCGGGTCGCAAAACTGTGTCTGGCCCGTGCCCGTGCGGGGTTGCGCCCGTTGGAATTGATCGCGAACATTGCCCCGCTGCTGGGGTTGCTGGGCACCGTTTTGGGTATGATTTCCGCATTTCAAGCGCTGCAAGAGGCTGGCGCGCGGGCCGACCCGTCGATGTTGGCCGGTGGCATTTGGGAGGCATTGCTGACCACAGCGGCGGGCATGGCTGTCGCCATTCCGGCGTCCGTCGCATTGACGTGGTTTGAAAGCATCACGGACCGGCTGCGGCTTGAGATGGAAGACATCGGAACGCGCATTTTCCAAACCACGCGCGCACAGGAAATATCGCAGGCGTCAACCGGGCTGGCGGCAGAGTGAACCCATGCAAATTGCTGAAGCACGCAAGCGTCGCACCCCATCGCTGACCCCCATGATTGACGTGGTTTTCCTGTTGCTGGTCTTTTTTATGCTGGCCTCGCGCTTTGGCATGGATATGCAATTCCCGCTGAGCCTTGCGGGTGGGTCTTCCGGATCTGCCTACGAAGGCCCGCCACGGTTGATCGATATCACGGCGGATGGGCTGATGTTAAACGGCAATACAGTCGCGCGAGAGGCGCTGCCTGCTCAGCTAAGCGAGCTCACCTCGAAACCCTCCGACACAATCATTTTGCGCCCCAAGAGCGGTGCAAAGCTACAAACCATGGTGCAAATTCTTGGCGATCTGGGGGATGCAGGTTTCACGCAGGTTGTGGTGGTGGATTAACCCATGGATTTCAGCGAGCATAGCCAGCGTAAGCCGCGTGAAGAAAACGTTATTCCGATGATTAACGTGGTTTTTCTGTTGCTCATCTTCTTTTTGATGACCGCGCAAATCGCCCCGCCTGACCCGTTCGAGGTTATCCCCCCCACTGCGTCCTCTGACGCGCCTGATGACAGCGCCTTAACGCTTTATATCAACGCCACGGGCGATATTGCCTTTCGCGACGCCATTGGCGAGGCCGCAGCGATTGACGCGCTTGAGCTGGCGTATATCGATCTTTGTGCCGATGTCATCTGCACCGGATCAGATGCCCGCCCACCCCTTACCATCCGGGCCGACGGGGGGGCAGATGCCCTGCTGATCCCCACCTTGCTAAAGACACTTGCCGCGCGCGAGATCACCAATGTCTTTTTGACGACACGCGTTGAAACGGCCCAGCCATGATACGTGTGTTCATCAACGGTGCCATTTTTCTGCTGATTGCTGTCGGCCTGCACGTCGCCGCCTTTTGGGCGAAACCCAGCGATGGGGCTGCAGCGTCGGCGGGTGCTGGGGGGAGCGGGTTGATGACGATGGTCGCCGCCCCCGAAAGCTATGGTGATCTGATCACAGCATGGGAAACGCCCCCGGAGGTCGCCGAGGTAAGCGTTGAACTGACACCGCCCGAACCCGTTTTGGCTGACCCCGTTGCGCCGGTTTTGGAGGCGACTGTCGCCACGCCAATCGCACTGCCGCAGATGCTGCAAAACCCAAGCGCGCTGGATGACGTGCCCGTTGTTCAAGCCGCGCCGCCGCCGCCCGACCCCCCTGTTCATCCCCTGTCCGAGATAAAGCCCCCGCAAAGGCCCAAGCCGCCGGTCAAGAAGCCTGCCAAGCCGGCACCTGTCAAAAAGCAGCCGGCGCAGGCGACCTCGACACCGTCCAAAGCGGCGACTGCGGCGGGGACGGGCGGCACATCCAATGCAGGAAACCGCCAGACCTCGGCCCATTCGAACCTGTCAAAGTCTGAAAAGCAGTCTTTGGTCGCGGCATGGGGCGCGTCCATTCGCGCCAAAATCGACCGTGCAAAGCGGCGCCCCCGTGGCGGCGAAACCGGGGTCGTTACTGTGGTGGTATCGGTGGGGCACGATGGCGCGCTGTTGAACGTAGGTCTGGCCCGCAGCTCTGGCCAGCCAGAACTAGACGCCGCCGCCATCGCGGCGGTCAAACGGGCAAGACGCTTTTCAAAGGCCCCAAAACAACTGGCGAAAAGAAACTATAAATTCCGACTAGAGATACAGTTCACAAGTTAATCTGATCCAACCCGTCCACACGTGGAGCTGTGGAATCGCGGATGATGTCGAACAGCAACCGCGTGGCCGGAGAGAGACTTGCAGGGTCACGACAGACAAACGCGAAGGACCTGCGAAGCCGCTCACCTGCGACGTTGATTTCGGTAAGATGCTGCCCCGTGACATCGTCCTTTAGGTTCTTTGTGGACAGAAGGCTTAGCAGCTGCGTGCCCCCGATAAGTGAGGGGAGATACAGAATCGATGTCGCCTTTACCTGGGCTTTTGGGGCTGGGCAGCCGTGCCGTTGAAACAGGTCCTGTAGCCAAGGCAAAATGGCTGATTTCGTTGGCAGGACCCAGTTGTAATGTGTGAGGTCCGGCACCTGCACCTCGCGGGCCGCGAGGGGATGTGACCAACTGGCGACGATTGCAACCTCGTCATCCATCACCGGGGTCACGTGAAACCCGTCGATCGGACCCGTAACATGGGTCAGCACAGCGTCCAGTCGGTGTTCCCGCAGCGCCTTGAGCAGGGGGCCGCTGACATTCGTTTCAAGGTCGATTGTCACGCCGGGGCTTTGGTCCAGCAGCTGGCGCATGATCTCGGGCAGGTAATATTTGGCCAGTGTCGGGGCGCATCCAAAACGGATATGGCCCGCTTCCCCCCGTGCAAAACCGCGCAACTCGCCGTGGGTGGCGTTCATCATCTGCTCGATTACTTTGCTTCTCTCAAGCAGAACGCGCCCGAGCTCGGTTAACGCGATGCCACGCCCCTCCCGAAGGAAAATCTTTCCCTCGATAGATTCTTCAAGCCGTTGCATTGCCTTGGTCAGGGCGGGTTGGGTTAGAAATAGCCGTTCGGCTGCCTGACCCATATGCCCCAGCTCGGCAATGGTTCGAAAGTAAACGAGATCACGAAAATCCAATGATGCCTCCAAGTTATCAATTCATGATAATTATGAAATTGTAATTATTAAAGCCTTTTGCAATGTTTCTTTCAACATCGGCACCCGCGTCGAAAAGACCGGGCATAATAAACTGGAGGAATTCACGATGAGCGTCGGCTTCCGCGTGTTCAATAAACGCAAGCTTCCCACCCCTGAGGTCGTCAAAGCCTTGGGCGAACTGCCATCGGCGAACGTCGCGGACGTTATGAACCGTTTGAATTCCTTGCCGGCAAGCACGCGCCTACAAGGCCCCCGTCTTGCCGGTCCCGTATCTGGCGTGGCACTGACGGTGCAAGTAAGCGCGGGCGACAACCTCGCCATTCACAAGGCGCTTAATATGGCGCAAGAGGGCGATGTAATCATTGTCTCTAATGGTGGTGCCCAGACTCAGGCTCTTATGGGCGAGGTCATGTTCAGCTATGCCAAGTTTAAAAAGGTCGCCGCGATTGTCTTTGACGGACCGATCCGCGATCTGGACTCCCTCGATCATCTTGATTTGCCGGTCTATGCCACGGGTACCCGTCCGGGTGGCCCGATGAAGCAGGGACCGGGGCAGATCAACGTTCCGATCTCGTTCGAGGGATGCGTGGTCAGCCCGGGCGATGTTGTCCTTGCCGATAACGATGGCGTTGTGATCGTTCCGCGCGCGGACGCCGAGGCCGTGCTGGCCGCCGGTCAGGCCTTGTCCGAAAAGGATCAGGCCAAGGTGGCCGCGGCCAATGATGGGACCCTCGACCGAAGCTGGGTTGATGCTGCGTTGGCCAAAGCGGGCTGCGAGATCATCGATGCTGCCCATGAATGACGCGCGCAAAACAGTGTTCCTACGCTCGCCCATCCATGACGATGCGGTCGCGTTTCTGAAGGCCGACGCGCGGCTGGACGTGGTCACGTGGGACAACGCACGGATGGACAACTGGCGCGAAGAGGCGGACGCGGTGATCCTGCGCGGTATGGATTTGCCGGGCGAAGATATCCGCGCCGCCAAACGGCTTAAGGTTATTGGGCGACACGGGGCCGGGGTCGATTCTGTTGATGTAGCTGCCGCCCGCGAGCGCGGGATTGTGGTTCTCAACACGCCGTTCGAGAATTCCCAATCGGTTGCTGAACTATCGGTCACCCTGATGCTGTCGGCGGCCCGTCGGGTGGTCTATGCAGATCACCTTGTCCGCAATGATGGCTGGGCAGAGGGGCGCAAGGGCAAGGGCTGTCGTGAACTTTTCCGGAACCGCGTGGGCTTTGTCGGCTATGGCCGGATCGCGCGAATGACCGCAGATATCTTGCGCAACGCATTCGAGATGGAGGTCGTCGCCTACGACCCGAAAATTCCCGCCGAGTTCTGGCAGGAAAGGGACGATGTCGTTCGCGCGGACACGCTGGGCGATCTTTTCGCAGCCTGTGATTTCGTGAGCATCAACCTGCCGCGCACGCCTGAAACCACCGGCCTGATCTCTGAGGCGGTGCTGGGGCAGGCCAAGCCCGGCTTGATTTTGGTAAACACGTCGCGAGGTGGAATCGTGGACGAGGTGGCGCTGGCCACAGCCCTTGAAACTGGTCAGATAGGTGCGGCGGGGATGGATGTTTTCGAACAGGAACCACCGGCGCCTACACACCCGCTGCTGTCCTTACCGACGTTTATCGCGACGCCCCACTATGGCGGAGCAACCGAGGAAAGCCTGCGGCGCGTGGCCTGTTCCATCGCGCGGGAGACAGCGCAGGCGTTGTTCGGGACAGCGACGGAAAGCTATCGGGTGGCATGAGATGAACCAATACTTTTCAGACCGATTTACAAGATGTTAGGGACGACGGCGGCTGTATGATGCCGGTGAGACAGGACATGCGTAGACGTTTGGCAGTGCTTTTGGGAGGAGCCTGAAATGACAAAGAAAATGACCGACGGGATCAGCGGTGCAGTCATCCTGCTTTTCGCGATTGCGATGTATACGAGTTTACCCGGTCCCGGAGAGACCGTGGTTGCCGGTCTTGATATGAGCCTTGCGCCGCGACTGGTCGCCTTGATCTTGGGCGGGCTAAGCGTCGTGTTGCTGATCATGACCTTCGTGCCGCTCAAAGGTCTGGCTGCAATTGCGGGCGGCACCGATGACGATGAATTGCTGCACAAACGGCGGTTCGCCTATCCGGGCCGTCTGATCGCTACGGCGGCTCTTATCATCGCGGCGGCCGCTGTGTTCGAATGGCTCGGATTTGTGCTGACCTCGGTGATCTACATCTTTGTGCAGTGCTACATCCTTACCTATGACGCGGGGGCTTTCAAACCCATCCGCACAGTGATCATCGCCATAGCCTTTCCCGTGGCTGTCTATCTGATGTTCTGGCACTGGCTGTCTATGCCGCTGCCCCAAGGCATCCTGTGAGGAGCATGTAATGTTTGACGTATTCCTTCAGGGCGCTTCAGCCGCACTCGATATTTACTGTATCCTTCTGGTTTTTGGCGGGGTTGCTTTGGGCATCGTCTTTGGGTCTGTGCCCGGTCTGACGGCATCGATGGGCCTGATCCTGTGCTTGCCGCTGACCTTCACCATGCCAGCCTTGCACGGACTGTCGCTATTATGCGGGCTTTTCATTGGCGGCATTTCGGGCGGGCTGATACCAGCGATCCTGATGAACCTGCCCGGTACACCCGGTTCGGTCGCGACCCTGTTTGACGGCTATCCGATGGCGATGAAGGGCGAGGCGAAAAAGGCCCTGAGCGCGGCGGTGTTGTTCTCGTTTCTTGGGACCGTGTTTGGCATCATTGTGCTGGCCGTCTTTGCGCCGATGCTTGCCCGTTTCGCACTGCGGTTTACACCGTTCGAATATTTCGCCGTCTCGTTCTTTGCGCTGTCCCTGATTGCCAGTCTCAGTGCCGGGTCGATGGTCAAGGGGTTCATCAGTGGCGTAATCGGGATTGCCTTGGCCATGGTGGGGATGAGCCCCGTCGGCGGGATCGAACGCCTGACCGCCGGGCAGGTGGACCTCCAAAGCGGCTTTGCCATGGTGCCGTTCCTGGTGGGGCTATTTGCAATCTCGGAACTGCTACACGACGCGGGCAACGGACCGGCGCGCGCCACCCTGCGCAAGCAGGGCAAGGCGATCAAGGAGGTCGGGCTCAAGCTTGCTGACGTGGTCGGGAACATCCGCACCTTTTTCGTCGCCGCCACAGTTGGCACCGGCATCGGTATTCTGCCCGGGATTGGTGTCAGCACCGCCAGCCTTACCGGTTATCTTGCCGCCAAGAAGACGTCGCGCCGGGGCGATCAATACGGCACCGGTATCGTTGATGGGGTCGTGGCATCGGAAAGCGCGAATAACGCCTGCATTGGCGGCGCGCTGGTACCATTGCTGGCCTTGGGTATCCCGGGTGACACCGTGGCCTCGATCCTGCTGGGTGCGTTCATCATGAACAATGTCCAGCCCGGTCCACTGCTTTTTCTGACGCAGGGAGAGTTGGTATACGGCATCTTCACCTCGCTTATTGTCGCCTCGGTCGCCATGGCCGCCTTCATGTTTGCGCTGATGCCGGTGTTCATCCGCATTGTGCGAACCCCCAAGAACGTGCTGATGCCGCTTGTTGTGGTGATGTGCTTTGTTGGTGCCTTCGGGCTTAATAACCGGGCGTTTGATGTGTGGTCGATGGTGATGTTCGGCGGGCTGGGTTTTGCCCTGCGGACCTTTGGGTTCCCGCTGCAACCGGCGGTTCTGGGGTTCATCCTTGGGCCTATCGTCGAAACTAACTTCTACCGCGCCCTGACCGCATCCAAGGGCGACTACACCGAATTTCTGGCACGTCCGATCAGCGGCACCTTTCTGGTGCTGTCGATGATCTTTATCGCGCTGCCTTTGTTTAGCGCGCTCTACACACGATTTCGTCCGGCTGTCCAAAGCTGACTGAACCAAATTAACAGGAGGAGAGAACCATGAAACTGAAGACACTAAAGATACTCGCCGCAGCGGCCATTCCGGCACTTGGCCTTGTTGCCGCCGGATCGGCGACAGCGCAAGAATACCCGTCCGAGCCGATCCAGCTTGTGATCCCTTACAACCCCGGCGGTGACAGCGACCTTGTGGGCCGTCTTTTTGCAGGCCAGCTTGAGCGGGTTCTGGGCAGCACAGTCGTGCCGGTGAACGTGGCAGGTGCGTCTGGCAGCATTGCCACGACCAAGGTTTATCAGGCCGATCCGGATGGCTACACCATGCTGTTCCACCACTCCGGCGTGTTGGGAAGCATGCTGACCGGTGCCATCGACTTTGCCTTTGACGACTTGACGGTGCTTGGCTCTGTCGGCCTGTCCGAAGGGTCGATCTGGGTGACCTCGGGCAGTTCACCCTACCAAAATATGGAAGAACTGGTCGCAGCCGCAAAGGCCAACCCAGGCACGGTCAAAAACGGTATCAACTTTGGGAGCCAAACCCATGTCCACGCCGCTGCGTTTGAAGAGGCGGCAGGCGTCGAGATGCATAACGTTGATGTTGGCGGGATCGGCGAGAAGATCGTGAGCATCCTTGGCCAGCACGTCGATGTGTCCGAAGTGCAAGTCGGCGCGGTGCAAAGCTATCTTGAAAGCGGTGATATGCGCGCGCTTGGCACCCCTGCCGGGCAGCGGTTCAGCGGCTTGCCGGATGTGGCGACTTTCCAAGAACAAGGGATCGACGTTGCGATGCCTGACCGCTTGTTCTGGGTAGCGTTGCCACCAGAAGCGCCCGCGAATGTCGTCGAGACGCTGCAAGCGGCGCTGGCGGAACTTGGTGAAAGTGACGAGCTGGCAACTGAATACGCCAAGGTCCAGATCACGCCGCAGTTCCTCTCTGCCGAGGACACGGTGGAGTATCTGAACAACGAATTTGAGTTCAATTCGCAATACAAAGATATCTTCCTCTCACGTAAGAAGAAGTAACAGATTGCTCCGGACCTCGCGTCCGGGGCGATTTATTGATTTTCTTGGTAAAGAACCCTGAATTTCACTCCGATCCGCGCGGGTTGTATTTTGATTTGATCTGCGCGGATCGCCCCGTTTTACCGTTCAAGCAGGACCCCAAGGGATGAGAATGAACAGCTTTGATCTGATCTCCGAAACAGCAGGTACACGGTTCATCGATTTACCAAAGGCCGTAACGCTTTTCCCGTCGCTGGGCGATATGCCCCTTAGCATCAAGCTTCTCTTTGAAAACCTTGCCCGTCACGAGAATGGCGAAAGCATCACCCAAGACCAGCTTGAAAGGCTCGCTTGCGGTAACGCCCACGGCGTCGAAATAAACTTTCATCCGTCGCGGGTTATCATGCAGGACAGCGCCGGCATGCCTGCGTTGATCGACATGGCAATGCTGCGCGACAAGGCCCGAGAGCAGGGCATAGACCCCGGCACGCTGAACCCGCAGGTGCCCGCCGATCTGATCATCGACCATTCCATCATGGCCCACCATTCGCGTGGAACGGATGCGCTGCTGCGCAATCAAGCACGAGAATTCGCCGAGAACGAGGAACGTTTTGCCTTTTTGAAATGGGCGCAAAAGAAGATGGATAACCTGACAGTGATTCCGCCGGGACGCGGGATTATCCATCAGATTAACATCGAACACCTCGCCGACGTTGTATCCTCGCGCGATATAGATGGTGTGCGGTGGCGATTTCCCGACACCGTGATCGGCACCGACAGTCATACCACAATGGTCAACGGCATTGGCGTACTGGGCTGGGGTGTCGGCGGTATCGAGGCCGAAGCGGTCATGCTGGGCGAGGCGATTTCCATGTTGGTCCCGCCGGTGATCGGGGTGCACCTGACGGGAACGCTGCCACCGGGTGTGCTTGCCACGGATCTTGCCCTGACACTGACTGCCGCGCTCAGGCGTTTTGGTGTGGTGGGCAGCATCGTTGAGTTCTTTGGCCCCGGGGTTGCTGCGCTTTCTGTGGCGGACCGCGCGACGATTGCGAACATGAGCCCTGAATTCGGGTCCACCTCCGCGCTATTCCCCATCGATCAATCAACCATCGACTATCTGCGCCTCACCGGGCGGGATAGCGGCCGGGTCACAGCGGTAGAAGACTATTGCCACCGCACCGGTCTGTGGTTTGATCCCTTGGCGCGTCCCCGCTTTGACGATGTGATGGATTTTGATCTGTCCACTGTTCGGCGCACTGTCTCTGGTCCCTCACGCCCGGAACAGGGTCGGGATATTGATGCGATCCCGGCCGTCGTGGACGAGGCCATTGGCCGCAAAGTCAGGACGGAAATCGGCGTTTCAGACGGCGACATTGTCATCGCTGCGATCACCTCCTGCACCAATACCTCAAATCCCGAGGCGATGATTGCTGCCGGTTTGTTGGCGCGGAGTGCGCGGCAACGCGGGCTGACGGTAAACCCCCGGATCAAATCCTCGCTCGCGCCGGGTTCGCGCGCTGTGATGCATTACCTTCGCGCCGCTGGCCTTGATGCTGAGCTTTCCGCACTTGGGTTCAACCTGACGGCCTTCGGCTGCACTACTTGCGTCGGCAACTCGGGCGAAATCGATGTGGACGTGGCAAAGGCGGTGACCGATGGCGATTTATGCGTATCGGCCGTCCTGTCCGGGAACCGCAATTTCGAGGCGCGTATCCATCCGTTGGTAAAGGCTAATTTCCTTGCCTCGCCGCCGCTGGTTGTCGCCTATGCCATCGCAGGGACGATGCGAACCGATCTATCCGTTGTCGGCATCGACCCCAATGGGAAACCGGTCAGCCTTGCCGATCTTTGGCCCTCCGCCGAAGAGATCGACAACCTACTTCGCACAGTGGTCGTACAGGAGGGTTTCACCGCGTCCTATAGTGATGTGACACGGGGCGATGACAACTGGGAAGCACTGGATGTCGTCGGCGGTGACACCTTTGGCTGGTTGGACGAAAGCACCTATATTCAGCGCCCGCCGTTCTTTGATCTACCTGCGCATTTCGCGGGGACGGGCAAGATCCTGGAGGGTGCCCGCCCGCTGCTGATCCTCGGGGATGCGGTGACAACCGACCATATCTCTCCGGTTGGGACCATCGCCAGCGACAGCGAAGCCGCGGCGTATCTTTTGGACCGATCAGTAGAGCAAGGGAGCTTTAACAACTACGGCGGCCGGCGGGGCAATCACGATGTGATGGCGCGCGGGACATTCGCGAATTTGCGGATACGGAACGAGATGGTCGATGGCATCGGCCCCCGTACGCTGGTGATGCCAGAGGGCTGCGAAACCACGGTATTCGATGCCGCGCAAGCCTATGCGGCGCGCGACGAACAGGTCGTGGTCATCGCGGGTGAGCTTTACGGTGCAGGCTCTGCACGGGATTGGGCGGCCAAAGGCACCCGGCTTCTTGGCGTTCGTGTGGTGATTGCAGAAAGCTTTGAGCGGATACACCGATCGAACCTTGTCCGGATGGGGGTGCTGCCGTTGCAGTTCTCGGAAGGGGAGGGTCGAAAATCGCTCGGCCTCTTAACCGAAGACCGTTTTACCATCGAGGCAGGATGCGACACGCTAGGCCCAATGCAGCAGGTTTCGGTCTCTGTTATCAATCCGGATGGGGCCGTGCGCATGGTGTTTAACGCTCAATGCCGCGTGGATACCGCAGAGGAGCTCCGCTATCTCCGGGAAGGTGGAATCCTGCCCAGTGTGGCAAAGCGGTTGCTTCAAAAGCCATAGGGGAAACCGGTTTCTGATTGTTCGTCTGGGGTGGAATGGCGCGTTAGAACGTCGCTCAATACGGTAGATGCCGTGCTTGGATAAATGAGAACGGTGTCGATCCGCTGTACGCGTCCGAAGCTTCCTAAAGAATGCTGACGGCTATCATTGGATTGTAAGATAAAATGGTGCCCAGAAGAGGCATTGAACGGTCGATCCATGATGTTCCGTCTCGTTCCATAATTGTAATTAATCAATATGTTATATTCTAGTTATTCTTCCTGCTTGTGCCCTTATATGCCCCAGTATACAATATCATCGATGGGGCTGGCGATGGGGCTGAAAGGGGGAGTTAACGAAAAATGCGAGAGTCTAATAAGATTATAGCAGCAAGGTTGCCCGGCCTCCCTGCGGGAAAATATGGTGATGGTGACAATCTTTGGCTTCACAAACGAAGTGCTTCCGCGGGCAAGTGGCTCCTCTATTTCAAATTGTTTGGCCGACGGCGGGAAATGGGACTTGGTCCCTATCCAGAAGTCACTCTAAAACGCGCACGCGATGACGCCCGAAAATGGCGGGAAGTTGTGCGATCTGGTCTGGATCCAATCAAAGAGCGTGAAGCGGAAAGGCGGGCTAAAGAGCGGCAATTGCACCTTCTACGCGACGTTGCCCTTGACGCCTTTGAAAGCCGCAAGGCTGAACTGAAGGGCGATGGCATAGCGGGGCGTTGGTTTTCGCCACTTGAGCTGCATGTGTTGCCCCGCTTAGGCAAGATGCAAGTATCGGAGATAGGGCAGTTAGATATTCGAGATACTCTAGCGCCAATCTGGCAAGAAAAAGCTGATACCGCTAGGAAGGCTATCAATCGTCTTGGAATATGTTTGAAGCATGCTGCCGCGCTGGGCTTGGATGTGGACCTTCAGGCAGTCGAAAAGGCGCGTGCCCTTCTGGGCAAGCAGCGGCACGTAGCGAAAAATATCCCCGCAATGATGTGGCGGGACGTTCCAGAGTTTTACGCCAGCTTGAATGAGGGCACGAGCACGCATTTAGCACTGAAGTTGCTAATGCTAACCGGGGTTCGGTCTAAGTCTCTACGCTTCATGCATGAAGATGAAATTGCTGGCGATATTTGGACTATCCCCGCTGATTTGATAAAGGGCCGCAAAGGCGCAACCGTTGACTTCAGAGTTCCTCTGTCAAAGGAGGCGCTAGCCTTGTTAGCGCGTACCAATCGACGAGACGGCTTTCTTTTTCCGAGCATCCGAAAGGGCGTCATATCAGATGCGACAATGTCGCGACTTATGGAGCGGCGAGGCATGACGGCACGGCCCCATGGCTTTCGCTCCAGCTTCAGGGATTGGATAGAAGAAATGACCGACACCCCCTACGAAATTGCTGAAATGGCTATCGGCCACAAGGTTGGCGGCAGCGTGGAGCGCGCGTATCGCCGAACGGACTATCTAGATCAACGCAGGATCATCATGCAGCGCTGGGCTGAGTTTCTTTCAACTTACACAAATGATGGTGTTGGGATTGCTCAGTGATATGGTATCCGGCGGTGCTTTAAAATGACGCCTCTTTACAAATTATGGCAAGAAGAGATTTCAAAGAGAGCCGTTTGGAAAGCCGCTGTAGGCGACAAAACTGATTTGCTTGCTCTGCTGCGGAGTAATCAACCATTACCCTCCGGTGTCAGGCAAGAGCTTGCACTTCTAATTGAGGGGAAACTCGTTCCTGCCAAAAAAAAGCGCGGGCGACCTATCGCTGAAGCGTTTCCAGACATTGCTATCGCTAGACATATGTACTCAAAACTTGGCATGGCAGTGAGGGACTTTAAAGTTCAGGCACAAGAGATGCGAGAGAGTGGCAAACTTTATGGGAAGACAAGAGATTTGATTGAAGCCATCGCCGCCAGTCACAACATTGATCCAAACGCATTGGAAAATGCGGTTCGAAATGGTCATCCACTCCCAAAACTACCAGATATCGCATCGGATGATGCTGCCGAATTTAGGCGTTGGCTTGATGGGAGGGACTTCAAGTTCTGAGGTCCTTCGCGCAGTAGCCTAGATTTTCCTTACTACCACACTGATCAGTTCGCGACGCGCCCCGTCGCAACAGTGTATTCCGGCTGTCGGCGGGTAACGATCACACGGAACTGGGCGGGGACGATGTCCAATCGTTCAGACGTATCCTCACCAATCATATGGCGTTCAGCACCGCAGCCGCAGGTCATGCTATCGGGCGTAATCACTTCTTCAATACGCAGTAAATGTTTGGGGAGTAAGCCACGGTTGGTATTGCGCGGATTTGTCGGGCGCGATGCAGGTGGATCCACCGCGTCATCTTCAGCGTGGACCGCCGCCATCGCCGTTTCGATGTCTTCCAGCGCCAGCTCAAACTGCTCGGGATCGGCCTTCTCGGACCGAGCGCCAAACAGGGCCCGCTTGAAGTCAGCAACCAGTTTCTCCAACTGATCGATACGATCCTGTTTGCGCAGATTGCGGTCCTCTGAGGCGGCAAGCAGCGCCTTGAGGGCCTCAATATCATTAGGGAGATCGGCAGGTTTTGACATGGGGAATGACTACCATTTCCTGCACCTCAGCACCCCTGCAAAAGACGGCCTGATTCACTCTGCCGCAGTCGGCGGACGCACTGACAAAGCCCTTACTTTGCGCCAGTCCAATCCCGAGAACAGCGCTTCAAACTGGGCGTGGTTTAGGGCCATCAGGCCATCCTTGATGGCAGGCCAAATGAAGGTGTGTTCTTCGAGCCGCTTATAAGCCATGACCAACCCGGTGCCGTCCCAATACAGCAGCTTCAGCCGATCTGCGCGTTTCGAGCGGAACACAAATACAATCCCAGTGAAGGGATCCTTGCGCAACTCGTTCTTAACCAGCGCTGCCAGCCCGTCATGACCTTTTTGGAAGTCGACAGGCTTGGTGGCCACAACGATCCGCACTCGGTTCGAAGGGAACATCATGAGGGCGCATTCAAGGCACGGACAATCTCGGCAATGCGCGTTGCTGATGTGTTTGCGACCAATCGCACATGGACGCTGCCACAGATCAGATCCAATGGCGGTGGTGCAGGTTCAGGTGCCGTCTCAACATCGTCGCGCACAACCAATGCTGCAAAGCTTGGCCCCTCAGGAACAGCGGGCAGAACCAGCTTGCCCTCACGCGCCATGCGCCGCCATTCCGACAAATGATTGGCCCGCATGTCATACCGCCGCGCAACTGCGCCCACCGAGGCACCCTCCGCCAGCGTCTCGGCCACAATTTGCGCCTTCACCGCATCCGGCCACCGGCGGTGACCGCGTGGCCCCACAATCATATCAATGTTACTGAGAAACTCCGTTGAGCGCTCCATGGAGAAACTCCCTGATAATCCATCCATTAGGGCTGAATCTCAGATCAGGCGATCACAAGGAAGGTGACGGCGGCGCATCGCTTGTCTTATATAACATTACAAAGCAATCATAAGTTGAGAGAATGACATGAGTGAAGGCAATCTCGATGAGATTAGAGAACTGGCAAGACTGCATAGAGAGCGCATGGACAAGGCCGTTTTTATCGACAAAGGATACATTGTCATAAGTGTGAATATTGGTCCGGATGGCGATCAAATCCACGAGTACGATATAGAACTGAGCCGATGTGACAGCCATGAGAAAATCCTCTCATGGGTTGAACAACTGCTAGAAAAGACATGGATGGAGCCTGATGTTTTGAGCAAATTTATACAGGTTGCTCTTAGTGAGCATGGATTAGAGCTACCGCATATTTAGACATGGCAGAAGTATTTGATCACAATGATTATTCCACGATAATTTTTATCGACAGCATGGTTGCACTTGAGTGCAAACCGCTTGAAAAACTTCCATGGTCAGATCTCGACAACATGGGGCGCATACTTGTGATGGTTGTGCCACAAATTAATACAGAGATTGATAAACGAAAGAGAGATGGCAGGCTGGGTAAGCGAGCGCGCGAGTTCAACAGAATAATCGCACCTGCTGCCGAAAGTGGTATCCCTGAGGTTATAATCGAAGGTTCTCCTCAAGTATCAATATGTATTGCTCGATGCAGTCGTATAGATTGGACCGCTTTAGATGACCTCGACCCTCAAGAAGGCGACCATAAAGTGGTTGCTCAAATTCTTCATGCGGTTGGGATTCCAAACGAAAGAAAAACACTACTAAGTGAGGATACCAATCCAATATTTTTAGCGTCAAGTCATGGTCTATCCTGTCGGAAGTTACCCAAAGGCTGGCTTCTTGATCCTGAACCACACCCCAAAGATAAAGATGTAACTCGGCTTACGCAAAGAGTGAGAGAGCTAGAAGATAATGAACCCAAGATGGATGTGTCGTTGTCTTTCGGTGTCGAAAGTCCATTCAACGCCTACCGTGTGACGCCTCTTGATGACGATGAAAAACGTGCACTGACTCATCAGTTAGTGAGCCGTAGTCCTAGACAGGAGCAAGCTAGAAATGCGTATAATATTGGGCTCCCCAACTATGATGATCAATATAGTGGCAAACATACTAAGTATATCAGGATTACCATTCCAACGTATGTGGCTAGATTACACAAAGCAGTGGAAAACCTGTACGCCCAATTTCCATTCTATCTTGAAGTTAAAAATTTAGGGAACGTGCAAGCTGAGGAGCTGATAATTTCTATTAAGTCTTCAGGTGGATCAATTTATGATAAACTTGTGATAAGTGGGGTTTTCCCACCTTTTGCGCCACAGCCTGACCCACACAGATTAAATTCACCTCATTTTGACCTTCAAAAAAGTCTCCGACCTCAAAGGGATCGACATGAAGTTGCCTTCATACAAAAACCTGATCATCAGAGCGAGGAAATCCAGTTTCAATGCTCTGACTTTAGGCATGGGCGTACATGGTCATTTGATGGAGTCGGCACGTTTGATCCTCATAAAGAAAGCCCGTTCTCAGTAACGGTTGAAATAACGGCGGCAAACATCCGTGGAATAAAAACCTTTGATTTTGCGTTGGAATGCTCTGTGACTGAAAGCAACATTCCTGACCTGGTGGATCTAGATACACGCTCAGTTTTAAAATCTTTTTCGATGGCCGAATACCACAATGATGCAATTTCTCGCAGAGATTTTGGGCGAATAGATTTTTCCAAGGATGATTGATCAGAGTGTGTGGTTTACCTCTTCCACAGGAAACCTAGGACGCGTCCTTTGTCCTCTTTGGAAGGCGGTGCTAGAGCCAGTGTTTGGGTAATCCCCCCATTTTTAATGGGGCTCAGCCGTAGAATTCACGCGGCTGTTTTCAGTTTCATGGCGGGGGTGATGCCGCCGATACCCATGTTGGGTCGCTCGTTGTTGTAAGTCCAGAGCCATTCAGTCGCCTGGTCTTGTGCCTACTCGATAGTTTCAAAGATGTATTGGCTGAGCCATTCGCCTCGAACCGTGCGGTTATAGCGCTCGATATAGGCATTTTGTTGGGGCTTTCCGGGTTGGATATATTCCAACCTAACACCTTGTTTTTCAGCCCATTCCATGAGCTTTCCACTGACATATTCGGGGCCATTATCAATACGAATGGCATTGGGTTTTTCACGCCATTCAATGATCTGGTTTAGGCTCCGCACGACGCGTTCAGCGGGCAGTGAGAAGTCTACCTCGATGCACAAACCCTCGCGGTTGAAGTCATCAAGTACGTTCAACGTCCTGATCGACCGGCCATCCGCGAGTTGATCCGCCATAAAGTCCATCGACCAAGTCTCATTAGGCCTGTCAGGTACGGCCAGCGGCTCCGGCTTGTCCCGCTTCAACCGTTTCTTGGGTTTGATCCGCAGGTTCAGCTCCAGTTCACAGTAAATGCGGTAGACGCGTTTGTGGTTCCAGCCATAGCCCTGCACGTTGCGCAGATACAGAAAGCAAAGGCCAAAGCCCCAGTTGCGTTTGTTGGCCGTCAAACGTTCCAACCAATCAGCGATCTCTTCGTTCTCATCGCTCAAGATGGGACTGTACCGATAGCAGGTCTCGCTGATCTGAAATGTGCGGCAGGCCAGCGCGACACTGACGCCATGCAATGCCACCACCTTCATGGCCATCTCTCGCCTCTGAGACGGCCTTAAGACTTTTTTCCCAAGGCCTCCTTCAACAGCTCATTCTGCATACTCATCTCGGCATACATCTTTTTTAGGCGACGGTTCTGCTCGGCCATGTCCTTCATCTCTGCAACCAAAGATGCGTCCATACCGCCAAACTTGGCCCGCCATTTATAAAACATGCCATGCTCCCGACATAGCTCAGAGACCGGCACGCCGCCCTCCGCCTGCTTCAAGACAGCCATGATCTGTGCGTCACTAAATCGTCCGTTCTTCATCGTAAATCTCCTCAGATATCTTGCCGAGAAAATTCTACTTTTGAACACCACTAATTTTAGGGGGGATTACCTTTGGGCTTGCTTGCGCCACTCATCCCGATCTTTTCGAACATCCTCTAGCGTAAGCGGTGCGCCGCCCTCACCTATTTGTCGTAATTCCACGGTAGCAGATCGTTGATCTGGCTTTGCTTGTGGCCGCTGACAATGGCGTAACCGCACCATTGATACTGCAGCTTATGCAGCTTGACTGTTCTCGGCATCCGCTGGTGCCCAGTTCCAAGGCAGCAAGACTGATCGACGCGCACAGCTTCACCTGGGTGCTCGGGAGCTGGAAGCGACCTGGCGTGGATGGGAAGGTTGTGGGAAACGCATCTGCCTCAACTGTTACTGATGCAGCAGAGAAGGCTCTCAGGCGCATGGCCTACCTGCAACTCAACTCTATTTTCTGTCGCCAAAATATTCCACACGGTTGCTGCATACCATCTGCCCCCCGTGCAGTTTTTGATCCTCCGCGCGTTCAATTCCGCTGCGAACTTATGAAGTGATACGCCCCCGGCCCTGATTGGCTTGATCACCGGCATGACGTTGTCGGCAGGGGTCAACCAAGCTCATGTGGGTTCCAATCTGCAATTTTAAATAACTCTAAAATGGCAATTTGTTGTTGCAGATCTCCATCCATGACTCTGGCACATTTCAGGAAGTGTTCCACCCAATGCCATGGAGTTTTAAATGCCTGAAAAATACCTACGCCGTCCTGCTGTAGAAGCGATGACTGGTCTAAGTCGCAGCACAATTTACAATCTTATGAACCGCCGTGAATTTCCTCGCCCTGTACGCCTCACAAAGAAAGCTGTTGCCTGGCCAGAAAGCGCAATCGCGAATTGGCTGGAGAGCCGCAAGTCCGCCTAAAGAAAACCTCCACCCATAAGGCATGGGCAGAGGCTTATTTTAACATTGGAATTAAGACACCAAGTAAATAGCGTATTTGCCACGGCCTTTCAATCCTTGAAAGGAATGCAAAAGATGAACCTGATATCAATTATCACTGGCAGATGGGCGACTAGCGCCTTCCCTAGTAACTCCTCGAGCAATCTCATGAACTTGCAATCGAGCCAAACGCTTCTTCAGTCAGCCCTGCTGCATGCGGAGGTCGTGTAATGTCCCAGGCAATTGACCCCGCAGTACTAACTAAGAACCTCGGCGGCGCTTGGTATCGCAGCTATGGCGTTGCACCATGCCCAGTCTGCCAAAGCACACGTCGCAAAGATCAAAATGCTCTGACAATAACGGCGGAGGGTGGCAAGCTTCTTCTCCACTGCAAAAAGAATGATTGCGCGTTTACGGACATTTTGACCGGAGCTGGGCTTAAGTCTGGCACAGTTGAGTTTGATCAAATGGCCATGGCAGCCTCTGATTATTTCCGTGTTGCACAAGCTGCTAAACTGAAAGCGCGAGCACGGTCTCTTTGGGGGCACGGGCAGCCAATTCAGGGAACCAAAGGTGCGGCATACTTGAAGGCGCGCGGCATCACATGCGCACTTCCTGATAGTTTGCGCTGGTTACCTGACACCTATCACGGGCCAAGCGGTCGCTATTGCGCCGCATTGATTGCAGATGTGCATCCTACAGGCGGTGTGCACCGGACTTTCTTTACAAAGAACGGTCATCGTTTGGAAAAGTCAGCAAAGATGATGTTGGGGCCCTGCGCCGGCGGTGCCGTTCACCTATCTGAGGCGGACGGCCCGCTTGTCGTCTGCGAAGGTATTGAAACGGGCCTGAGCCTTCTTAGCGGCCTGCTGACCGGTCCTCATACCGTATGGGCTGCTCTATCAACCAGTGGCTTAAAAGGTTTGATACTGCCTAGCCAGCCGCGCGCATTAATTATCGCTACCGATGGTGATGCCGCTGGGCGTGCAGCAGGCACCGTCCTTGCTCATAATGCTACGCAGCGAGGCTGGAAGGTTTCTTTGATGCCCGCACCAAACGGCTTTGATTGGAACGACGTTTTGCAAGGCGAGGTATCGCTATGAAAGCTTTCCAAATCATACCCTATATCGAAGAAGGTCCGCAGCCCTTGGTCCGCGACATACCGCGCGGCGATGCTTACCCCGTTTACGCTCTAGGAGCCCTCCGGGCCATAGTTGAGGCTGTACAGACCCTTACACAGGCACCAGCCGCCATTGCGGCTCAGTCCGCCCTTTCTATTGCATCGCTTGCAGTTCAGCCTCACGCCGACGTTGAGACCCTTTCGGGTCACTCCCCAATATCACTGTTCTGCCTTACGGTGGCGCAGTCAGGTGAACGTAAAAGTGCATGCGACAAGCTCGTGTTGGCGGGTCTTCGAGAAATTGAGAAGAGACGTGCCGCTGAGTTCCGTGACGAAATGGTGGAATGGGAAACACGTAATAAATTATGGTCTGCTAAGCGTGATCGGATGATGAAAGAAGCAGCCGGTGGCAATTTGCTAAAGGCACGCGCTGCAGAGGCAGATCTGCATAGCCTTGGCGCGGCTCCGCCAGTTCCGCAATCTCCAAAGCTCACAACCTCAGAACCGACTTTGGAAGGGCTCGTCAAGTTATTCCAGACGGGCAGACCGAGCCTTGGTCTGTTCTCGGACGAGGGGGGCGGGTTCTTGGGCGGTCATGCCATGAATAGCGACAACCGATTGAAAACTGTGGCTGGTCTTTCTGGTCTTTGGGGCGGCGAAGCGCTGGATCGCGTTCGCGCTGGCGATGGCGCTACTACGTTTTACGGCAGACGGTTAGCAGCCCACCTGATGGTACAGCCCGTTGCTGCCCGCCCATTGCTATCTGACCCAGTGGCAACGGGTCAGGGCTTCTTGGCCCGCTTCCTGATCACGGAGCCGCCCAGCGCGATTGGCACTCGCTTGAGCCAGACAGGCAGCAACGAAGCCAATGTAGCGAATGTAGCAATTGTAGCAGCGTCTAAGCGTCTAAATGAAATTTTGACGCATCCCTTGCCAACGCATGAGACTAACCCGCAGGAACTTGAACCCCGCGCGCTGGGCCTGTCTTCGGATGCAAAAGCCCTTTTGTTTGAGTACTATCAAGTAACTGAAAAAGCTCAGGCCCCCGGAGGAGAGCTTGAACAAGTAAAGTCTTTTGCATCAAAATCGCCTGAGCAAGCTGCCCGTATCGCGGGGGTTCTGACGCTTTGGGGCGACCTAAACGCGCGGCTGATAGAGCCAACCGTAATGACTGACGCTATTGCATTGGCCCAGTTCTACTTGCTTGAGGCCAAGCGGCTTACAGAGTCTGCAACGATCTCACGCGAAATTGAGAAGGCAGAACAGCTACGGCGTTGGGTTTTGGATCGCTGGCAAACCATCGCACTCGGTCAGAGTCGTGACCCAAAGACTATAGTTCCGCGTGATGTTGTAATGATGGGACCAAACTCGCTCAGGGAAACTGCAACGGTCAAGAAGTTAATGGGTATTTTAGCCAATCATGGGTGGTTGGTACCTTTGGAGCCTGGCGCAGTTGTAGACGGTCAATCGCGTCAATTGGCCTATCGAATTGTAGCATCTCAATGATACTTTTTGATCCCTACGCGGCGCTTGATGAAATTGAGAAGCAGGCTTCTAGCCCTGCTACTTCCGCTACTTCCGCTACAATTTTAAAGTGTGACGACCTCGCTGTAGCGGATGTAGCAGAGCACCGGCAAAAACACTTAGGTGCCATGGAAGCTGAAACTGTGTCCGGCATCACCAGCGAATGCCAACATCAGGCTGATAGCTGGAACATCGTTTCTCTCGATGCATGGCGAAGGCTTCTTGGGTCTGAGGATCATGGTCAATCCTCCTGCAAACAGATTTCCACAAACACAAACTTGGAGACATAAAAATGAAACTCGAAAAAACCGAACGGATTCCATCAGAGCAGCAAACTACTTTTGCACCATTAACCACTGAGGCGCAAAAGAGCATCATTTTGGGCATCATGTTGGATATGGCCGACGATGTAGACAATCTATTCAATTACTTTAAGCATATTGGGTTTGACGTCTCAGTACTGCGTAATCACAAAGACTTGCCGAACGCTTTGCTTGGGCATTACCGTTTAGGGCAGGGTAGCTACGACATAGATCGTGCCACTATGGACCTGGCAACATGGCCCCCTATCGCACGCCGGATTTTTGAGTTGCAACAAGAAGAGGCTAAAAGTTAGCCACATGATTTGTGAGCAATCTAAAACAACACACATCAAGCACATGCCCAAAGACATAGAGGGCATGGTTCACTTTTGCGGCGAAGTAGTTCAGATAGAAAGAACACCCCAGCGGCTCGGTGGCACGCGAGCTTGGTTTCTATGCCCACTGTGCGCACGACGTTGCGCAATCTTATATCCGGTCTATTGTCGCAAATGTATGGGGTTGCATTATCGTTCGGAGCGGTTGGGCTTGAGCGACCGAGCCGTTCTTCGGACCAGACGTTTGCGGAAGCGTCTGGGCCGCGCTTCAGATGACGTCACCTTGCCCATACTGTCAAAACCAAAGTGGATGCGCTGGCATACGTATTTTGCGCGGCGTAGGCAAATAGAAGAGGCGGATGCCCGGCGTATGGCAGTTTTGAGAGAGTTCTTAAAAAAATATGGGGGGCTCTGACGGCTGGTGTTGCCAATGGTTTATGAGACATATCCAGTGGCAACCTCAAATGGCCGCGTGATTCTTACTAATGCTAACTCAGCCATGCGCCCTATGGGAGGTTTTAGCAAAGCCCTCGGGCATCCGGTTGTCGACCTATAACAGTTTTTGGAACGGAAACGCGTGAAAGCCGGTATTCCTGATGTCCGCACCCCCAATCTGCGCTATACCTATCGGATTTACTAGCCAATTCGGGGCAGGGTTACCGCTGTGGTGGAGTGCTGAAGCCGCAGTTGCGGGCTGTTGGGAAGTGATCTGCCGGGCTGCTGAAGATTTCGAGATCAACTGGAGGTGGCGAAGCGCTTCTGTCTGTGATTTACTTCACGCACAATGTACAAAGTGAAGGCAATCGATTGCGGTTATTCTTGAATATTAAACCGCGTTTTTAGCGAAGGTTTGGGGAAAAGGGTGTAGGGGATACACCATTAGAGTTTATAATTTCACACTTCAATTCTTTAGGTGAGGGCGAATTTTGGTAGCTAGTTCGTCGAATTTTTCATTTCTGGAGTCATCAGAGCCACAATTGTACCGATTGGGTGTTCTGGCTGAACGCTATTTTTCTGAAGACCCAAACACCTGCAACATCAAGCTTCGACAGTTTTCAGAATTGACCGCCCAATTAACAGCAAGTCGTTTCGGTCTCACTATTGGATCAACGGATAGTCTGGCTGAGATACTTCGGCACCTCAGGTATGAGTGCAACCTGCCAAAGGAAGTGGGCGATCTTTTTCATGCTCTCCGCATTTCTGGAAATCATGCTGCGCATCAGAATTCCGATGACTTCTCCAGCGCCTTGAGTGGGTTGAAGCTTGGTCGACAACTAGCCATCTGGTATTCCCGAACCTTCCATGATGCTGGACAGAAATTCGGTCCATTCATGCCGCCATGTAACCCCAGAGATGTGACTGAAACGCTTTTGGCAGAGCTTGACCGGCTTAAAGCAGAATTAGCGACTTCTCTCACTGAAGCTGACATGCAGAGGGAAGTCGCCGAGCGCGCTGAAAGTGAAAGGCAGAGTGCGGCTGAACGTGCTGAAAGAGAGCGCTCAGACCGCGAGACGTGGGAGCGGCTTGCAGAAGAGGCGGAAAACGACCGACATGAACTGGCTAGACAATTGCAATCGGTGCAGCAGCTAGCAACAGCGACGGATGCGCCCTCAATGGCAGTGGTCAGTGAACTTGCGCGTGACGCGGCGAACCAAATCAATCTGGACGAAGCTGATACACGTGTGCTGATCGATCAGCAGTTGCGCGATGCCGGTTGGGAGGTCGACACCAAGACACTCCGGTTCGCAGCGGGCAGTCGCCCAATGAAGGGTCGGAACAGAGCGATTAGTGAATGGCCGACTGCAACTGGCCCAACTGACTATGCCCTGTTTTGCGGAATGGTTCTCGTCGGAACAGTCGAGGCAAAGCGCCAGAACCGGAATGTGATGGAAGTTCTGAGGCAGGCCGAGCGTTATTCTGGTGGCATCAAGATGATTGAAGCGGAGCTTGCTGATGGGGCACCTTGGGCCGAATTCAAAGCGCCGTTTGCCTTTTCAACAAATGGACGCCCCTACCTGAAGCAGGTCGAAACCTTATCTGGCATCTGGCGTCGTGACCTGCGTGACAACAACAATCCTGCTGAAGTGTTAGCGGGGTGGCCTTCACCGCGTGGGTTGCTAGAACGTCTCTCCGTGGACAAAAAGGCCGCGTATCGCGATCTGGCCGCACAGTCATTCGATTTTGGTTTTCCATTGCGCCCTTATCAGCGCCAAGCCATTGAAGCTGTTGAAGCAGGGCTTGTAGAAAATCAGCGCGCTATGCTGGTCGCTATGGCGACTGGGACCGGCAAGACGAAGCTAGCCATCGCAATGCTATACCGCTTGATCGCAGCCAAACGCTTCAGACGTGTATGTTTTGTCGTCGACCGTAGCGCTCTTGGTGAGCAGACCGAAAATGAATTTTCCACCACCAAGGTCGTCAACGGCAAGGCATTTGCCGATATATTTGGATTGAAGGGTCTTCAGGACGCTGTACCCGATGACGAAACCCGCATTCATATTTGCACGATCCAGGGCCTTGTTCGCCGTGTCTTGTACGCGTCGGATGAGGCTAAAGTACCGAACGTCGATCAATATGACTTGATCGTCGTAGACGAATGTCATCGTGGCTACCTGCTTGATCGCGAAATGTCCGATGGGGACATCACGTTTCGCAGCCAAGACGACTATGTCTCAAAATACCGCCGCGTCCTTGAATATTTTGATGCGGTCAAAATAGGCCTCACCGCCACACCGGCACTGCACACCACTGAAATTTTCGGACTACCCGTCTTTACGTATTCCTACAGAGAAGCCGTGATCGACGGGTTCTTGGTCGATCATGATCCACCTGTACGGATAGGCACGATGCTGTCAGAGGGCGGCATCCACTTTTCTCGCGATGATCAGGTCGACTTCATCCACCCGACCAGTGGCGCAGTTCAACCAGCAACATTGCCGGACGATATCGATTTTGAAGTTGAACAGTTCAACAAAGGCGTCATCACGGTCCCGTTCAACCGTGCCATCGCGGAGGAATTGACCAAATTCATAGACCCGAGCCTGCCCGACAAAACGCTCGTATTTGCGGTGTCGGATGCGCATGCGGACATCCTCGTCAACGAGTTGCGGTTGGCCTTTCGTAAGGCCTTCGGCCCCTTACCGGATGCGATTGTTCAAAAAATCACCGGCAAAGTTGATAAGGTCGGGAAATTGATACGTTCCTTTCGGAATGATCCTCAGCCTAGGGTCGCCGTCACCGTAGACCTTCTCACCACTGGGATAGACGTTCCGCGGATCAATAACCTGGTTTTCATGCGTCGAGTGAACAGCCGCATACTTTATGAGCAGATGCTCGGCCGTGCCACTCGCCTTTGCCCCGAAATCGAAAAGGAAACCTTCCGCATATTTGACGCGGTTGACCTTTACGCCCACCTGCAGAACCTGACGGATATGCGGCCAGTTGCGGCGGACCCGAGTTTCACCCTGACCAAACTCTTTGAGGAACTCAGCCAAAGGGGCGATGCCGAGCACAAGGACCGTGTTCGTGAGCAGATCATTGTACGCTTGCGCAGGAGGTTGCGGCGTCTGACCCCGGAGGCGCGCGCAAAGTTTGAAAGAGCAGCGGGCGAAACGCCTGAGGCAAGTCTTCAAAGATTTATCGAAGGCGACGGAAGTGCCCTCGGGCAATGGGCAGCAGAACGGTCCACTCTCGGTCCAATTTTGGATTGGACCTCGGAGGATGGTACGCCCCGCTATATACCGATTTCCGAGCATCCCGATGAAGTTACAAGCGTCTCACGAGGTTATGGTTCGGCCGACAAGCCAGAGGATTTCCTCGATGCGTTTGCAAGTTTCGTCCGCTCTAACCTCAACACTATTGCCGCACTCAAGATCGTCGTTCAGCGACCACAGGAATTGACTCGCGAAGAGCTGCGGAAACTTCGCCTAGAACTCGACGCCGCCGGGTTCACAGACACGAAGATCAAACGCGCCTGGGCCGATGCCCGGAATGAGGAAATTGCAGCTTCAATCATCGGCTACATCCGGCAGGCCGCATTGGGTGACCCGCTGGTCCCCTATGCGAACCGCGTTCGGCATGCCGTGGATGCTATATTGCGCAAACGACCTTGGACGGAAGTTCAGCGAAAATGGATCGACCGGATAGGGCGACAACTTGAAATAGAAACCGTCGTAGACCGCGACGCCTTTGATGCTGAACCATTCGCCTCTCTAGGGGGTTGGTCGCGGATCGACCGTGTGTTTAATGGCGAATTGGCACAGGTCGTACGAGACCTTAACGACAACATTTGGAAAGACGCAAGCTAATGAACGGGACACGAGCACGGGAAACCGTTCAGAAACTTTGGAACGCGAGCAAGAGCCTGCAAGGCGGCGGCGTAAGTTACTACGAATACGTCACAGAACTGACCTATCTCCTGCTTCTGAAGATGCTGGAAGAGGTCAAGCGAGATGGCGTCAAGCTTGAAGAGCGTTTGCCAAGCAATCTTCGCTGGGGCGAACTCAAACGGCTTGAGGGTGAACAGCGGCTGATCCGCTACCGCGCAATGCTGCTGGAACTCGGAACATCAGACGAATTCAATTTCCCCCTCGTCAAGCAGGTCTTCACGGACGCAAAGACCTCGCTTACCAAGGCTACTGCCCTAACCACGTTGATAACTACGATCGACAACGTCGATTGGTACGCGGCCGAGGAAGATGGCTTAGGCGATCTTTACGAAGGTCTGCTGGAGCGCACGACTTCTGAACGGAAATCAAAAGCAGGCCAATACTTCACCCCTCGACCGCTGATCGAAACCATTATCACACTGACCAAACCCAAAGTCGGCGAGGTGATTCAAGACCCGGCTGCTGGAACAGGCGGGTTCTTGATCGCTGCACATCGGGCCATCATGCGCGAAACTGATGATCTCACCAAGGTCTCAAAAGACGTCGCCTTCGCCCAGCGCAACAGCAAGTATCAAGGCGCGGAGCTGATCACCGGCACTCACCGCCTGAACACAATGAATCTGCTACTTCATGGTATTGACCAGCCGATTGAGTGCATCGATGCGCTGACTTCGGATGCCGAGAGGTTCGACCCCGCAGATCTGATCTTAACCAATCCACCCTTCAACAAGTTCCCCGAGCGCGTCTCGCGGAGCGATCTCGTTACCACTGCAAGCGCCGCAAAAGGACCATTGCCCTTTGTCGAACATGTGGTGCGTGGGCTAAAAGACGGCGGCAGGGCAGCGATTGTCGTGCCAGACAACACACTGTTCGAAGACAACATGGGTCGCGAGTTGCGCAACTGGCTGATGGACCTTTGCGATCTGCACACCGTCCTGCGACTGCCTACTGGCATCTTCTATGCCCAGGGCGTGAAAACCAACGTAATCTTCCTGACCAAGAAATCAGAGGAACGGGTCGGTGCCACAAAAGCCGTCTGGTTCTATGATATGCGCGCTCAGATGCCGAACTTCGGCAAAACCCGAACGCTAACCACGGTCGATTTTGAGCCCTTCATTGAAGCTTTCGGTGACGATCCGCTGGGCCACGCCAAACGTAAGGATGAGGGTGAAACAGGGCGCTTCCGCAAGTTTACGCGGGCGGAGATAGCCAAACGCAACGACAACCTCGATATCACGTGGCTGCGTGACGATGTCGAAGTCGTCGAAGAAGGTCTGACCGAACCCGATGATATCGCCGCGGCCATTTTGGGCCACCTGCGCGCCGCATTGGAAGAAATCGAAGCTGTCGCCGACGAGCTAGCCGAAGTGATCGAGGCCGAAGAATGACAACTGCCGAAACCTTTGGCCGCACGATTCAGCTTTTCCTCGTCGACGGCACGCCGAACGGCCTGCGCAAGGCGACGATCCATGGCTGGACCGGCCTGATCTTTGTCGCGACCACGTCCACCTTTGGCGCGCTCACGTCGCGTAAGGAACTGGATCGCACTGGCATCTACCTTCTTTCGGGGCCCGACCCGGATCAGGAGGGCGGCACCCGTGCCTATATTGGGTCGGCGAACAGTGTCCAGGAGCGGATCAAGCAAAGCGCCGTGCAGCGTGATTTCTGGGAGATCGCCATTGCCGTCACGACCAGCGATGATGACCTGTCGAAAGGCCATGTCGAATACCTTGAGGCTCGGCTGATCGAACTTGCGACACAGGCCAAGCGCGTGGCTTTGGACAATGGCAACAACCCTGCCAGCCAGCGTCGTCGACTGCCCGAGGCCGATCAGGCCAATATGGAACAGTTCCTCGCCAATCTGAAAATCATGTTGCCGGTGATCGGGCTGGATTTGCTGAAGCCCCAGCCGCGCGCCGCAACCTTGGTTAGCACACCGGTGGAACAGCGCACCTCGGGTGAGGTGAAATTCGAGATGCGCCACAAGACCGGCGTTCAGGCCCAGGCGGTTGAGGAAGAGGGCGAGTTCATCGTGCTTGAGGGATCTCAGGCGCTGATCAACACAGGCCATGTCCAGCAAAGCTATGGCGGGCTGAAGAAAAAGCTGATCGAGCAGGGCGTATTGGTGCCATCCACTGAAAATCTATTGGTCTTCGCCAAGCCCCACGCATTCAGCAGTCCCTCTGCCGCAGCGGCCGTCGTGCTGGACCGGAACAGCAATGGTCGGACGGAATGGAAGGTACAGGGGTCAAAGCAGAGCTATCATGACTGGCAGCAGACCCGGATTGCCGCCGATGGAGGTAGCGAATGAAAGAGCTACCAAATGGCTGGGCCGAAACCACGCTAGGCGAAATTGCTTCCCTACGCGGAGAGAAGGTATCACCCGCTTTGGTGCCGGATGCTCCATTCATTGGGTTGGAGAATATTGAGCCGAATACGTCTAAGATTTTGAAAGTCGGAAAGGGTTCGGACGTCAAAAGTTCGGTTGCCAAATTTGGCAAAGGCGACGTGCTATATAGTCGGCTACGTCCGTATCTGAACAAAGTCACTCTCGCCGAGTTCGATGGCATTGCTTCTGCCGAAATTCTGGTATTGCAGCCGACTGATGCAACTGAGGGAGAATTTGTTCGGCGGCGGATTATGACCCCAGAGTTTTTAGATTTCGCGGCGATGCTCGATAAGGGTGATCGTCCGCGGGTGAATTACCGGGAGATATCGGAATTTACAATTTCTCTCCCACCGCTCCCCGAACAAAAAAGAATAGTGGCAAAGGTGGATGGGTTGACCGCCCGCACTGCCCGCGCCCGCACCGACCTTGGCCGCATCCCCACCCTCATCGCCCGCCACAAACAGCGCATCATCGCAATGGCGCTGTCCGGCGGCCTAACAGTTGATTGGCGACAACCGCTTGGTTCGGACGATTGGCTAAAGCAAGGGTTGCGACAACTTGCCGAACGACGCGCAACTTACGAAAAGTCTAAGCGCGGTTCACGTCTGCGCGCTGCTCCACCGCTTGAGACTGGGGGTGCCGCCGATCTGCCGAATTCGTGGATCTCATGCTGTGTGGCTGATGTTGCTGATCTTCGCGTAGGTTATGCTTTCAAAAGTCAGTGGTTTTCATCAACGGGGGCTCGGCTCGTTCGCGGCGCGAACGTAGCACCAGGTCGGATCGACTGGTTCGATGAAAGACGCCTTTCTCCAGAACACGTATCGTCCTATGCTGACTACCGCCTCGAAACGGGCGATGTCGTGATCGCAATGGATCGTCCCTTGATATCGACGGGCCTGAAAATTGCAATTGTCCAGGAAGAAGATGCGGGCTCGCTGTTAGTTCAGCGCGTTGCAAACCCTAGACCTACTGCATGGCTCCACCCTCTCTTTATGTTCTATGTTTTCAATGGTCAGGGATTCATTTCACAGATTGAGAGCCATGCGACCGGTTCAGACCTTCCGCACATTAGTGGCAATGATATTCTAACCACGCGGGTTCCTCTGCCGCCAATCGATGAACAAGTCGAAATCGTTCGCCGGATCCAGTCTGCCTTCAATTGGCTGGACCGCATGGCCGCCGATCACGGGGCAGCGAGCAAACTCCTCCCCAAACTCGACGCCGCCATTCTCGCCAAAGCCTTCCGCGGCGAACTCGTGCCGCAAGACCCGAACGACGAACCTGCAAGCGTGTTGCTGGAGCGTATTCAAGCCGAGCGGGCCACTGCACCAAAGAAAACCCGTGGTCAACGATCCGTCGCGGTCTCGGAGGTTGTCGAAATTCAACTGCCGCCAGTTCAAGTGAATGTATCTGTAGGCCCTGTTACAATTATAGAAACACGAGGGGGGCAGGCAATGACTAAGAGCCGCCAAGATGATGATGTGATGGGCCAACCTTATCTTGCAGGGCTCCTCAAGAAAGGAAGCGTCGGAACGGCGCAGGATTTGTTCAAAGCCTCTGATCTGCCGGTTGCAGACTTCTACAAGCAACTTGCCTGGGAGATTGAGCACAAGCACATTCGGGACGATGACGAAAAGCTGGAAGCGCTCTGATGCGGATTGACCGAGTATACATTGACGGGTTTCGAAACCTGAAAGAAGTCGAGGCTGATTTCGATGAAGGATGTCTGACGACGGTCATCATCGGGCAGAACGGCGCGGGCAAATCGAACCTGATCGAAGCGATTACCGAGATTTTCCGTCATGTTGATCAGCCATCCAGCAGATCGATCGGCAAGCTGCGGTTCTCCTTTGAGATTGAATACGTCATCCGTGGACGCAACGTGCGGATCAGTAACCGCGATGGGTCAACCAAGGTGATAGTTGACGGCGATCCGATGCCGATGAGCCGGTTTCAGGCCGACAAGGCCGCTCTCTTTCCTGATCTGATCTTCGGCTACTATTCCGGCACGGGCCGTCGGCTGGAAAAGCTGTTCGATGACCATCAGGCCCGATATTACAACGTCATCAACAA
This sequence comes from Sulfitobacter sp. AS59, assembly GCF_038899995.1. Lineage (NCBI taxonomy): Bacteria > Pseudomonadati > Pseudomonadota > Alphaproteobacteria > Rhodobacterales > Roseobacteraceae > Sulfitobacter > Sulfitobacter sp. AS59. Next base: position 103,686 of record NZ_JBBMQK010000004.1, read on the forward strand.
AGACGACGGCGACTATGACGCCGCCCGAACCGCCCGCCGCATGTTCTATTGCCGCCCGGTGCACGGCGTGTTCGCCTTGCTGTCACACTTCGCGAAACCCGGCGGCAAGTCAGAGTCATCGCACCTGCTGAGAGAGAAGTTGGGGATCACCGGCTTTCACTCGGCATTGGCGCACTTTAAGCAGCCTTCGTGGTTTGATTTGAGCAGATGGAAGCGCTTGCGTCTCGACGAAGTGTTCGCGAGCGGAAAGATGAAGCGAACGTTCATTGAAGAGCATCGAAGCTCTGAAGTTGTTTCAGAGCCGCTTGACCTTTGGGGTGCAAGGGGGCCCGCGGGCGATTGCGCTCGTGTTCTGTTGGCGTCTTCGTTTCATCCTATGGCGCTTACCGGAAAAGTTATTGATGACTACCGTGACAAACCTAGGAACGAGTCGCAGCTGGCGTGTTTTATTCGCGACATGCCCGCTTTGCAGAAATTCGCGTCGAACTATGATACCGATCGGGAAATGTTCGCAGCCCTCGAAGCTGCCGACATTTCCGACCTGTTTCGTGAAATGCTTGTCTGGGTCACGCGTGTTGACAACGTTAGCGGTGATGTCAGCTTCAGTGACCTGTCGGATGGTGAACGTCAACTGCTGATGGTCCTCGGACTGATCCGCGTGTCGCGGGGTAAGGAGGCGCTGTTCTTGCTGGACGAACCCGACACTCACCTCAATCCTGCATGGCAACTTAGCTATCTGGAACTGATAAAGGAGTGGACCGAAGTCGCTGCCGACAAAGATCGCTGTCAGATCATCATGACGTCGCACAATCCGCTAACGATTGCGTCCCTCACAAAGAAGGAGGTGCGCGTGATGCAGAATGGCGGCGAAGAAGGAATTCAGGTCGCTGAGCCGTATGCCGATCCGCGTGGAATGGGCTTTACAGCGACGCTCACAGAGATATTCGGCCTGCCGACAACTTTGGACTTGGCAACGCAAAGACAGATAGACGATCGAAATGCGCTTGCCAGAATTGAAGAGAGATCGGAGGCTCAGGAAAAGCAGCTTATCGCGATCAATGACACACTTAACCGTCTGGGCTTTATGAATGAAAGCCGTGAACCCCTTTACCACGAATTTCTCAAGGCATGGCAGGATGTGCGTTATGCAGACCGTCCTCCCCTGACCCCTGAAGCCATCGAAAAGCGGCACCAAGCGATGGTTGATCTGATAAAGCAGCTGTCAGCGAAATCGGGGCCTAAACATTGATTTTCGTTCGACGTGATCCCACTCTAATCCCAGAGAAGGTGTTGAAAGTTGCAGAAAGAGCCCAACTAGCTCTTGAGGCGCTTCCACCGGAGGAACGTGTGGCATTCATCAAGAAAAAGTCTCACGTTTGGAGTGGATTCAAACGATATCTGGCGAAAATGTCGTACGGAAAATGCTGGTATTCTGAGAGCCCTGATCCACAATCATTTTTCGACGTTGATCACTTTCGGCCAAAATCAGAAGCAAAGCGGAGCAAAGATACCGCACCTGATGATGGCTACCCCTGGCTAGCATTTTCATGGGAGAACTTCCGGTACTCCGCAGGCAGGTCTAACCGCCTGAGCAAAGACGAGCAAACGGACAAAACCGTCGGTAAGGGGAGTTGGTTTCCACTATGTGAAGGGAGCGCTGTCGCTTGCTGGGAGCAGCGGGATATCGGGCTTGAACAACCAATGTTGTTGGACCCAATAAGTGCGGCGGATATGCGACTGATCAAAGTTGGTTCAGTAGGGAAAATTGAACCAAGTAATATTTGTGTGGGCACCAACCGCTTGCGAGTGGAGCGGTCAATAAAATCTTACGGACTAGATCTTCCACCTCTTACTGGGGCTCGGCTCAAAGTGATGAGGGATGTTCAGATTCAGTATGAAACACTGATGCAGACTGTTGAGGCCGCCAATGCAGTGCCTCCTGCAGCTGACCTCTTGCCGGTGCCGACCCAGGCAGGTGCAATAACTGCAATGACAATGCCAGATAGTGCTTATTCACTCGCTGCACGTAGCAAGTTGATTGAACTCGGCGGGGCCTACCTGATTGCGAGCGTTGAGGACTATCCGGCTGCGAAAGCCTAGTCAGCTTAGAGTCTTGAGGGTCAACAATAGATTAAACTGCTCATGAAGCTGACCTGCTCCCCTGAAAAATCCAGACAGCCAGTTCAGCCCGCGAACCCTTGTCCCGAATGAGAGAGTTATTGGGGGCAGGGCAGACTGACCTGAGGGGTCAGAGTGGGCCGAGGGTGTAATGGATCCTAAGAATTGGATTTCCTACGGCTATATAGAGCATGATCTGTTTTTCCCCTAGGAAGCCCTTGAATTGGATTTCCCAAGTTACTCATTCGAAAGCCAGTATATGCTTTGGAATGTTTGAACTGAATACAAAAGAGGAAGGCAACGAGTACATAAAGTAGGGCCCATCCCAAAAACACTAGCATAAGTTGAGTTCCTCCCGAACTCGCGCAGATCACCGAGAGATCCCAAAGTGCCCAGACCAGATTGAAGACCCAAAACCAGATAAATGCACAAACGACATAATTGTTGATTTTGGTTACGCTGAATGGGGCATCAACCTCGCCATTAAATGAAACCTGTCCCCGATTGATTACTGGGTATACTTGGTAAAGATTCTCTCCCAATTTCTCTCCTAGAATATCAACGTGTCTCTCCCAGTTATCGTGCCAGAACTTTGCACCTTCAATCAGCAATAACCACAGGCCAGCAACTACAAAAGCTAGGGTTGAGACGAGTAGGATTGAAATTAGAGACGAAGTTGTTGGCGTAGTGCTGGAGGCCAAGCTGAAATAACTAATAGTTACCGTAGTCTCGCCGCCAGTACGTAGGAACATCGCGATACCTATCAGTGCGGCCTGCATAGCCCAGACGTAGGCAGTCCTTTTCCAGTACAACTCAATCTCGAACTCTCGGATCCGGTGCGCGGTTTCATATGCCTCTCGAATGCCATTGCGGTCCGTTGCTTGTAGGCCAACTTCTTGGAGGTACTTGAGCTGAAAATCTTTTGTAAACATTGAACTTCTCTCAAAATCGGCTCTGTAATTCCTTACGTTCCTTACGTTCCTTACGTTCCTTACGTTCCTTACGTTCCTTACGTTCCTTACGTTCCTTACGTTTAGCTGAGCTAAAGCTCTCCCAATTGGGTATAACTGAACTCTAGGATGAATACGCCAACACTAACGCATGTACAAATGAGTTAAGCAGCGAGACCCGATTCCAATAGATTCAATGCTTGAGGACACCAAACCAGTTTGATGGGGCTATCAATGGGGCCAGCCGGATTAACAAGCCTCTATCTAATTGAATCGTAATGATTTTCATAGATAAAATGGTGCCCAGAAGAGGACTCGAACCTCCACACCGTTGCCAGTACTAGCACCTGAAGCTAGCGCGTCTACCATTCCGCCACCTGGGCACAGGGGGGTTGTGAGGGCTGCTCTAATAGTGCGCGGCGGGGGTGTCAATTGGATTCGCCGACATTCTTTCATCTTGTTGCCATGCCGCGCAAACGACGCAGCGGCGTCTTAGCCAGTTGGATCAAACTGGTCTGATTTGAAGCTTGTTCCCAAACTGGCAAAACTGTATCTATCGATCAGATTTTCTGGACAGGAGCATCATCATGTCAAAGCTGGTGACGATCTATGGCGGCTCGGGGTTTGTGGGGCGCTACATTGTGCGCCGTATGGCCAAAGCAGGATGGCGTGTTCGTGTTGCGGTGCGCCGCCCGAACGAGGCGATTTTTGTGCGCCCTTATGGTGCCGTCGGTCAGGTTGAACCGGTTTTCTGCAACATCCGCGATGACGCGTCTGTGCGGGCCGCGATGCAGGGCGCAGATGCTGTTGTGAATTGCGTGGGTATTCTGGCGGAAACTGGCAAAAGCACGTTCGAGGCTATTCAGTCGGATGGGGCTGAGCGGATTGCCCGGATTGCTGCGGCTGAAGGCATCAGCCGGATGGTCCATATCTCGGCCATCGGTGCGGATAGTGAATCGGCCAGCGAATATGCGCAGACCAAGGCGATGGGCGAGGCGGCTGTGTTAAAGCACGTGCCGAATGCCGTCATTTTGCGCCCCTCGATCGTGTTCGGGCCTGAGGATGAATTCTTTAACCGGTTTGCGGGCATGACGCGGCTTAGCCCGGTTGTGCCAGTGATCGGGGCGGATACGTTGTTCCAGCCGGTGTATGTGGATGATGTCGCCCACGCGGCCGAGATGGCCGTGGTCGGCGATGCGCCGGCAGGCGTTTACGAGCTTGGCGGCCCGGATGTGGAAAGCTTTCGCGCCTTGATGAAGCGGATGTTGGACGTCGTGCATCGCCGTCGCTTGGTATTGGCTGTGCCGATGTTTGCAGCCAAGATTATGGCGTTTGCCTTTGATATTCTGCAGTCCGTCACCTTGGGCTTGGTCAAAAATGGCGTGGTCACCCGTGATCAGGTCAAAAACCTGGGCAACGATAATGTGGTTGCAGAGGGTGCCAAGGGTTTTGATACGCTTGGCATTGCGCCGGTGTCGATGTCCTCGGTTCTGCCGGATTATCTGTGGCGCTTCCGCCCATCTGGTCAGTATGACGACATCATGGCTTCGGCCAAGGATTTGCGCAGCTAATCAGCCTCGTTTTATTGCAAAAGGCCCTGCCAAACCGGCGGGGCCTTTTTGCGTTTACGAATAGGCGTAGGCCAATAGCGCGATGCCCAAGATGACGCGGTAGATCACGTAAGGTGTAAAGCTGACGCTGCGCAGCAGACGCATCATAAGCACCAGCGCCAACATTGCGGCGACAAAGGCGAATGCCGCAGCGATTGATGCGTCTTTGGCCAATTGCCAGTCCGCCTCTCCGATCACGTCAAGCGATAGCAATGCGCCGGAGGCCAGGATCGTCGGGATCGACATGAGCATCGACAGGGTTGCAGCACTTGTCCGGTCATAGCCCAGCTTGCGCGCTGCCGTAATGGTGATGCCTGAACGGGACGTGCCGGGGATCAGCGCCACCGCTTGGGCAAGGCCCATCCAGATCGCATCCTTCATACGCCAGCTGGCGGCGCTGCGTGATGTGCCGCCGGTTTTGTCGGCCCAATACAGAACAATGCCAAAGATCAGCATGGTCCAGCCGATCACGGCGACAGACCGCAGCATTTCATCGATGCCCAGCAGTTTGAAAAGCAGCCCAACCGCCAAAACCGGGAGTGTCGCGATAATCAGCAAAAGCGCGGTGCGCGCGCCCGGCGTATCGATCTTGCCGCGCAGCAGGCGGCCAATGCCAATGGTAGCCTCGGCGACCTCGGCCCGGAAATACAAGATAACAGCCAGCAAGGTGCCCACATGAACGGCAACATCAATAGCCAGCCCTTGATCGGGGCCACCTGTTACAAAGGGCAGCAGGATAAGGTGGCCGGATGAGGATACCGGCAGGAATTCCGTCAGGCCTTGGATGATCGCGACGAGTAAAATTTGAAACAAGGTCATTAATCTGGGCCTGCGGGTTTTGAGGTTAACGCGAGGTATAAACCCACCGTAAAGAATGCAAAGTGCAATATTTATTCCGGATCGGACCTAATATTCGATAATAACAGCAACATTCATTTCTGCGCCCTGAAAATATTTGTATAAAGGTCAGCAATGCTGCCTTTATTATCTTTCTGCACCTGTGTAAGGGAAGTTAACACAGTTTTTCTGGCGGAGTTTTCAATCATGGCAAAGCAGCCAATGCTCAAGTTTATATCGGTTTCAAGGGACATGCCTGAAAAACGGCTCCCGAATCTGCGCCGTGAAGATTTCAATGAGATTTATGCGGAATACGCGGATGAGAAAGCAAAAGAGCAGTCCAGCCGCTGCAGCCAATGTGGTGTTCCCTATTGTCAGACCCACTGCCCGTTGCACAATAACATCCCCGATTGGTTGCGCTTGACCGCCGAAGGCCGCCTGAAGGAAGCGTATGAAGTGTCGCAAGCGACCAATACATTCCCCGAGATTTGCGGCCGTATCTGTCCGCAGGATCGCCTGTGCGAAGGCAATTGCGTGATTGAACAATCCGGCCATGGCACTGTGACAATTGGGTCGGTCGAAAAATACATTACCGATACCGCGTGGGAAAACGGCTGGGTTCAGCCGATCAAGCCGCATGCTGAGCGTGCCGAATCCGTTGGTATCATCGGTGCTGGCCCCGGTGGTCTGGCCGCTGCGGACGTATTGCGCCGTCAGGGCGTGCAGGTCACCATCTATGACCGCTATGACCGCGCGGGTGGTTTGCTGACCTACGGCATCCCCGGTTTCAAACTGGAAAAAGACGTGGTGATGCGCCGCAATGACCAGCTTGCCCAAGGTGGGGTCAAGTTTGAGCTGAACTGCGATGTGGGTGTCGACATCAGCTTTGCCGATATTCGGGCCAAGCATGACGCGGTGATCATCGCGACTGGTGTGTACAAAACCCGCGAGATTCAGGCCCCCGGCGTGGGTGGTGTTGGTCTTGAGCGTGCGATTGATTTCCTGACCGTCAGCAACCGCAAAAGCTTTGGTGACACGGTCGCGGAATTTGAATCCGGCCGTCTGAACGCCCATGGCAAAAAGGTCGTTGTCATCGGCGGTGGCGATACCGCGATGGACTGTGTGCGGACGTCGATCCGTCAGGGTGCCACATCGGTCAAATGTCTGTACCGCCGCGACCGCGCCAACATGCCCGGCAGCCAGCGCGAAGTACAAAACGCCGAGGAAGAAGGCGTAGTATTCGAATGGCTGTCCGCGCCCAAAGGGTTTGTCGGCGATCCGGTCACAGGTGTTATGGTGCAAAAGATGCGTCTTGGCGCGCCGGATGTCTCGGGCCGTCAGGCACCCGAAGTGATCGAAGGGGCTGACTACGTCGAAGAGGCCGATCTGGTCATCATGGCGCTTGGTTTTGAGCCCGAAGATCTGCCAACCCTGTGGAACACACCAGAATTGCCCGTGAACCGCTGGGGCACGATCAAGGCCGATTACATCACGGGTGCGACCGACCTTGATGGCGTCTATGCCGTGGGTGACATCGTGCGCGGCGCGTCGTTGGTTGTTTGGGCGATCAAGGACGGGCGCGATTGCGCACAGGCGATCCTTGAAAAAATAGGCGCGTCAACTGCCATCGCTGCCGAATAAGCGGCCAATAGCCACCAGACTGGGAAGCAAAGATTGAACGAAGTTAAGACACCACTGGAATTGTCAGGCCGCTGCATGTGCGGTGCAGTCACGGTCACAGCGACCGCGTCTGACCCCATTTTGCGAGCCTGTCATTGCACCATGTGTCAGCAACATACGTCTTCGGTTTTTGTGAACATCCGCGCGGATCAGGACAGCATTGCCATAAACGGCCCTGTCAAAGTCTTCAAATCCTCGGATTGGGCGCAGCGCGCCTTTTGCGAGGAATGCGGATCGACGCTTTGGTACGGGTTGATCCACGATAATTCGCGCAATCTGGCCGCTGGCCTGTTTGAAAACGCAGGCGGTGCCGCCTTGGCCATAGAATATTTCACTGATGAGTGTCCGCAGGGATATGCCCTTGCTGGTGATCATCAGAAACTGACTAGAAAACAAACTTTTGCGCTGTTTGCGCCCGATGAAGGAGAAGCCCAATGACCAAGTATGATGACGCCTGGGTGGCCCGCGAAGAAGCGAAACGCGCGTATATGGCCGAGAACGGTCTATATTCCGAGGAAGAAGAGCATTCTTCCTGTGGTGTTGGCCTTGTGGTGAACATTGACGGTTCGTGCAGCCGCGATGTGGTTTTGTCGGGCATCAAAGCGCTCAAGGCGATCTGGCACCGTGGTGCTGTTGATGCCGACGGTAAAACCGGCGATGGCGCGGGCATTCACGTACAAATTCCGGTCAACTTTTTCTATGATCAGGTGCGGCGCACAGGTCACAGCCCGCGCGAGGGGGAACTGATCGCCGTGGGTCAGGTGTTCCTGCCGCGCACCAACTTTGCCGCGCAAGAAACCTGCCGGACCATCGTTGAAACCGAAGTGCTGCGCATGGGGTACTACATCTATGGCTGGCGCCACGTGCCGGTTGATATCTCTGTGCTGGGTGAAAAGGCGAACGCCACCCGCCCCGAGATTGAACAAATCCTGATCTCGAACGCCAAAGGCGTGGATGAGGAAACATTCGAGCGCGAATTGTATGTGATCCGCCGCCGGATCGAAAAGGCCGCGCTCGCCGCGCAAGTGCCAACGCTTTATATCGCGTCGATGTCCTGCCGGTCGATCATCTACAAAGGCATGATGCTGGCCCAGGACGTGGCCAACTTCTATCCCGATCTGATGGATGACCGGTTCGAATCCGCCTTTGCGATCTATCACCAGCGTTATTCTACCAACACCTTCCCGCAGTGGTGGCTGGCGCAGCCCTTCCGCATGTTGGCCCATAACGGCGAGATCAACACCCTTAAGGGCAACCTGAACTGGATGAAGTCGCACGAAATCCGCATGGCGTCGGGTACATTCGGCGACATGGCCGAAGACATCAAACCAATCGTCGCTGCGGGGTCGTCTGACTCTGCGGCCTTGGACGCGGTGTTCGAGGTTCTGGTCCGCGCGGGCCGCAACGCTCCGATGGCGAAAACCATGCTGGTACCTGAATCATGGTCCAAGCAGGCGGTTGAGCTGCCCGAAGCATGGCGCGACATGTATTCCTATTGCAACTCGGTGATGGAGCCGTGGGACGGCCCCGCTGCCCTAGCGATGACCGATGGTCGTTGGGTTTGCGCCGGTCTTGACCGCAACGGTCTGCGCCCCATGCGTTACGTCGTGACTGCCGATGGTATGCTGATCGCCGGTTCCGAGGCGGGCATGGTCCCGCAAGACGAGGCCAATGTGATCCACAAAGGCGCGCTTGGCCCCGGTCAATTGCTGGCTGTCGATATCGAAGAAGGCAAGATGTTCGGCGATACCGAGATCAAGGACAAACTGGCAGCATCCCGTCCCTTCGGCGAATGGGTCGGCAAGATCAACGAACTTGACGAAGCGCTGAGCAACATTGACGAAAAGCCGTTGTTCGAAGGCAATGAACTGCGCCGCCGTCAGGTGGCTGCGGGTTATACCATCGAAGACCTCGAACAAATCCTTGCCCCGATGGCCGAGGATGGCAAAGAAACATTGGCGTCGATGGGCGATGATACCCCGTCCGCGGTTCTGTCGAACCAGTACCGGCCGCTTAGCCACTTCTTCCGCCAGAACTTTAGCCAGGTCACAAACCCGCCGATCGACAGCTTGCGCGAATTCCGGGTGATGAGCCTGAAAACACGTTTCGGTAACCTGAAAAACGTGTTGGATGAATCCAGCGCCCAGACCGAGATTTTGGTGCTCGACAGCCCGTTCCTTGCCAACGCGCAATTCGATCAGCTGATGGGTGAATTCAACGCGGATTCCGTGACCATCGACTGTAGTTTTGAACCCGGTGGTAGTAACCTGAACGAAGGCTTGCGCCGTATCCGCGACGAGGCCGAAGATGCCGTGCGTTCCGGTGCCGGGCACATCGTGCTGACCGACCAGTTCAGCGGCGAGGGCCGGGTGGCTATGCCGATGATCTTGGCGACCTCTGCCGTGCACAGCCAGCTGACCCGCAAGGGCCTGCGCACATTCACATCGCTGAACGTCCGTTCGGCTGAATGTGTTGACCCGCATTACTTTGCCGTTCTGATCGGCTGTGGTGCGACCGTGGTGAACGCCTATCTTGCCGAAGATTCACTGGCTGACCGTATTGAACGTGGCCTGCTGGACGTGAACCTGACCACCGCAATGGCCCGCTACCGCGAGGCGATTGACCAAGGGTTGCTCAAGATCATGGCCAAGATGGGTATTTCCGTTGTGTCGTCTTACCGTGGCGGTCTGAATTTTGAGGCTGTTGGCCTCAGCCGTGCGATGTGTGCCGAATACTTCCCCGGCATGACCAGCCGTATCAGCGGCATCGGCACCACAGGTATTCAGCGTAAAGCCGAAGCCGTGCATGCCCGTGGCTGGAAGGGTGATGGCACCGTGCTGCCCATTGGCGGCTTCTACAAGGCGCGCACCTCGGGCGAGACTCACGCTTGGGAAGCGTCGTCGATGCACATGCTGCAAATGGCCTGCAACAAAGCGTCCTATCAGATGTGGAAGCAGTACAGCGCCAAGATGCAAAGCAACCCGCCGATCCATCTGCGCGACCTGCTGGATATCAAACCGCTGGGTGAGGCGATCCCGATTGAAGAAGTCGAAAGCATCACCGCGATCCGCAAGCGTTTCGTGACCCCCGGTATGTCGCTGGGCGCGTTGTCGCCAGAGGCGCATAAAACGCTGAACGTTGCGATGAACCGCATCGGGGCCAAGTCGGATTCCGGCGAAGGTGGCGAGGATCCGGCGCACTTTGTACCTGAATCCAACGGTGACAACCCGTCGGCCAAGATCAAACAGGTGGCGTCGGGCCGTTTCGGTGTGACCGCCGAATACCTGAATCAGTGCGAAGAGCTGGAGATCAAAGTCGCCCAAGGTGCCAAGCCCGGCGAGGGTGGCCAGCTGCCCGGTATGAAGGTCACCGACCTGATTGCCCGTCTTCGCCATTCGACCAAGGGCGTGACGCTGATTTCCCCGCCACCGCACCACGACATCTATTCGATCGAAGACCTTGCGCAGCTGATCTATGACCTCAAGCAGATCAACCCGCGCTGTAAGGTGACCGTGAAGCTGGTCGCGTCTTCGGGTGTTGGCACGATTGCCGCCGGTGTGGCCAAGGCCAAGGCGGATATCATCCTGATCTCGGGCCACAATGGTGGCACCGGTGCATCGCCTGCGACCTCAATCAAATATGCAGGTTTGCCATGGGAAATGGGCCTGACCGAGGCGCATCAGGTGTTGTCGATGAACAACCTGCGTGACCGCGTGACCCTGCGGACCGATGGCGGTTTGCGCACAGGTCGCGACATTGTCATGGCGGCAATGATGGGCGCCGAAGAATACGGCATCGGTACCGCCGCGCTGATCGCGATGGGCTGTATCATGGTGCGTCAGTGCCAGTCGAACACCTGCCCCGTGGGCGTCTGTACCCAAGACGAGGCGTTGCGCGGCAAGTTCACCGGTAATGCGGATAAGGTCGTGAACCTGATTACCTTCTACGCCACCGAAGTACGCGAATTGCTTGCGTCCATCGGTGCGCGCAGCTTGGATGACGTGATTGGCCGTGCCGATTTGCTGGCGCAGGTCAGCCGTGGCTCTGCCCACTTGGATGATCTGGACCTTAACCCGCTGTTGATCACCGTCGATGGCGCGTCCGAGATCGTTTATGACCGCAACAAACCACGCAATGCTGTGTTGGATACGCTGGACGCTGAAATCGTGCGCGACGCTGCGCGGTTCCTTGAAGACGGGGAAAAGATGCAGCTGAGCTATGCGGTGCAAAACACGCACCGTACCGTTGGCACGCGGACATCCAGCCATATCATTCGCCGCTTTGGCATGAACAACCAGTTGCAGCCGGATCACCTGACAGTGAAACTGACAGGTTCTGCCGGTCAAAGCCTTGGCGCGTTTGCAGCACCGGGGTTGAAACTGGAAGTGTCCGGCGATGCCAATGACTATGTCGGTAAGGGGCTGTCGGGGGGCACAATCGTTGTACGCCCATCCATGGCCAGCACGATCACTGCGGCCGAGAACACCATTATCGGGAACACGGTTCTATACGGTGCGACCAAAGGGTTCTTGTTCGCAGCGGGCCGCGCAGGCGAACGTTTTGCGGTGCGCAACTCGGGCGCGCATGTGGTGATCGAGGGCTGCGGTAGCAACGGTTGTGAGTATATGACCGGTGGTGTTGCAGTGATCCTTGGCAGCATCGGTGCCAACTTTGGTGCCGGTATGACGGGCGGGATGGCCTATCTCTATGATCCCGAGGGGCGTGCGGATGCAATGTTGAACACAGAAACGCTTGTGACCTGCCCGGTCACCGTGGATCATTGGGAAAACGAGCTGAAAACGCTGATCGAGCGGCATTTGGAGGAAACCAACAGCCGTAAAGCTGCTGATATCCTCCAGCATTGGTCGATTGAAAAGGATCATTTCGTGCAGATCTGCCCGAAAGAGATGTTGATCCATATTCCGGCACCGCTGAGCCACGATAGCAAAGCGATCCCCGCCGAATAGGGTTTGGAAAACAGCCGGGCATGACTGCGTATCATGCTCGGCTGATTGCTGCGTAAGGCCACGCATCCGGCAAAAGGCGATTTCAGGGTGTAACGCCCGTTCACAAGAACCGCTCTGGGCAGTATAGCTGGTGCCCATGGCTAAACGCGCAACATCGAAAAAGACCAAAGCGGCCGCGAAACCCCGCAAGAGCTTTAAGCAGCGCGTGATACGTGCGGCGTTGAAGGTGATGTTGGTCATTGTCGGGATTTTGCTTGCATTTATCTTGCTGTTCGCCGTGATAAATCCGCCCACGACACCCTATATGTTCAGCGAGTCGCGCAGGTTGGGTGGTGTTGATCATCAATGGGTCCCGCTTGAGGATATCGCCCCGGTTATGGCGCGGTCCGTTGTGGCGGCTGAGGATGCGAATTTTTGCAATCACTGGGGTTTTGACCTGCCGGCGATTAAAAAGGCAATTGCCGAAGGATCGAACCGTGGCGCGTCGACCCTAAGCCAGCAAACGGTCAAGAATGTCTATCTTTGGCATGGGCGCACATGGGTGCGAAAAGCGCTGGAAGCCGCGATTACCCCGCTTGTCGAGGCGATCTGGTCCAAGCGCCGTATTGTCGAGGTTTACCTGAACGTCGCAGAGTTTTCCGAAGGTGTGTTTGGTGTTGATGCGGCGGCCCATTATTACTTTGGCGTCACCCCCGCGAACCTGTCGCCGACCCAAGCCGCACGGATTGCCGCGATATTGCCATCGCCCAAAACCCGGTCTGCATCAAACCCCGGCAGCTATACCAAAAAGCGGACCGCGCGGATCCGCGACGGGGCGGCGACAATCAGCAAGGATGGGCGCGCCGCTTGTTTCGAGAGTTGAAAATGCCAGTTAACACAGGCATGAGTGGATAAGCTCAACCCTAGTTTTGGATCCCCATATGGCCCGCCTGTTTCACGTCCCTCTTTCTCCTTTCTGTCGCAAGGTCCGGCTTAGCCTTGCCGAAAAGAAGATCGAGGTTGAGCGGGTAGAGGAACGATATTGGGAGCAAGACCCTGATTTCATGCGTAGAAACCCGGCCGGTAAGGTGCCCGTTTTGCAGTTGGACGGCGTCATGATGTCTGAAAGCGCGGCGATCTGCGAATATATCGAGGAAACCCGCCCGGAACCGTCCCTGATGCCAAGCGATCCGGTTCAGCGCCTTGAAGTGCGCCGTCTGGTCAGCTGGTTTGATGACAAATTCCATGCCGAAGTGACATCAAAGCTGCTGTATGAGCGCGTGAACAAAAAGGTCATGGGCCAGGGTTTCCCAGACAGCCGCAACGTCAAGGACGGTGCCAAAGCGATCAAATACCACATCGATTACATGGCGTGGTTGCTGGACCATCGTCGGTGGCTGGCGGGCGATGTCATGACGCTGGCCGATTTCGCGGCGGCCGCGCATTTGTCGTCGCTTGATTATATCTCGGACGTGGATTGGAACCGGTCTGACGTGGTGAAGGATTGGTACGCCAAGATCAAATCGCGCCCTGCGTTTAGATCGTTGCTGGCCGATCAAGTACCGGGGTTTCCGCCGCCAAAGCACTATAATGACCTTGATTTTTAAGCGGAAAACGTTGGGGGCTGTCTGCCCCCAAACCCCCGAGGATATTTCAGAGCCAGAGAAGACATGGACGATTTAAAGGATCGTTTGGTGGCTCAGGCCTTGGCCGAGGGGTTTGTGGCCTGCAAAGTGTGCCGCCCATCGGATGTTCCGGAAGTGCCTGCGCGGTTGGCCGCCTTTGTCGAGGCCGGGTATCACGGGCAGATGGCGTGGATGGCGGACCGGATGGCGTGGCGCGGTGATCCTGCGGCTTTGTGGCCCGAAGCGAGGTCAGTCATTATGCTGGCAGAAAGCTATGCGCCCGAGCATGATCCGACGGCGGTATTAGATCATACGGATAAGGCCGCGATATCTGTTTATGCGCATGGCCGCGATTATCATGACATTGTTAAAAAGCGTCTCAAGCGGTTAGCGCGTTGGCTGATCGAGCAGGAAACCTGCGAGGTGAAGGTGTTTGTCGATACCGCGCCCGTGCCGGAAAAGGCGTTGGGCCAAGCGGCGGGGCTGGGGTGGCAGGGCAAGCACACCAATTTGCTGAGCCGTGATTGGGGGAACTGGGCCTTTCTGGGCGCGATTTTCACCACGCTTGAGCTGCCTGTTGACGGGGCCGAGGTTGACCATTGCGGGTCTTGCAGGTCGTGTTTGGATGCCTGTCCGACAGATGCATTTCCAGCGCCCTACCGGCTGGATGCGCGGCGCTGCATTTCCTATCTGACGATTGAACATAAAGGCCCGGTTGATCTGGAGCTGCGTAGCAAGATGGGCAACCGGATTTACGGCTGCGATGATTGCCTTGCGGCATGCCCGTGGAACAAGTTCGCCGTTGCGGCCAGCGATATGCGCTATCACGGCGGGGTCGGTGCACCAGATCTGGCGGAGCTTGCTACGCTTGATGACGCGGCCTTTCGCGCGCGGTTTTCCGGATCACCGATCAAGAGGATCGGGCGGGACCGGTTCATCCGCAATGTTCTGTACGCCATCGGGAATTCGGGCCAGCCGGGGCTTGCGACAGCGGCGCAAGGCTTGATCCATGATCCCGATGCCACCGTGGCGGAGGCGGCGCGTTGGGCGATGGCCCGCTTGGCCGCAAAATGACGCAAACGGGCTGGACCTGAACGGCGTTATCACTACACCCGTGGCAATAGTGCAAGGAGAAGACGATGGCGTTGCTTCTGGGTGTTGATACCGGCGGAACCTATACGGATGCGGTTTTGATCCGTGACGAAAAGACTGTGATTGCGTCGGCCAAGGCGCTGACCACCCGGAATGATCTTGCGATTGGCGTCGGAAACGCTGTGCGTGCGGTGTTGACCAAGGCGGATGTTAATGCGGCTGATGTGTCGCTTGCATCGCTGTCGACTACACTGGCGACCAATGCGCTGGTCGAAGGGCAGGGCGGTCGTGTTGCGTTGATCTATGTCGGCTTTAAGGAACGGGATTTGCAGGCCCATGGCTTGGCCGATGCGTTAAAGGGCGATCCGTATCTGATCTTGGCCGGCGGTCATGACCACGCTGGCAGCGAAGCGACCCCGCTGGATGAGGCGGCACTGATTGCCTTTCTTGAGCAGCACAAAGGTGATGTGAGCGGTTTTGCTGTCGCCAGCCAGTTCGCCACGCGCAACCCTGCGCATGAGCTGCGTGTCGCCGATCTGGTGACGCAATTGACGGGCAAGCCGGTTTCATCGTCGCATCAATTGTCGGCCAAGTTGAACGGGCCGAAACGCGCGCTGACGGCTGTTTTGAACGCGCGTTTGATCGGGATGATTGACCGGCTGATTGGCCGCGCCGAGGATGTCCTGACCGAGATTGGCGTAACGGCCCCGTTGATGGTGGTGCGCGGAGATGGGGCGCTGATTTCAGCGGGCCAAGCCCGCGAGTGCCCGATCGAGACGATCCTAAGCGGGCCTGCGGCGTCCATCGTCGGGGCGCGTTGGATGACGGGTGCCGATCATGCGTTGGTCAGCGACATAGGCGGGACCACAACCGATGTCGCCTTGTTGCGGGAGGGGCGGCCCGCAATTGATCCCGCGGGTGCGCAGGTCGGACCCTACCGCACGATGGTCGAAGCCGTGGCCATGCGCACGACGGGGCTGGGCGGCGATAGCGAGGTGCATTTCCTGACCGAAGGGCTGCAGGGCGGTATTACGTTGGGGCCGCGACGTTTATTGCCGGTCTCGCTGGTGGCGGTTGATGCGCCGGATATTGTTCACGACGCCTTGGACGCGCAATTGCGCAGCGCGACACCGGGTGAATTTGATGCAAGGTTTGTGCGGGCTGTCGCCGGGCAAACCCACGAAGGCATCGGCCCTCGGGAAAGCACCCTGCTTGAACGCATCGGCGATGGGGTGCATCCGCTGGGTAAAATCTTACGTTCGCGCATCGAAACCGGTGCGCTGCAGCGGTTGGTTGAGCGGGGTCTGGTGCAGATTGCGGGTGTGACCCCGTCGGACGCCAGCCATGTGTTGGGCCGGGTTGAGATGTGGGATGCAGATGCTGCGCGCAAGGCCCTGGCGCTGTTCGGCCGTCGGCGGACGGGGGCGGGCAATATGTTGGCACCTGATCCTGATGTAATGGCGCAGATGATCGTGGATCAGTTGACCCATCAAACGGCGTTGGCGTTGCTGGAAACCGCTTTTGCAGAGGAAGATCCGGCGTTCGATGCCGCCCCCGAGGTACTGGCGCGTCATGTGTTGCTGCAACGGGGGTTAACGGGGCATCGGGGACTTTTGCGGATAGATGCGGCGCTGAATGTCCCCGTGATCGGATTGGGTGCGTCTGCGGCGGCTTATTATCCTGCGGTCGGAGCCGCGCTTGGCGCGCAGATGATTTTGCCGGAACACGCGGATGTGGCAAATGCCATCGGTGCCGTGGTGGGCCGCGTCACAATGCGCGAAAGCGGCACGGTGACTTCGCCCAGCGAGGGGCGGTATCGGGTGCATCTGGACAGCGGGCCACAGGATTTCACCGATCAGGCCAGCGCGATTAAGCAGCTTGAGGATGCTTTGCGCCAGAAAGCGATTTCATCTGCGCAGACCGCTGGTGTGGCGGACCTTCAAGTGAATGCGACGCGCGATATACGAACCACCAGCGTGGAGAGCCGTCAGGTGTTCATCGAAGCCGTGATTACGGTCGAGGCGACCGGCCGCCCCAGAATTGCGAACGGATAAATATTAACGTAATCAAGATTTTGTTAACCTTTTGTTAATAAATTGCGTGGTGACCATGGTATCGCCATATTTAATCACTAGTGCTGCGCGCGGTATCGGAGCGCAGTGACAATATTCGCTGACCAATCCGCGACCACATAACTAGTTAAGCGCGCGTTTCTCTTGCGAAAGTGGGGGGAATGCGTTGCTGTACGTTAAAAAGTAAACCGCCAGCGGAGAAATCCACTGGCGGTACGTTAACGACTCGGGGGTGCCCCCCAGCTTTAATCAGGTATTAAGAGCAGCTTATTCAGCAGCCGCACGTTTGGGCAAAACCCAATCGGGGCGCGGGAAATGGCAGGTATAGCCATTTGGAATCCGCTCAAGGTAGTCTTGGTGCTCGGTCTCTGCTTCCCAGAAATCGCCAACGGGTTCGACTTCGGTGACGACTTTGCCCGGCCAGATGCCCGATGCGTCTACGTCAGCGATTGTGTCCAGTGCGACGGCCTTTTGATCATCGTTTTCATAGTAGATTGCCGACCGATAGCTTAGCCCGCGGTCATTGCCCTGACGGTTGATCGTCGACGGATCGTGAATCTGAAAGAACATTTCCAGCAAGTCACGATAGCTTAGCACCGCGTTGTCAAAGATAACTTCGATCGCTTCTGCATGGGTGCCGTGATTACGATAGGTTGCGTTGGGCACGTCACCGCCGGAATACCCGACACGGGTTGAAATGACCCCATCGCGTTTACGGATCAAATCTTGCATGCCCCAAAAGCATCCGCCGGCCAATACTGCGCGTTGTTGTGTCATGCTAGGTCCTCCACCTGATTGATGTAATCGCCATATCCTTCGGCCTCCATATCGTCGCGATGCACAAAGCGGAGCGAGGCCGAGTTGATGCAATACCGTAGCCCGCCACGGTCGGGCGGACCATCGGGAAAGACATGCCCCAAATGGCTGTCGCCATGGGTGCTGCGCACTTCGGTGCGGATCATGCCGAGGGTGTCGTCACGCAATTCGCTTACATAAGCCGGTTCAATCGGCTTGGTGAAACTGGGCCACCCGCAACCGGATTCGTATTTATCGGCTGACGCAAACAGAGGCTCGCCCGAAACGATGTCGACGTAAATGCCCGGCTCTTTGTTGCTGAGCAGTTTGCCCGTGCCGGGGCGCTCTGTCCCGCTTTGTTGGGTGACGCGGTATTCCTCTGGCGACAGGGCCGCGACGGCGTCGGGTGTCTTTTGATACTTTGGCATGGATGTCTCCTTTGCGATCTTAATATATTATATGGGGCGGTGACGGAGTTTTTCAAAACTCCAGTCCGGTTTCTTTAGGCGGCGCGTTGCCGCGAAATTTGAACGGCCAGAATGCCAAAGGTGATGATGATCACGCCAAGGATATCCTGACCGCCTAAGGGTTCGCTGAGCAGTACACTCGCAACTGCCACGCCGAAAAACGGGTTCAAAAAGTGAAAGGTTGCAGCACGCGTTGCGCCGATGCGGTTGACCAGCCAGAACCAGGCAACGGTGGCCAGCAGACCGGGCACCAAGCAGGTATAGGCAAACGCGGCAAGCAGCGTCCAGCTTGGGGTGATATGCGGGGTCTCGAACAGCAGCGTCGCAATCGATAGCGTCACGCAGCCCACCAGCATTTGCAGGCCCACAACCATCATAAAGTTGCCACCTGACGTGGCCCCGCGCACCAGCAAGGTTGCGGCGGTCAAGGCCAGCACACCGATCCCGCATAGCGTCAGCCCCATCATATCGACACCACCGCTGATCCGCGCACCCATGATGATCGACACGCCGACCACGCCCGCGACCAAACCGGCAATGCCCAGTGGTTTCAGTTTTTCGCCAAGGAAAATCCAAGTGGCCAAGCCAACCAAGAGCGGCATTGTTGATGCGATGATCGCGGCCAGTGAGGCTTGGACCGTCTGCATTGCGACAAAGTTCAGGCCCAGATATACGGCGTTTTGCAAGATGCCAAAGATGATTGTCGCGCGCCACTGCGCTTTGGTCAGTCGCCAGGTTTGCCCCAAGGCCAGCGCGATACCGACCCCCAGCAACCCCGAGATAAGATAGCGCGCCGAAAGGGCCATCAGTGGCGACGCATCAGCGACGATAATACGGGCCGAGGTAAAGGCGGAGGACCACATGAAAGCAAAGGCAAGCCCCACGAGAATTGCGCGAATATCCATGGGCAGCCTTTCTGAAACCTGAGGTCGGCCGACCTTTTCCCAGATAGGTTTGATGCGCAAGGGGCGGTGCGTCGGTGGCAATAAAAAAGGGCCGCCCGAAGGCGACCCTTTTGGATAAATCTGTTGCCAGACTTAGCCGTTAACGCTGTCTTTCAACGCTTTTGCGATGGTCATCTTAACGACCTTGTCCGCTTCTTTTTTGAACTGTTCGCCGGTCGCAGGGTTGCGAACCATGCGCTCTGGACGCTCACGGCAATAGATTTTGCCGATGCCAGGAAGTGTCACAGCACCGCCGCCGGAGACTTCTTTTGTGATCAAAGCACATACTGCATCAAGTGCAGAGCCAGCCGCTTTTTTGTCTGTGCCCATTTCATCGGCCAGAGCTGCGACGAGCTGGGTTTTTGTCATTGGTTTTGTAGCCATCTTTTTTTCTCCTTCGTCCGCCCGGATTAGGGCCTCACGGGCAGAATGTAACGGTATGTTGTGTGAGAACACAACGAATAGGTGCTGAAAATGAGCGAAAACATGCGCTTTTCTGCTTTTTTACACGTTTAAAGGAAGGCGGTTTCTTCAAATGAACGCAGTTTTCGGCTGTGAAGCCTTTCCAGCGGCATATCGCGCAGCAATTCCATGGCGCGAATTCCGATCATCAGATGGCGTGCAACTTGCGTTTTATAGAATCCGGAGGCCATGCCGGGCAGCTTTAACTCACCATGCAGGGGCTTGTCGGACACGCATAAGAGTGTGCCGTAAGGCACGCGGAAGCGATATCCGTTTGCTGCGATTGTGGCGCTTTCCATGTCCAACGCGACGGCGCGTGATTGCGACAGGCGTTGCACGGGGCCAGATTGATCGCGCAATTCCCAATTGCGGTTGTCGATGGTGGCCACAGTGCCGGTGCGCATGATGCGCTTCAGCTCGTACCCCTCAAGCTGGGTCACTTGTTCAACGGCGTCTTCCAACGCGATCTGGATTTCAGCCAACGCGGGGATGGGCACCCAAACCGGCAGGTCATCGTCCAGCACGTGGTCCTCGCGCAGATAGGCGTGGGCCAGCACAAAATCGCCAAGCTGTTGCGTGTTGCGCAGACCGGCACAGTGGCCGACCATCAACCACGCATGGGGGCGCAACACGGCGATGTGGTCCGTGGCGGTTTTCGCATTCGACGGACCAACGCCGATGTTGACCAGCGTGATGCCCGACCCGTTTGCCCGCTTCAGGTGATAGGTCGGCATTTGCGGTGTCTTGCCCGTGCCGGGCAAAGGCGCATCGCCATCGGTGATCTCTACATCGCCGGTCGATACAAACGATGTATATCCGCTGTTAGGGTCGCGCAGCATGGCGCGTGCGTATTCCTCGAACTCGGTCACATAGAACTGGTAGTTGGTGAACAGCACGTGACACTGGAAATGATCGGGATCGGTCGCCGTGTAATGGGCCAGCCGCGCCAGTGAATAATCGACACGTTGCGCAGTGAAAGGTGCCAAGGCACCCACACCGTTTGGCGGCGTATATGTGCCGTTCACGATGTCATCATTTGTGGTGCTAAGATCGGGCACATCGAACACATCGCGCAGTGTGAATTCTGCGGCCCCATCGTGAGGGACCGTAATCGCGGCATCGCCGGACACAGCAAAATGGACCGGGATCGGCGTATCGGACACGTCGATGACAACGGGCTGGCCGTGGTTTTCAATCAGCAGACCGATTTGTTGTGTCAGGTAGTGTTTAAACAATTCGGGCCGCGTGATCGTCGCGGCATAGGTGCCGGGGCTAGATACGTGACCGAAGGACAGCCGCGAATCAACCTGCGCATAGCTTGACGTCGTGAAACGGATTTCAGGATAGAACGCCCTGATCCGGGTGTCCGGCGCCGCATCATCCATGGCTTTCTGAAAATGCTCGGTCAGAAAGCCGGTCGCCTGCTGGTACAGCGATATCAACCGCTCCACTGCTTTTGTCGCATCGGTAAATTGCTCAGCGGGCGGGCTGTCGGGGCTTAGAATACGGGTCATGAATGCGGCTCTAACACTGGGATAAATTCAAAGCTACGGACATCCACCAGCCCAAGGTCCGATATCCGCAATTCGGGGATGACAACAAGGGCAAGCAGGGAATGCTGCATATAGGCGTTATTCAGGGTGCAGCCACAGTCGCGCATCGCTTGCATCATGGCTTCGGTCTTTTCGGCCACCTCGGATGCCGGGCTATCGGACATCAATCCGGCGATGGGCAGCTCGACCAGGGCAAGCTCTTTGCCGTCTTTAAAGATAGTGATGCCGCCGCCGACCTCGCCCAGTCGGTTTGCAGCCATCGCCATGTGGTCGGCATCGGTGCCGACAACAATCATGTGGTGGCTGTCATGGGCCACAGTGGATGCCATGGCCATCGGCCCCTCGTAGCCAAACCCCGAGACAAAGGCGTTTACCACGGTGCCCGTTGCACGATGCCGTTCAACCAGTGCGATCTGGCATACTTCGCCGGTGGCCTGCACGCGCCCTTCGGTCACCGGCAGTTCGAATTTCAGCGCGCGGGTGGGGGCCTGATTTTCGACGACGCCGATCACATTCGCAGTGACCGCATTTGCGCCTTTGGGGGCCTTAATTACAAAATCAGACGCATCCAGCGTCTTGCCCATATGCACCGTTTGCCGCGCGGCGTCCGGCCAGTCGTAATGCGGGCAATCCACCACACATTCGCCGGCCTGCGCCACGATCTGCCCACGTGCGATCACCGTCTCGATCGGCAGGGTCTTCAGATCAGAGGTCAGGATCACATCCGCCCGCCGTCCGGGGGTAAGCGACCCAATCTCGCGCTCCAGCCCGAAATGGGTTGCCGTGTTGATCGTCGCCATTTGTAAAGCAACCAGCGGATCACAGCCGCAGTCAATCGCGTGACGCACGACCCGGTTCATATGCCCGTCATTGACCAAGGTGCCGGAATGACAATCATCGGTGCACAGGATCATATTGCGCGAATCCAGCCCCTTTTCCGTGATCGCCGTAATCTGCGTTTCCACGTCATACCACGCCGACCCCAACCGGATCATCGACCGCATCCCCTGACGCATCCGCGCAATCGCGTCGGCCTCGCAGGTGCCCTCGTGATCATCCGCTGGCCCGCCCGCCACATAGGCGGCAAAGGCGGGGCCCAGATCGGGCGATGCATAATGCCCGCCGACCGTCTTGCCGGCCCGCTGTGTCGCGGCGATCTCGGCCAGCATCTTGGGGTCGCCATTGGTGACACCGGGAAAGTTCATCATCTCGCCCAGACCAATGATGCCGGGCCATTCCATTGCCTCGGCCACATCTTCGGCGGTGATCTCAAAACCCGTTGTCTCCATCCCCGGTGCCGAGGGCGCACAGGACGGCATCTGGGTAAAAATATTGATCGGTTGCAATAACGCCTCGTCATGCATCATCCGCACACCTTCGAGGCCCAAAACATTGGCGATCTCATGCGGGTCGGTGAACATCGACGTGGTGCCGTGGGGGATCACCGCGCGGGCAAATTCTGCAGGCGTCAACATGCCGCTTTCGATGTGCATATGCCCGTCGCACAAACCGGGGATCATATAGCGCCCTTTGGCGTCGATCACCTGCGTATCATCGCCCCTACAATGCTGCGCATCGGGGCCAACAAACGCAATGCGGCCTGCGACAATGGCAATGTCATGATCAGGTAACATCTCGCGGGTGTGGACATTAACCCACGTGCCGCCGGTGATAATCATATCCGCCGCCGCGCGCCCCGCAGCGACCGATACCAATTGAGCAGCCACATCGGGCCAAGAGGGGAAAGGAGTATGTGTCATGCCTGACGTTGACACGAAGATTGCACGAGGTTCAAGGTTATGCGACGCAAGGACAGCCGATCACTTGTGCAAATCAGGGAGACACCGATGACCGTGACGCAAATCCGCCATAACATGGACCACTGGCAGGAACGGGTCGATATGGCCGCCGCGTTTCGCTGGACCGCGCGGTTGAACATGCATGAAGGGGTCGCAAACCACTTTAGCCTTGCTGTGAATGACGATGGCACCAAGTTCCTGATGAACCCGAACCAGGTGCATTTCAGCAGGGTCAAAGCCAGCGATCTGATCGAGGTGGATGCCAACAACCCTGATACGCTGAAAGGCCAGGATGCACCTGATCCCACCGCTTGGGGTTTGCATGGTGGCGTGCACCGCGCCTGCGCCCACGCGCGCTGTGTGATGCATGTGCATTCGATCCACGCGACGGTATTGGCCAGCTTGCAAGACAGCCGCCTGCCGCCGATTGATCAAAACTGCTGTACGTTTTTCAACCGCGTTGTGATCGACGAAGATTACGGCGGGTTGGCGTTCGAGGACGAAGGCACCCGCTGTGCCGGATTACTGACCGATCCCAAGCAAAAGGTGATGATCATGGGCAGCCACGGTGTGCTGGTGATTGGCGATACCGTTGCAGATACTTTCAACCGCCTGTTCTATTTCGAACGCGCCGCCGAGACCTATATTCGCGCCCTGCAAACCGGCATGCCCTTGCGCCGTATCCCCGACGATATCGCAGAGAAAACCGCGCAAGAGTTGGAAAGCTACCCTGAACAAGATGCGCGCCATCTGGCAGAGCTTAAGGCGATTTTGGACGAAGAAGGATCAAACTATGCGCAGTGACCGTTTCGTTTCGGGAGGCCTGCAATGAATTACGGTCTGTCCGAAGAGAGCCTGATGATCGCCGACACCGTGCGCAGCTTTGTCGAAAAAGAGATTTACCCGCACGAGACATTGGTCGAACAAACCGGCGAAGTCCCGCAAGAGATCGCGGACGAGATCAAGCGCAAGACGATTGAGTTGGGGTTCTATGCCTGCAATTTCCCCGAAAGCGTCGGCTGCGCGGGGCTGAACCATCTGGAATTCGCATTGGTCGAGCGCGAGTTGGGGCGCGGATCAATGGCGCTAAACCACTTTTTCGGGCGGCCGCAGAGTATCCTGATGGCCTGCGAGGGTGAGCAAATCGACCGCTATCTGATGCCCGCCGTGCGCGGCGAACGGATGGATGCGCTGGCGATGACCGAACCGGGTGCCGGATCGGACGTGCGCGGCATGAAATGCATGGCGCGGCGTGATGGCGGCGATTGGGTGGTGAACGGGACCAAACATTTTATCTCGGGCGCGGACCATGCCGATTTCATCATCGTCTTCATCGCAACCGGCGAAGATATGACACCCAAAGGCCCCAAAAAACGGATCACCGCCTTTCTGGTGGACCGTGGCACGCCGGGCTTTACCATCCGCGACGGGTACAAATCAGTCAGCCACCGTGGCTATAAAAACATGATCCTGGAATTCGACGATTGCCGCCTGCCGGACGCGCAGGTGTTGGGCGAGGTCGATAGCGGGTTCGAGGTGATGAACACATGGCTTTACGCGACCCGCATTACGGTCGCGACAATGTCGGTGGGCCGCGCGCGAAGGGTGTTTGACTATGCGGTGGACTATGCCGCGACCCGTGAACAGTTCGGTCAGAAGATCGGCAAATTTCAGGGTGTGAGCTTCCAACTTGCCGATATGATCACCGAGATTGACGCGGCGGATCTGCTGACACTTGCCGCCGCAGATCGCTTGGACAAAGGCCTGCCCGCCAACCGAGAGATCGCCAGCGCCAAGCTTTATGCCTCGGAGATGCTGGCCCGCGTGACTGATGCAACCTTGCAGCTGCACGGGGGAATGGGGTTGATGGATGATTACCCGATTGAACGTTTCTGGCGTGACGCACGGGTAGAACGGATTTGGGACGGTACCAGCGAAATCCAGCGCCATATTATCAGCCGCGAGATGCTGCGTGCATTGGGGGCCTAAAGTTCCGCTGCCTTGCGGCATCGGCCGGGAAGGGGGGCCAGCCCCCCTGGGCTTACGCCCCTCCCCCCGGGATATTTTAGAGCCAGAGAATGCGGAAATGGGTGCAGCGTTTAAGCATTTGTTCAACATCAGAAGGATAGCCTATCTGAGTGGTACAGGCGGGGACGCCGATGGCCGTAGCCGGAGAAGCCCCCTATCTGCGATATTGGATAGGGGGCGGACCCGTATTCTCTGGCTCTTAAATATCCTTGCCGAAGGCATAAAAACTCTTTTGGTGCGTGGCTGGATATGAGGCGCAGCCTTGATAGATTGTTGCGGCCAAAATCGATTGTTTTGATCGGTGGTGGGGCGTGGGGCGCGCAGGTTATCCGGCAATCCCAACGAATGGGGTTTCGAGGTGCGCTTTATATTGTTCATCCAAAAGGGGTGAGCATTGAGGGTATCAGGTCCGTCGCTGCGCTGGCTGAATTACCCGAGGTTCCGGACGCTGCCTTTATCGGGGTGAACCGGCTTGCAACAGTTGATGTGGTTGCCGAATTGTCGGCCATGGGGGCGGGCGGTGCGGTGTGTTTCGCGTCGGGATTTTCAGAAGCAGAAGCTGAGGATGAGACCGCAACTGCGCTACAGGCGCAGTTGGTGGTAGCAGCAGGTACGATGCCGATTTTGGGCCCCAACTGCTATGGGTTTATCAATGCCTTGGATGGCGCGCTTTTATGGCCGGATCAGCATGGTTGCGCCCCCGTCGCCAGCGGCGTCGCGATTCTGACGCAGTCGTCCAACATCGCGATCAATTTGACCATGCAGCAGCGCGGCTTGCCGGTTGCCTATATGGTGACCTGCGGAAATATGGCCCAGACTAAGCAGGCCGAGATTGCCTTGGCTTTACTGGATGACCCGCGTGTCACGGCCATTGGTCTGCATATCGAGGGGTTCTCGGACACGTCTGCGTGGCACAGGTTGGCTATAGCGGCGGCTGAAAAGAGTATCCCCTTGGTGGCGCTTAAGGTCGGTGTGTCAGAGCAGGCACAGCGTGCAACCGTGTCGCATACGGCCTCCCTTGCCGGTGGGGATGCGGGTGCCGACGCGCTGTTGCGTCGATTGGGGATCGCCAGGTTGCGGGACTTGCCCAGTTTTGTTGAGACGTTGAAGGTTCTGCATGTCAACCGGCGTCTGGACGCGCCGTCGCTATCTTCGATCAGCTGTTCGGGCGGAGAGGCGAGTTTGGCCGCGGACACCGCACATGGTCGCGCGGTGTCATTTCCGACCCTGACCGAGGTGCAAAAGCTGGCGTTGCGCGATGCGCTTGGGCCAATGGTCGCGCTGTCGAACCCGCTGGACTACAACACCTATATCTGGCGCGATGTTGAGAAAATGACAGCCGCGTGGTTGCCGATGGCAGATAAACATATCGGTCTGACATTGGTTATTGTTGATTATCCACATACGGATGCGGAGGATTGGGAATGCGCCACGCAAGCTGCGCTGAATATTCGTGCCGGTTCGGGACGGCCCGTTGCCGTTGTCGCGACCTTGCCAGAATTGATGCCCCATGACGTAATCGAGCGGTTGATTGCCGGGGGTGTCACCCCGATCTGCGGTCTGAGCGAAGCAATCGCAGCGGCCGAAGCAGCGGCGTTTGATGTGTCGCCTGACCCTGTGCCGCCCTTACAGCCCGGTGCTGATCGCGACGCGCAGTTGATATCTGAGGGCGCGGCGAAACGGATGTTGGCCGCGTTTGGACTTCGGGTGCCGAAAGGGCATGTCGCAAACAGCCCTGCTGAGGCTGGTGTGATTGCCACCAAAATTGGCGGTGTGGTTGTGCTGAAAGGTCAAGGGCTGGCCCACAAGTCAGAAGCCGGTGCCGTGATCGTCGGGCTTACCCCTGACGCTGTTGAGGCACGCGCCAAAGCCATGCCCACCGACAGTTTTCTGGTAGAAGAGATGGTGCAGAACCCAGTTGCTGAACTGCTGATTGGCGTAACGCGCGACCCTGCTCATGGGTTTTTGTTAACCATCGGGGCGGGCGGTGTGCTGACCGAGCTTTGGCAAGATACCGTTTCGATTCTGTTGCCCGTGACACCTGCGCAGATCCAAGAAGCGCTGCAAAGCTTGCGCATTGCGCCTTTGCTGAACGGGTATAGGGGCAAACTGGGCGCAGACCTTGGGGCGATTACCAAGGCGATCATGTCGGTTCAGGCCTATGTGATTGCGCATCAAGATGCGATCAGCGAGGTTGAGGTTAACCCGCTGATCTGTGGCATCGACAGCGCCATTGCTGTCGATGCCCTGATCCGCCGCACCTAAAAGGAACATGTCATGAGTGTTGTGAAAACCGAAACCGACGGCAGCGTTTTGTTGGTCACCTTGGACCGGCCCAAAGCGAATGCAATTGATTTGGAAACCTCGCGATTGATGGGCGAGGCGTTCCGCGATTTTCGCGATAACCCTGACCTGCGCGTGGCGATTATCACGGGGGCGGGCCCCAAGTTTTTCTGCCCCGGTTGGGATTTAAAAGCCGCCGCCGGTGGTGATGCCGTGGATGATGATTATGGCGTGGGCGGCTTTGGCGGGTTGCAAGAATTGCGCGGCATGAACAAGCCGGTGATCGCGGCGGTGAACGGCATTGCCTGCGGTGGCGGGCTAGAGCTGGCGCTGAGCGCGGATATGATATTGGCGGCGGATCACGCGACATTTGCGCTGCCTGAAATCCGGTCTGGCACGGTGGCGGATGCCGCGAGCGTAAAGCTGCCCAAGCGTATCCCCTATCACATCGCGATGGAGCTGTTGTTGACTGGCCGTTGGTTTGACGCCGCAGAAGCGAAAGGTTGGGGCCTTGTGAATGAGATCGTGCCTGCGGATCAGTTAATGGACCGGGCATGGGAACTGGCGCGGCTTTTGGCGTCTGGCCCGCCGTTGGTCTATGCCGCGATCAAGGAAATTGTGCGCGACGCCGAGGATTCGAAATTTCAGGATGCCATGAACCGGATCACGGGGCGGCAGCTGGAGACTGTTGACCGGCTTTATGCGTCCGAGGATCAGCTGGAAGGGGCCCACGCCTTTGCCGAGAAACGCGATCCCGTTTGGAAGGGCAAGTAACGGCAGTGTTTGCAATGCGCGGCTGGCTTGGGCTATCTGAAATCGCAGCGGTCACTTTCGGGCGAAACTTATGAAGATCATGTTTGTTCACCAGAATATGCCCGGCCAGTATCGCGAGCTGGTGCAGTGGCTGGCGCAGACGGGTGAACACCAGATTTACTTTCTGACGCAGCGCCAAAAGCCGCCCAGCTTTGATGGGGTGGCGACGCGTATCTACAAACCGCACCACAAGCCTGCCGAAGGCACCTATGGCCTGTCCAAAAACTGGGAAGAATGCGCCGGAAACGGTTTGGGGGCTGCACGTGCTGCGAGGCGGATCGAAAAAACCGAAGGGTTCAAACCTGACATTGTGATCGGGCATGTGGGTTGGGGCGAGCTGACTTTTTTCAAAGATGTTTGGCCAGATGTGCCGATCATCGGTTTCTTTGAATATTTTTACAGCGACAAGGGTGGCCCCGTGGGGTTCGATCCAGAAGATCCGGTGACAGAGGATACCGCATTTTTGCTGCGGGCGCGCAATGCTGTGCCGCTGGCCAATATCGAAACGGTCGATCTGGGGCTTAGCCCGACCTATTGGCAGCGTGACCGCTTCCCTCAAAGCTTTCATAGAAAGCTATATGTTTGCCATGATGGCATTCGCACGGACCAGCTGAAACCGAACCCCAAGGTGACGCTAAAGCTGGGCCGCTTGGATCATGAATTAACCCGCGACGATGAGATCGTGACCTATATCGCCCGCAACCTTGAGCGGACGCGCGGGTTTCATGTGTTCATGCGCGCCCTGCCCAAAATCCTGAAAGAACGACCCAATGCGCGGGTCTTGGTGCTGGGCGGCAATGACACGTCCTATGGCGGCAAAAGCAAACACCCCGGCGGCCTGCGCGCCGAGATGGAGGCCGAGGTCGGCAAAGACATCGATTGGAGCCGGGTGCATTTTCTGGGCAAGTTGCCGTACGCTGAATACCAGAAGATCATTCAGATCAGCCGCTGCCATCTTTATCTGACGATGCCTTTTGTGCTGTCTTGGTCGCTGCTTGAAGCCATGTCGATGGAGGCGACGATTGTTGCCTCCGATGTGGCACCTGTGCGCGAGGCAATTACCCATGGCGAAACCGGGTTGCTGTGTGACTTTTTCAAGCCCCAAGCGCTGGCGGATCAGGTGGTTGATGTCTTGGCCAACCCCACAAAATACAACCACCTAGGGCCAGCAGCACGCCAGCATGTGGTTGAAAATTATGATTTTACGACCAAATGCCTGCCCGAACATATCGCGCGGATCAACGCCTTGGTCAGTAAAGAAAAGCGGATAAAACTGCCGCTGGAAATGTGATGTTGTGATGGAAAAAACACTTTTATCGATTGGCCACGGGTACAGCGCGCGGGCCTTGGCAGAACGGTTGGTCCCGCAAGGATGGCGCATTGTTGGTACCACGCGCAGTGCTGATAAGGCGGATCAAATCGCCGCGACCGGGGTCGAACCCATTGTCTGGCCGGGCACCGATCTGGCGACGCTGGTGGCAGAGTTTCCCAACATCCTTGTGTCAGCCGGGCCGGGGCCGGACGGTGATCCGGTGTTGAACGGGGTGCAGGATGATATCGCCCGTGCAGCGCCCGACCTGCGGTGGCTTGGCTATCTGTCGACCACCGGCGTTTACGGCGATCACGGCGGCGATTGGGTGGATGAAACCACGCCGCTCAGCCCCTCGACCAAACGAGGGCAAGCGCGGGTGGAGGCCGAAGCACGCTGGCAGGCCATTCCCGATCTGCCGCTGCATATTTTCCGGCTGGCGGGCATTTATGGCCTGGGTCGCGGCCCCTTTGCCAAGGTGCGCGCGGGGACGGCACGGCGCATCATCAAGAACGGTCAGGTGTTTTCACGCATCCACGTCGATGACATCGCCCAAGCGTTGGAGCTGTCTTTGCGCAACCCGGATCCCGGTGCGATCTATAATCTATGCGACGATGACCCGGCCCCACCCCAAGATGTGATCGCCTATGCGGCCAAGCTGCTGGGGGTCCCGACCCCGCCCGCCATCGCGATTGAAGACGCTGAAATGACCCCGATGGCGCGCAGTTTTTATGCCGAAAGCAAAAAGGTTCGGAACGACCTGATCAAGCAGGCGTTGGGTTGGACGCCAAGATACCCGACATATCATGAAGGGTTGAATGCGATGCTTGCCTTGGAAGGCTGATCTAGAGGGTCTGATGCTGACTGCGACCAACAACAGTTTGAACGACCTGCTGGACGGGATGCAAAGTGCCGCCGAGCAAGAAAACGTCACATTGCGCGATGTGCTGGACGAGTTCGGCGACCGGTCGATCACGCCGTTCATTTTGCTGGCGTCGGTCTTGCTGGTGTCGCCCCTGTCCGGTGTGATCGGGATGTCGACTTTTATGGCGATCTTGGTGTTTATCCTGTCCGCGCAGGCGCTTTGGGGTCGCAAGCGGCTGTGGTTGCCGGAATTCCTGCTGAACAAACAGATGAAATCATCCCATCTGCACAGCGTCGTGCGGTGGCTGCGCAAGCCGTCGTCGTTCTTTGACCGGCATTCAGGCAAACGGTTGCAGTTTATGACAACCGGGCCAATGCGGGTTCTGACGTTGCTGATGTGCACGATCCTGCCCATCGGGTGGCCGTTTCTGGAATTCGTACCTTTTGCATCGTCAACGGGCGGGGCCACCGTGGCGCTGTTCGCCTTTGGGCTTTTCACGCGGGACGGGCTGTATGTGCTGTTGGGCTATCTTGCGATGCTTGGCGTTGCGCTGGCGTTCTATCTGGTACTTTTCTGACTATCCCAGATAGCTGCGCAGTTCTGCGGGCGGGTTATCCATCAACGCCTTGGCGGGTTGCGGGGCATGGGCGATGCCGCCCGCAACAAATATCACCTCATCCGCGATGCGTGCCACGTCTTTCGGGTCGTGGGTGACCATAATCAGCGATGCGTTCGTCTCTGTAACCAGCTGTTGCACCAAATCCAGCATCTCGTTTCGCAACGCAGGCCCGAGTGCCGCAAATGGTTCATCTAGCAGGACGAGCGGCCGCGCCTGAACCAAGACGCGCGCAAGGGCGGCGCGGCTTTGCTGCCCGCCGGATAGCGAGCCGGGTTTTCTATCGGCCATCTCTGCCAGCCCGACCCGTGACAGGGCGCGTTCTACATCTGCCTTGTCACTGGCGGTCAGCCGCATGTCGCGGCGCAGGCCAAGCCCGACATTCTGCAAAATGCTGAGGTGTGGAAACAGATTGTTGTCCTGAAACAGCATCGTCATTGGCCGCGCACCGGGTGCATCATTGGTGATGTCGCGCCCTTGCCACATCAATCGGCCCTCGGTGATAGGGGCGAACCCGCACAGCGCGCCCAGCAGGGTTGATTTACCAGCGCCGGAGGGGCCAATAACCGCATATTTCTTTTGCGGTTCAATCGACATATCGGCCCGCAGTGAAAAACTGCCTTGGGTGATAAGCACCTGTTCAAGCTTGAGCATGGGCGCGTCCTGCCTTGTCGAAAATCCAAAAAATGCCCAGCGATAGCGCCAAAAGAATAAGCGCGGCCCCGGCTGCGGCCTCCATCTGGTAGCTGCCCATAAGACGGTACATTTGCAATGGCAATGTGGTGTGGTCTTGATCTGCGAATAGGGCGATCACACCAAGATCCCCCATGGAAAGCGCCCCGGTCAGCCCCATCGCAAAGCCGATTTGCGGGCGCAATCGCGGGA
Organism: Sulfitobacter sp. AS59; assembly: GCF_038899995.1. Taxonomy (NCBI): domain Bacteria; kingdom Pseudomonadati; phylum Pseudomonadota; class Alphaproteobacteria; order Rhodobacterales; family Roseobacteraceae; genus Sulfitobacter; species Sulfitobacter sp. AS59. The sequence goes on from NZ_JBBMQK010000004.1 coordinate 135,435, forward strand.
AAACGACCCAACGCCAAAATGGCCAGCCTTGCAGGGACAACGCTTGGGACAGACGCCCATAGACCTGCACGGTGTCACGCAACGGTGGCACAAGGATGCGCAGCGCAAAGGGCAGGGCCATCAATGCGTTTACCAAGGCGGTTACAGGCAGCGCAAATAACACAGGGTCCGCGACCGGGTGGATCAGAATAAACCATCCTGTGCCGATCATCAGCGGCGAGGCCGCGATGCCGAACAGGCCGATGGCCTCGACGCTGCCGCGTTTGGCGGTGGCAATCCAGCCCGCCATGGGCAATGCCAGCAACAGCAATACGGCCACACTGCACAAGGCAACGCCGATGGAGGTCACCGCCGATTGCCAGACGATTGCCGGTGTTACCAACAACCCGGCCAGCCCTTGCGCGATGATGGCGCCAAAAGGCAGCAGCAAAAACAGCGCGCCGATAGTGATGACGATCCCGTCTAGCAGTCGTTGGACCCCGCCCCGTGCATCCCAGCGTCGGCGCAGACGGTCTTGGCCGCCGCCAATGCTGACGTTTGGGATGATCCACAACGCAAAGAATGCGGCACTGCCAGCCAAAACAAGCTGTACCAAGGACAGCAAGGCGGCGCGGCTTAGGTCGAAATCAAACCGGAACGCCTGATAGATTGCCAGTTCGATGGTCGTGGCGCGCGGGCCACCGCCAAGGGTCAGCGCCACGGCAAAGCTGGTCAGGCAAATGACAAAGATAAGTGCCGCCGTTCCCGGCAAAATCTGCCGCAGCATCGGCCATTCGATTGTTTGGAAAACGGCGCGCGGCGTTAGATCAAGCTGTCCCGCCAATCGAAACCGTTCAGCAGGAAGCGTTTGCCACGCTTGCAACAAAAGGCGCGTCGCAAGCGGGAGATTGAAAAACACATGCGCCAGCACAACCCCGTGCAGCCCGTAAATCGATATCGTGGGCAGGTTCAAACCAGCGAGCGCCATGTTGAGCCAACCCGCCCGCCCGAATACCGTCAACAGGCCCAGAACCGCGACAATAACGGGCAGGATGAACGGCGCACCCAGCAAAGTCACCAGCAGGCCGCGCCCAACGAACTGTCTGCGGGCCAACGCGCGGGCAACAGGAACGGCCAGCACCGTTGAGATGCCAGCAGACAGCGCGGCCTGAACGACGGTAAAGTGGATTGCAGACCATTCAGCGGGGCCCAGGCCGCTGCCGTATTCTGCGCGCGTCAAAACGGCCCAAACTGCGGCAAGGATCAGCAAGACCACCAAAGCGGCCGCGCTGATCCCGGTTTTTGTACTTATTGCGAAAGGGCGGAGAGCCATTCAGCCAGCGCCTCTTTTCGGAGTGCAGGGACGGCTTCGTTCGGAATCAAAAGCGCCTTTCCGGGTTCGATGGTTTGGTCAAATGCGGCAGGCAGCCCACCTTCTGGCATAACCGCAGGATACATCCAGTTCGTTGTTGGCAGCACAGATTGAGCAGCATCCGACACCATGAATTCCATGAACGCGTCGGCCAGATCACTTTGATCACTGTTCGCCAGTTTGCCGACAACTTCGACCTGCATGTAATGACCTTCGTCAAAGGGGGCCGCGACCTTTGTTTCATCTTCTTCGGCGATGATGTGGTAGGCGGGCGATGTGGTATAGCTTAGCACCATATCGGCCTCGCCCTCAAGGAACAGGCCGTATGCTTCGGACCAGCCTTTGGTCACGGTGACGATATTGTCGGCCAACCCGTCCCATATTGCTGGTGCCTCATTGCCATAGGCCTCTTTGACCCACATCAGCAGACCCAAGCCGGGGGTGGATGACCGCGGGTCTTGGATGATGATTTTGATATCGCTTTCGCCCAGCTCGCGAAAATTCTTGGGGGGTGTCAGATCGGTATTGTGAACAAAAGCGAAATAGCCCCAATCATAAGGGATAAAGCTTTCGTCGTTCCACGCGATGGGCAGGTCATAGTCGGCGTTGATGTCAGTCGGTGCAAACAGGCCGGTTTTCTTGGCCGCCGCGATCAGGCTGGTATCCAGCCCCAGCACAATATCCGCGTCAGATCGCGTGCCCTCAAGCTTGAGCCGGGCCAGCAATGCGGGGCCATCCCCCATGCCAACGAATTTCAGATCGCAGGCGCAGGTTTCTTCGAACGCCTTTTCGATCACCGGGCCGGGGCCCCATTCGGCAACGAAACTGTCGTAGGTATAGACCACCAATTCGGGCGTGTCGGCCAAAGCAGATGTGGCAAGAAAAGTTGTGGCAGCAAGTGTAAGATACTTCATGGCATCCTCCAAAATGCGGCGTCAGAAAGCGTTGGAGTGATGTCCAGACCTTCCCTCCGCCGGTGTTAACCGGTTCAGGTTCTACGGGTCAGCTTTCGCAATCTCAGCACAACAGTGCCCCCCGAGGTATCCAAAGACGTAGGAGGCTTGTGCGCCCTTGGCAAGCCAAAACCCCTTGAGGCATGCCGCCACCCCCGTTAATGCGGAGGGCAAAGGAGCATCCAATATGTCGATCAACAGCTTTGGCCATCTTTTCCGCGTCACCACTTGGGGTGAAAGCCACGGCCCTGCCCTGGGTGCGACCGTTGACGGCTGCCCGCCCGGCGTGGCGATCACCGAAGAGATGATCCAGCACTGGATGGACAAGCGTAAGCCCGGCCAGAACAAATACACCACCCAGCGGCGCGAGGCCGACGAGGTTCGTATTCTGTCGGGCGTGTTCGAAGGGGTGACAACCGGCACGCCAATCCAGTTGATGATCGAAAACACCGATCAGCGGTCGAAAGACTATGGTGATATCAAGGACAAGTTCCGCCCCGGCCATGCCGACATCACCTATTTCCAGAAATACGGTATCCGCGATTATCGCGGGGGTGGCCGGTCGTCGGCGCGGGAAACCGCGTCGCGTGTGGCCGCAGGCGGATTGGCCCGCGAGGCGATCAAGGCGATTGCCCCAAATCTGCAAATCACCGGCTATATGGTGCAGATGGGTGCCCACAAGATTGACCGCGATGCGTTTGATTGGGACCAGATCGAGCAAAACCCGTTCTGGGTACCTGACGCCAAAGCAGCGGGGGATTGGGCTGATTATCTGGATGGCTTGCGCAAGTCCGGTTCGTCGGTCGGCGCGGTCATCGAGATAACAGCGCGCAATGTCCCTGCTGGCCTTGGTGCGCCGGTTTATGGCAAGCTTGATACCGATCTGGCCGCAGCGATGATGAGCATTAACGCCGTCAAAGGTGTGGAAATCGGCGAAGGCATGTCTGCCGCGATGCTGACGGGCGAATTGAACGCTGACGAGATCAGCATGGGCCCTGACGGTCCTGTGTATTCGTCGAACCACGCGGGCGGTATCTTGGGCGGGATCAGCACAGGGCAGGATATTGTGCTGCGTTTCGCGGTCAAACCGACGTCGAGCATTCTGACCACACGCAAGACAATCACAAAGTCGGGCGAAGATACCGAGATCATTACCAAGGGCCGCCATGATCCCTGCGTGGGTATCCGTGCGGTGCCGGTGGGCGAGGCGATGATGGCCTGCGTCTTGCTGGATCATATGCTGCTGCACCGGGGGCAGGTTGGCGAAAATCAGGGCATCATCGGCTAAGCTGGCCGAAAAGTTCAAATTTTTCGGTAGGCCGCGCGCGGGGTCTTGAACTTTGATCCGCAGGGGCGCAAGCATCCGGTATGGCAGCAACAATGACTGAACACCGCCCGGGACGGGCCATTGCCCTCAAACTGGGGGCTGTCTTTTTATTCACGGCCATGGCGGCCATCATCAAGACCGCGACCGATACGGTCCCGGCCGCGCAGGCTGTGTTCTTCCGGTCGTTCTTTGCCTTTCCGGTTATTATTTTGTGGCTCTGGCAGCGCGGCGATCTGCGCCACGGGTTAGAGCCGTCAAATCTGATGGGGCATGTCTGGCGCGGGGTGTTTGGCACCACGGCCATGGGGCTGACCTTTGGCGGGCTTAGTTTGTTGCCGTTGCCCGAAGTCACGGCAATCGGCTATGCGACGCCCTTGTTCACCGTTGTTTTTGCTGCGATTTTTCTGGGCGAACGGGTGCGTCTGTTCCGCCTGTCTGCGGTTGCCGTTGGTTTGGTGGGGGTTTTGATCGTGCTCTACCCGCGCTTTACGATTGGGGGCGATGCGGTGTCGCAGATGGCGACGATGGGCGCGATTATGGTTCTTGGCGCGTCGATCATGCGGGCCATGGTGCAAATTCACGTACGCAGGTTGGTGCAAACCGATAGTACCGCAGCGATCGTGTTCTTCTTTTCTCTGACGGCGACTGTGCTTTCTTTCCTTACGCTGCCTTTGGGGTTGATTCTGAATTGGTCGCCTTTTGTGTGGGTCATGCCGGGGCTTGGGGTAAGCGCCTTGTTGGTTGTCGCCGGGCTGATTGGCGGGATTTCGCAAATTATGATCACGTCCTCTTTCAGGTTCGGCCCTGTTTCGATGCTGGCCCCGTTCGATTATGCGTCGATGATTTTCGCGACCCTCATCGGGTGGCTGGTCTTTAGCGAAGTCCCGACACCTGCCATTTTGATCGGTGCCGGACTGGTGATGACCGGCGGCGTGCTGATCATTTGGCGGGAACGGCAACTGGGGCTGGACCGGTCAAAAGCCAAGGCCAGCAGCCCCCCGCAAGGCACACCTAGTTAGGGTGTTAGACGTTGCGTCATGCGCGCTTAGGTGGAAATCGTGTTAGCCTGATCCTCTGGACATGCGGAATCACCTCTCAAAGAAGGGGCCGCATTTATTTTCTGGGAGGAGAAGTACCATGACATTGAAATCAATTATTGTTGCGTCAATCGCCTGTGGCTTTGCGGCCAGCGGTGCATTCGCGCAGGATTGTGTCCCGTCGAAATGGGGCGCGGACGATCAGATCGGATCGGCCAACCTGATCAGCACTGAGCGGACGCTGGAGGCGTCAAAACTGATCAAACGCGGTAAATCAATGCCGCTTGGTATCGTGATCGGCCCCGATACACCGGCCTTTCCACCACGGTCGCTGAACCTGCAGATCGTGCAGCCGAACCAGCAAGGTGGGCAAAAGCTGTCGGCCTTTGGGTACGAGGGGAATTATAACGACGACATCATCCAGACATGGATTGGCATCGGGTCGCAGTTGGATGGTTTGGGCCACTTGGGCGAAAACGGCCAATACTATAACTGTCTGGACGAAAAAGAGATTTCCGCGATTGGCGGTCTGACTAAATTGGGCACCCACGCTGTGCCGCCGCTTGTCGCCCGCGCGGTGATCGTCGATATGGCCAAGCATTTCGGCAAAGACGTGTTGGCCGCTGGCGAGCATTTCGGCGAGGCCGAGATTAAGGCGGCAATGGATGCCCAAGAGATCACGGTGAATGAAGGCGATATTGTCATGTTCCACACCGGGTGGACCGACGGCATGCTGGAAAGCAATCCTGCCGCGTGGGGATCATCCGAGCCGGGTTTGAACAACGAAGGTGCGGTTTACATGGCGTCGATGAACCCGATGGCTGTGGGTGCAGATACCTGGGGGCTTGAGGCGATTCCGGCCAAAGAGGGTGACAAGATTTTCTATGGCCACGTCACGCTGTTGAAAGACAACGGTATCTATATTCTTGAAACGATGAATACGGGTCCATTGGTACGCGACGGCGTGAAGGAATTCATGTTCGTTCTGGGTCAGCCGCTGATCAAAGGCACGGTGCAGGCGATGATTAACCCTGTCGCGCTGTATTAAATCGTTGTCGAAACGGAAACCGGCGCGGGGGTGAACCGCGCCGGTTTGTTTGGGTAAGGTGGGTTGGCACCCACCCTACATCCGGACGAGGCGTTCGTAGGCTTCCGAGATGTCGCGCGTCAGGGCACCCACCTCGAAGGTGTAATCGGCGATCTGGCCGACAGGTGTCACTTCGGCGGCGGTGCCGGTCAGCCAGCACTGTTCAAAGCCTTCAAGCTCTTCCGGCATGATGCGGCGTTCGTGAACCACTAGACCTTTTTCCTTGAGCATCCCGATAACCGTCTGACGTGTCAGGCCGTTCAGGAAGCAGTCGGCCAGCGGTGTATGCACTTCGCCGTCTTTGACGAAAAAGATGTTCGCGCCTGTCGCTTCGGCCACATAGCCGCGATAATCCATGAACAACGCGTCAGAGCATCCTTTGGCCTCGGCCGCATGTTTGGATGTGGTGCAGATCATATAGAGACCGGCGGCCTTGGCATGCACGGGGATCGTCTCGGGCGAGGGGCGCTTCCACTTGGAAATGTCGAGCTTGGCGCCCTTCATCTTGGCGTCGCCATAGTAGTTGCCCCACTCCCAGCCGGCGATGGCCAGACGCACAGGGTTGCGCGCGGCAGATACGCCCATGTCAGGGCCCGCACCACGCCACGCAACGGCGCGCACATAGGCATCTGTCCAGCCGTTGGCCTGAAGCATTTCGTATTTGGCAGCTTCGATTTCATCGACGGTGTAGGGGATTTCGAAATCCAGATACTCGGCGGATTTGCGCAGACGCTCCGAATGTTCGCGGCCTTTGAAAATCTTGCCGTTATAGCACCGCTCACCTTCGAACACAGAGGAGGCATAGTGCATGGCATGGGTCAGAATATGGACATTGGCATCACGCCAATCGATCATTTTGCCATCCATCCAGATCTTGCCGTCGCGATCATCATATGCACCGTCCATGGTGAATCCTTCCTTGATCCGTCATCATAATTTACGAATGTTGCGTGAGATATACCCGAAACGGACATTTTCTTACGCAAAACCTGAGATTCGTTAGCCTTTGACACTTGGAAAGTCAACAAGGCTGACGTAAACTCTGATGTGAAGTTGCAGGAGACAAGAATGGCAGACGGACGCGGCACATCTTCTCATTCCGGTGAAAACCTGTTGTTTTTAACGGATGAACAGCTGCGGCAGGCGATCGAGGCCATGTTTTTTGCCTATCGCGGATTTACGGCAGATCCTGACCGAATTCTGGTGGATATGGCCTATGGCCGCGCTCACCACCGTGCGATCCACTTTATTAACCGGGCACCGGGCACAACGGTGAATAATTTGTTGGGGCTACTGGGTGTTACAAAACAGTCCCTAAATCGTGTGTTGCGCACGTTGATTGCCGATGGTCTGGTGGAAAGCCAAGTGGGAAAATCAGACAAGCGGGAGCGGCATTTGTACTTGACCGAAGCAGGCCGCGTGCTTGAGCAGACATTATCGGACGCGCAACGCGTGCGGATGCGCGGCGCCTTTCGCGACGCAGGACCAGAGGCCGTCGCCGGCTTTAGAACTGTGCTGGAAACGATGATGGACCCCGAAATGCGCCATAGCTACCTGCGTCTGAAAGAGAATAGCGGATGAGCAGCATGGATGCGCATCTGCTGATCGTGGACGATGACGAACGTATTCGGACGTTGTTGCAGAAATTTCTGATGCGGCACGGGTTTTTGGTGACTGCTGCACGCGACGCAGCACATGCACGGCGGATTCTGGCCGGTCTTGATTTTGATTTGATCGTGCTGGACGTGATGATGCCCGGCGAAGACGGGCTTAGCCTGACCCGCAGTTTGCGTGAAACAATGGCGACGCCGATTTTACTGCTGACCGCGAAAGGCGAGACCGACAACCGGATCGAGGGGCTTGAGGCGGGTGCAGATGACTATCTGGCAAAGCCGTTCGAGCCAAAGGAACTGCTGTTGCGCATCAATGCGATTTTGCGCCGCATGCCCGATACCAGCGTTTCCGACAGCGCGCCAAAAGTGCTGTCGATGGGGCCGATCCGCTATGACATCGAACGTGGAGAGCTGTGGCAGGGCGACGACCTGGTGCGGCTGACGGCGACTGAAATCCAGCTGATGCGCATTTTTGCCGCGCAACCCGGCGCGGCGCTGAGCCGGTCAAAGCTGGTCGAGGAATTGGGCCGTGATCGCGGGCAAGCGCAGGAACGTGCTGTTGATGTGCAGATCACCCGGCTGAGGCGCAAAATCGAAGACAATCCAAAGCAACCGCGCTATCTGCAGACCGTGCGCGGCGCGGGTTATATGCTGGCACCGGATTAATTCAGTTGCCGCCCTGTGGGGGTTTCACACCCCCAAACCCCCGTGGGATATTTTTGAGCCAGAGAAGTTGTGATCGGCGACTGGAAGGCGCGGGCCATGCAAGCTATGGTCGGGGCAAATTGACGTATGAAGGTTGGCAGACATGACTGAAACTGCGGTAGACGAAATGAGCTTTGAAGCGGCGATGGCCGAGCTTGAGAAAGTATTGGGCCAGCTGGAACGGGGCGATGTCGCGTTGGATGAAAGCATTGCGCTGTACGAGCGTGGTGCCGCGTTGAAAAAGCGCTGTGAAACCAAGTTGAAAGAAGCAGAAGAGAAAGTTGCCCAGATTACCTTGGACGGGGATGGCAATCCGACAGGGGTGACGGCTGTTGGCGGGGTTTGACGTTCATTTGGACGCAGAGCTGACGCGCAGGCCGTTTGATCAGGCGCTGGGCCATGCGGCCGATTTGGCGACCGGGCAGATATTGCACGGGCTGGGCGGCGTGGATGGTACGGTCGCAGAGGCGATGCGATACGCCGTGACCGGTGGCAAAGGGTTGCGTGCCTTTTTCGTGATCGAGAGCGCGCGGCTGCACGGTATTCTGGATGCGCAGGCGGCCCCTTGTGCCGGTGCAATCGAGGCACTGCAGGCGTATTCATTGGTGCATGATGATTTGCCGTCGATGGATGATGATGATCTGCGACGGGGTAAGCCGACGGTCCATGTGCAATGGGATGAAGCGACGGCCATTTTGGCCGGGGATGCGTTGCAATCCTTGGCGTTTGAGCTGATTGCGAATACTGGATGCCCTGATGCCGCCCGTGTGGCTTTGATTGCGGGGTTGGCCCGTGCGGCCGGCGTGCGCGGCATGGTCGGAGGGCAGGCGATGGACATCGCGGCCGAAACCGCCAGCCAGCCATTGACCCTAGAACAGATCAGCGTTTTGCAAGTGGGCAAAACCGGTGCGTTGATTGAATGGGCCGCGACCGCCGGACCGGTGATGGCAGGTGCTGATGCAGGCCCGTTGCGGCGCTATGCCCGCGACCTTGGCCTTGCCTTTCAGATCGCCGACGACATCTTGGATATTGAGGGCGATGCCGAAACTGTTGGCAAAGCTGTCGGAAAAGATGCAGGTGCCGGTAAGGCGACATTCGTATCGCTGCTGGGGTTAGAGCCGGCGAAAGAGCGGGCCCGCGCGTTGGTGAATTCTGCTTGTGACGCTTTGGCCCCTTATGGCGACGACGCGGAAACCTTGCGAGACGCGGCACGCTTCGTTATTGCGCGCAAAAGTTGACCCTTCGGAGGGGCCGAGATGACTGAAAGACCCAAGACACCATTGCTGGACCGTGTGGCACGCCCTGCGGATCTGAAACAGTTTTCCGATCCCGAGCTGATCAAGCTGTCGGATGAGCTGCGCGCCGAGACGATTTCGACTGTGTCCGAAACAGGCGGGCATTTGGGTGCTGGCTTGGGCGTTGTTGAATTAACGGTCGCCTTGCATGCAGTTTTTGACACCCCCCGTGACAAGCTGATCTGGGATGTTGGTCATCAATGCTATCCGCATAAGATCCTGACCGAGCGGCGTGATCGCATTCGTACCCTGCGGATGAAAGACGGGCTAAGCGGTTTTACCAAACGCAGCGAATCCCCCTATGATCCGTTTGGCGCGGCGCATAGCTCGACCTCGATCTCGGCTGCGTTGGGCTTTGCCGTTGCGCGTGATCTGGGCGGTGTGGTGCCCGAGGGGCTGGGCGATGCGATTGCGGTGATCGGTGACGGGTCGATGTCTGCCGGTATGGCCTATGAGGCGATGAATAACGCGGGCCATCTGAAAAAGCGGATGATCGTGATTTTGAACGACAACGAGATGTCGATTGCCCCGCCTGTCGGCGCGATGTCATCTTATCTAAGTCGTTTGTACGCCGAAGAACCGTTTCAGGATTTCAAAGCGGCGGCCAAGGGGGCGGTTAGTCTGCTGCCCGGTCCGTTCCGCGAGGGGGCAAAGCGCGCCAAGGATATCCTGAAGGGCATGGCCGTTGGCGGGACATTGTTCGAGCAGTTGGGGTTCTCGTACCTTGGGCCGATTGACGGGCATGACCTGAACCAGTTGCTGCCTGTACTGCGCACGGTCAAGGCGCGGGCCACAGGGCCGACGTTGATCCATGTGATCACCAAGAAGGGCAAGGGCTATGGCCCGGCTGAGGCGGCCCGCGACAAGGGGCACGCCACGGCGAAGTTTAACGTGCTGACCGGAGAGCAGAAAAAAGCGCCGTCAAATGCACCAAGCTATACGCGCGTGTTTGCCGATAGCCTGATCGCCGAGGCGGCGAAGGATGACAAAATTTGCGCGGTCACGGCAGCGATGCCGGATGGCACCGGGTTGAACCTGTTTGCAGAACGTTATCCCAGCCGCTGTTTTGACGTAGGCATTGCTGAACAACACGGCGTGACGTTTTCGGCGGCACTGGCTGCGGGCGGGATGAAACCGTTTTGCACGATGTATTCGACGTTCTTGCAGCGCGGTTATGATCAGGTTGTGCATGATGTTGCGATCCAGCGTTTGCCGGTGCGGTTTGCAATTGATCGTGCGGGGCTGGTTGGCGCGGATGGGGCGACCCATGCGGGCGCATTTGATGTGGCGTTCTTGGCGAACTTGCCGGGTATGGTTGTGATGGCCGCCGCGGATGAGGCCGAGCTGGTGCATATGGTCGCCACCGCCGCGGCGCATGATGACGGGCCGATTGCGTTCCGTTTTCCGCGCGGCGAAGGCAACGGCGTTGATATGCCGGAACGCGGTGTGCCGCTGGAAATCGGCAAGGGCCGGATCATTGCAGAGGGCAAGCGCGTGGCGCTGCTGTCATTCGGGACGCGATTGGCAGAAGTCGAAAAAGCCGCCGAAGCGTTGCGCGCCAAGGGGATCACCCCGACCATTGCAGACGCACGATTTGCCAAGCCGCTGGACCGGGACATGATCCTGACACTTGCCGCTGATCACGAGGCGCTGATTACGATTGAAGAGGGTGCCGTCGGTGGCTTTGGCAGCCACGTCGCGCAATTGCTGAGTGATGAAGGCGTGTTTGACGAGGGGCTTAAATATCGGTCGATGGTGTTGCCTGACATCTTTATCGATCAGGCCAGCCCGGCGGATATGTATGCTGTCGCTGGCATGAATGCCGAACAGATCGAAGCCAAGGTGCTGGATGTGCTGGGCATCGCCAGCATTGCGGTGCAGCGGGCCTGACGCGCAGGCCCGCGCGGGTTTAGGCGTCTAGCAACTGGCGCGCGGCAACAACCCCAAGGGCAGCCGAGGCGGCCTCGCGGCCTTTTTCCACAAAATGCGCGCGGTAGATCGCGTTGTGGTGGTCGGTTTCCTGATAATGATGGGGCGTCAGGGACACGGATAGAATCGGCACTCCGGTATCCAACCCCACGCGCATCAACCCATCGACAACAGCCGACGCCACAAAATCATGGCGATAGATGCCGCCATCCACGACAAAAGCCGCGCAGATAATGGCGTCGTATTTGCCGGACTTGGCAAGCGTTTGCGCCATCAAGGGCATTTCAAACGCACCGGGCACATCGACCACGTCGATTTGGGACGCGGGGATGGTTTCGGAAAACCCGTCATAGGCACGATCCACGATATCGGCATGCCAGCGGGCTTTGATAAAGGCGTAGCGGGTGTGTGTCATAGTGATCTCCTTTTTAACGTCAGCGACACAAGTCACCCAAGGCGATCACGATTACGGACGGCCCAGAATTGGGTCGGCGCAAACGCATTCTCTTCCATCCGGACTATGACCGTCGGCTCTGGCATCTCACCAGATCTGCTGACCAACCGACCCTTTCGGGGCAGTCGCGCTCGCGGGCTCGTGGCGCAAGGCCACATACCGCCGGTGGGGAATTGCACCCCGCCCTGAGAATATGTGCAAGTTGCCAAGCTGCGCGCGGGTCTGCAATACCAAAAGTGAACTTGTAGGAAAGTCATAGGCCCATGCACCCCAACCCGATCTATCATGATGCCGATACAGCCAAGAATATCGCCTTTGCCCGCGAACGCGGATTTGGTGTGCTTGCTGCGAACGGGGCGACGGGCCCGTTGATGTCGCATGTGCCGTTCTTGTTGAACGATGCGGGCGATATTGCCGACCTTCATCTGGTGCGGTCCAATCCGATTGCGCGGGCGCTGTCTGAACCGGTTACCGTGAAATTAGCTGTGGTTGGTGGTGATAGCTATGTCTCGCCAGACTGGTACGGGGTCGAGGATCAAGTCCCGACTTGGAATTATGTCGCTGTACATTTGACCGGCGTGTTGGAACTGCGCCCTGCCGAGGAACTGCTTGATCTGCTGAACCGTCAATCAGCATTTTACGAATACAGGCTGCTGCCGAAACCGCCTTGGACCACCGACAAGATGCAAGACGAGACGATGCAAAAGCTGATGCGGATGATCGTACCCTGCCGGATGACCATCACAGGCGTCGACGGGACATGGAAGTTGAGCCAGAACAAACCGGACGCGGTGCGCTTTGCGGCGGCCGATGGGGTGGGTGCGCATGGCTTCGGGGCCGAGGTGGATGTCATCGCCCAGATGATGCGCGCGGCCACAGGCGGTTGAACAACAAGTGATTGCACCGGCCCGCGTTGCCAGTGATATTGGCATAACTCTTGGAGGAGACCACGATGAAGCTCTATTATTCCCCGACCTCGCCCTATGTTCGCAAAGTCATGGTGTTGCTGCACGAAACCGGTCAGATTGATGATGTGACGCTTGAGACGATGCATACCACGCCTTTGTCACCTGACGCAGCGTTGCTGTCGAAAAACCCGCTGACCAAGGTCCCCGCGCTTGAGCGTAGCGAAGGACCGACATTGTATGACAGCCGGGTGATTTGTGCCTATCTGGACGATCGCGCTGGTGGCAAGCTCTACCCGGCGGCCCCGCGCCGCTGGGATACACTGACGCTTGAGGCGACAGCGGACGGAATATTGGATGCCGCGTTGCTGATGGTTTACGAGGGGCGGATGCGGCCGGATGACAAACAGATGCCGGAATGGGTCGAAGGGCAATGGGGTAAAATCGAACGCGCCGTTGCCGTGCTGAACAGCCGCTGGGTGAGCCATTTGTCCGGTCCGCTGGATATGGGGCAAATCGCCGTTGGCTGTGCGCTTGCCTATCTTGATTTCCGCCACGACGCGCGGAATTGGCGCAAGGGGAATGACGCGCTGGCAGGCTGGGCGAAAAACTTTGATTCGCGCCCGTCAATGCAGGCAACAGTGCCGCCTGCTGCTTAAATTAGTAAAATTTCAGGGTTTTAGGCCCATTGAAACCCTAGCTGCGGCGGTTTGCGCATCAAAGGCATCTGGACGTGCGCAGTCCTTGAGGCTAGTAAACAACAGAACTACGGGAGGCGTGTTTTCGCCGCCCCTTGGATTAATGGCCTTTTGGCCCTCGATTTGGAGTTAACCCGTGTCCCAAGCAGAAGATCACGCAGGCACCCGGAGGGATTTCCTCTACTACGCCACGGCAGGTACAGGTGCGGTTGCCGTTGGTGCGGCAGTCTGGCCTTTGGTCAATCAAATGAACCCATCCGCCGATGTTAAGGCGTTGTCCTCTATCCGCGTTGATGTTTCCGCGGTTGAGCCGGGCACCCAATTGACGGTCAAATGGTTGGGTAAACCTGTGTTTATCCGCCGTCGTACCGACGACGAGATCGCCAAGGCGCGCGACGTTGAAATGTCTGAGCTGCCTGACCAAGGTGCCGAAAACGCGAATATCGCGGCTGATTCACCTGCAACCGATGAAAACCGCGCAATGGTTGGCAACGAAGAATGGCTGGTCATGATGGGCGTGTGTACGCACCTTGGCTGTGTGCCTTTGGGTGACGCGGGTGATTTCGGCGGCTGGTTCTGCCCATGCCACGGCTCGCACTATGATACCGCGGGTCGCATCCGCAAAGGTCCAGCACCGCGCAACCTGCCGGTGCCAATTGCAGAATTCGTGGACGAAACCACGATCAAACTGGGTTAAGGGAGAACTAGAATGGCTGGAATTCCTCACGACCATTACGAGCCAAAATCAAACGGTGAAAAGTGGCTGCACAGCCGCCTGCCGGTTGTTGGGCTGCTGTATGACACATTGATGATCCCGACCCCAAAGAACCTGAACTGGATGTGGATCTGGGGCATCGTTCTGACGTTCTGTCTGGCGTTGCAAATCATCACCGGTATCGTTCTGGCGATGCACTATACACCGCATGTCGATCAGGCGTTTGCCTCGGTCGAACATATCATGCGCAACGTGAATGGCGGCTATATGCTGCGTTATATGCACGCTAACGGCGCATCGCTGTTCTTTATTGCTGTGTACGCTCACATCTTCCGCGGCCTGTACTACGGCTCCTACAAAGCCCCACGCGAGGTGACGTGGATCATCGGTATGCTGATCTATCTGTTGATGATGGGCACGGCATTCATGGGCTACGTTCTGCCATGGGGTCAAATGTCCTTCTGGGGCGCGACCGTTATTACCGGTCTGTTTGGCGCTGTGCCATTCGTTGGTGAAGCGATCCAAACCCTGCTTTTGGGTGGACCAGCGGTTGATAATGCAACGCTGAACCGTTTCTTCAGCCTGCACTATCTGTTCCCCTTTGTGATTGCGGGTTTGGTTATCGTTCACATCTGGGCGTTCCACACCACGGGTAACAACAACCCAACTGGGGTTGAAGTGCGTCGCGGATCAAAAGAAGAAGCAGAGAAAGACACGCTGCCCTTCTGGCCGTATTTCGTGATGAAAGATCTGTTCGCGCTGGCCGTGATCTTGGTGATCTTCTTTGCCATCGTCGGGTTTATGCCAAACTACCTTGGCCACCCCGATAACTACATCGAAGCAAACCCGCTTTCGACACCTGCACACATCGTTCCTGAATGGTACTTCCTGCCGTTCTACGCGATCCTGCGCGCCTTTACTGCTGAAGTATGGGTTGTTCAGATTGCGTCGTTCGTGACCGGTGGCATCATCGACGCCAAATTCTTTGGTGTGTTGGCGATGTTCGGTGCGATTGCTGTGATGGCGTTGGTGCCTTGGCTCGATACCTCTTCGGTTCGGTCGGGTCGGTACCGCCCAATGTTCAAGTGGTGGTTTGCGCTGTTGGTCGTCGATTTCTTTGCGCTGATGTGGCTGGGTGCCATGCCCGCCGAAGAACCATATGCCAGCCTTTCGTTGATCGCAGCGGCCTATTGGTTCGGTTACTTCCTGGTCATCATGCCGCTGCTTGGTGTGCTTGAGAAACCATTGCCACAGCCCGAAACCATCGAAGCCGATTTTGCATCGCATTACGATGCGAAAACCGGCGGCACCAAGACGCTGGTCAACCCAGCAGAGTAAGGACCATGACAATGATCAAGAAAACTTTCATATCGGCTGTTGTCGCCTTGGGCCTTACAGGGTCTGCCGCTTTGGCGGCGGGTGGTGCAGCGCATGTAGAAGACTTTGACTTCTCTTTCGAAGGCCCGTTTGGGGCCTACGACACCAACCAGCTTCAACGCGGTCTTCAGGTTTACACAGAGGTCTGTTCGGCGTGCCACGGTCTGAAATTCGTACCGCTGCGCACATTGGCGGATGAGGGCGGCCCACACATGCCCGAAGATCAAGTGCGCGCCTATTCGGAACGCTACGAAGTCTTCGACGCCGAGCTGGACGATTTCCGGCCGGCAACACCGGTTGACCACTTTCCGGTATCAGCCCTTGAAAACGCGCCTGACCTAAGTCTGATGGCTAAGAAACGTGCTGGCTTCCACGGGCCTTACGGTCTGGGGATCAACCAGTTCTTCAAAGGCATCGGCGGACCGGAATACATCGCGTCGCTGATGGTCGGCTATGAAGACGCGCCGGAATGCGCGCCCGAGGATTTCCCGGGCTCGTATAACAAAGCGTTCGCAAATGGCGGCATCCCTGATTCCTGTAAGGACGACAACGGTCATTCCATGGTCGAGGGCAGCTGGATCTCCATGGCACAGCCGCTGTATGGCGATGACGTTGAGTATGCCGACGGTCACGAATCCGACCTGCACCACGAGGCGGCTGACGTTGCTGCATTCCTGATGTGGACAGCAGAGCCCAAGATGATGGCCCGCAAGCAGGCTGGTTTCGCGGGCGTGGTTTTCCTGACGCTTCTGTCGGTTCTGTTGTACCTGACAAACAAGCGCCTTTGGGCACCGGTAAAATACAAGAAAGACTGATTTATCAGTCTTTCGACACCGCTAAAAAGTAAAGCCTTCTGGACCGGGACTGATCCAGAAGGCTTTTGCGTTTGTGCGAAGTGGGGAGCCTTCTTGTGAAGCACAAACAAATTGGCCGATAAAAAGAGAGAGAAGAGCAAGCGCCCAGATCAATTGAACGCTATGGCAAAGGCGGATAACTACCTTGGCCGAACCCTGTCCCTCTGTCTCTAAATCGGGCCAACATCATCCAGAGTAGAAGGATGATTTTTATCGCTGTCCCGTGTTTTCAATAAGTTAATTAATAGTTAACTCGGGCTCTCGGGTCTGTGATCTTGATCACATAACGGTTAGATATCGTCAGAAGCCGCTATTTTTTCTAGGTTTTCTTGCTCAAGTATCCGCAATGACCCGCGACTTAGGTCAATCACACCTTCGCGCTTCCATATGGCTAGGGTCTTGGAAACCGATTCGCGGCTTACCCCGACAAACTCCGCCAATTCCGCCTGAGATAGCTTAAGCGTATGGTCATGCGCGCCGTTATGCTTGGCGAGATACAGAATTTTTTGCGCCAATCGCATCGGTAGCGGCAGAAAAACCTGATCGCGAAGCTGTTGGCCCATCCACCGCATACGCCGCCCGGCCAACTGGATCATATCCACGCCCAGCTCGGGCCGTTCGTTCAGTGACGCCAGAACATCAGCGTTCTTGATACCCCATACGGTTGCCCCCTCAAGCGCGATAACAGTCGCGGTTCTGGGGCCGGGGGAAAATAGCGCGATTTCACCAAAGATCGCGCTCTTGCTCATTACATCAAGGATCAGCTTGCGGCCATCGGGGGACAGCACGCTGAATTCCAAGGTGCCGCTGCCAATTGCATATAGGGTTTCGCCGGGGTCGCCCTGTTCGAACAGAACCTCGCCCTTTTCCAATCTCTTTTCCGTCGCCAATTCAGCCATCAACTGCTTTAGCACGTCCGACGCATTCGCGAGAAATCCGTTCTCAATCAGCTTTTTAAGGTTCTTGGGGGGGGAATCTGGCAATGCTAGGTGTCCATCTTGTGCAAGGTGCAGCTGTTCCCGCTACCTTCTACATACCCTAGGGGAAACGCAATCTTAGGTGTGTATTAAAACGGGGAAATACGACTAGCCGACCAATAGATGGGTTTCATCGTGATCCGTGATTTTCGCCGCAACAATGCTTCCCTCGATTTGGGGGTGGGCAAAATGAACTTCGGTGAATTGTTCCGTCCGGCCCATCGCGGCGCTTTCCATCAGAACGCGGTGATCGACGCCTTGCTGTGCGTTCAGATGCTTGGCCACTTGCTGTGCACCAGCTTCGCGCAGGCGGGCCGCACGGGCTTTGATCAAGGCACCGTTCACTGCGGGCATCCGCGCGGCTGGCGTTCCTTCGCGGGCCGAGTAGGGAAAGACATGCAGCCACGTCAGATCGCATTCATCGACCAGCTTGAGGGAGTTGGCGAACATCGCTTCGGTTTCTGTCGGGAAGCCCGCGATAATATCCGCGCCAAAGGTCATATCCGGGCGCAGTTTCCGCGCATCCTCGGAAAACTTGATCGCATCGTCGCGCAAATGGCGCCGCTTCATCCGTTTGAGGATCATATCATCGCCGTGTTGCAGGCTAAGGTGCAAATGCGGCATCAACCGGGGTTCGGTCGCGATGGCCTGCATCAGGTTGTCGTCCACCTCGATCGAATCGATCGAACTGATTCTCAGACGTGGCAGATCGGGGACCAGCCGCAAAATGCGCATGACGAGATCGCCCAGCTTGGGCTCTGATGGCAAATCAGCGCCCCAACTTGTTAGGTCCACGCCGGTCAGCACGACCTCGTTAAAGCCTTTATCGACCAACCGCTTGATCTGATCGACGACAACGCCGGCCGCAACAGACCGTGAATTGCCACGGCCATAGGGGATGATGCAGAAGGTGCAGCGATGATCACAGCCGTTTTGCACCTGAACATAGGCGCGGCTGCGCGTGCCGAAGCCGTCAATCAGATGGCCGGCGGTTTCGGTGACCGACATAATGTCGTCGACCTGCACGGCCTCACTCTCGCCAATGAAATCAGCAGCCAGCCCTTGCCACGTCGCGCCGACCATCTTTTCGGTGTTCCCGATGACAGCGTCGACTTCGTCCATCTTGGTAAACGTATCCGGCTCGGTCTGGGCGGCGCATCCCGTGACGATCAGCCGGGCATTTGGATTGGCTTTGCGCAGCTTGCGGATATCCTGGCGGGCTTTGCGCACGGCTTCGGCTGTCACCGCGCAGGTGTTGACCACAATAGCATTTTCCAGACCCGCCTGCTGGGCAAGGTCCTTCATCGCTTCCGTCTCATACGCGTTCAGACGGCAACCGTGGTTTGAGAAAATAGGCGCGGTCATTTCAAGCTATCCAGAAAGGCGGGGGTCAGGGTGCCGCTGAATACATGCGCGGTTGGCCCGGTCATCCAGACGCCATCCTCGCGCCAGTCAATCTGTAGCGTGCCGCCATCAAGGTCGATGCGCACCATGCGCCCTGTCAGGCCCCTACGGGCCGCAGCAACAGCTGTGGCGCAGCTAGACGACCCAGAGGCCAGCGTGACCCCCACGCCCCGCTCCCAGACGCGCATACGGATATGATCAGGCCCGACAATTTGCGCGACCTGTACGTTGGTGCGCTCGGGATACAGCGGGTGGTGTTCGCTCTCGGGGCCAAAGCTGGCCAGATCGACAGCTGCAACGTCATCCACAAAGAACGTGCAATGCGGGTTGCCCATGCCGGTCGCTGTCGGCGCGCCCTCAATCGGCAGCTCTAGCGTATCCATGGCACAGGCCAGCGGAATGTCCTGCCAGTCAAGCTGCGGTTGGCCCATGTTCACTGACGTCAGGCCATCCCCCAAATCGCGCGCTGCCAGATCGCCACGATCTGTTGTCAGATGCAGGGACGATTTTCCCGTCTCATCCATCAAGAACCGCGCAATACAGCGGGTGGCATTGCCGCAGGCCGCAGACATTGAGCCATCCGAATTATAGAACGTCAGGTGCGCGTTGCCCTTGCCGTTGGAAATGACGGCAAGCTGATCAAAGCCAACACCAAAATGCCGATGCCCGACGGCCTTGGCCAGCGCGGGGGTGACGGAAAACGAATCCGGACCCGACTCGCGCGCATCCAGCACGACAAAGTCGTTTCCCAGCCCATGCATCTTCATGAAGGGCAAACCGTTGGTCATATCACTGCACATTTGGCGCATATAACGCGGCGAATGAAACTTATCCAGCATGTGCGGAAAATTTCGTACGTTAAGGGCTTGACCCCACCGCGCCACCTTTCTAGTAAGCCGCCTAGTGGGCCTGTAGCTCAGTTGGTAGAGCAACTGACTTTTAATCAGTAGGTCTCCGGTTCGAACCCGGACGGGCTCACCATTTTTACTTACGAATTTGAGCGTTCGTATACACCATCCCTTAATCGTTTTCCCCGCCCCGTGATGCGCCCTTGGCAAGCCAACGCATTAGGATTGGCGAATTTTCCCAAGTTTTTACACGGCGATTTGTAAACGGGTTGATTTTTGGTGACCCCGATTGGATTCGAACCAATAACCTGCCCCTTAGGAGGGGGCTGCTCTATCCAGTTGAGCCACGGGGCCGCCGAATTAGCTTTAGCAAGCCAGGGTAGGGTCGTCACCCGCAAAAACGGGGTTGTCGTTTTGGGGCGCGACATCGTGATGTCTTGCGCCATGCTCATAATCTACGTTAGCGTGAGACATTGGTTGAAGAGTAGGATATTGCCCTTGTCACAGACCCCCAAACGCCCGTTAACGCTTCGTGATGTATCAGACGCCTGTGGCGTTTCCGAGATGACAGTCAGCCGGGTGTTGCGCAAACGGGGTGATGTGTCAGAGGCAACGCGCCTGCGGGTTTTGGCCGCCGCGAAAGAGCTGGGATATGTGCCCAACCAGATCGCAGGATCGCTGGCCTCGCAGCGGGTGAACCTTGTTGCGGTTATCATCCCGTCCCTGTCGAATATGGTATTTCCCGAGGTGCTGAATGGCATCAATCAGGTGCTCGAAGACACGCCGCTGCAGCCTGTTGTCGGGGTGACAGATTACATGCCCGAGAAGGAAGAGCGCGTTTTATACGAAATGCTGTCCTGGCGGCCGTCCGGTGTGATCATCGCGGGGCTTGAGCATTCGGACGCTACCCGTGCCATGTTGAAAAACGCTGGCATTCCAGTGGTCGAGATTATGGATGTCGATGGCCGCCCGATAGACGCGGTCGTGGGGATTTCGCACCGCCGTGCGGGTCAGGAAATGGCCAAGGCGATCCTGAAAGAGGGCTATGAGCACATCGGGTTCATGGGCACCAAGATGCCGTTGGATCACCGCGCCCGTAAACGCTTTGAAGGATTCACCGAAGGGCTGGCAAAAGCCGGGATCGAGATTGAGGACCGCGCGTTTTATTCCGGTGGGTCGGCGCTGGCCAAGGGCCGCGAGATGACCCAAGATATGCTGGAACGGTCGCCCGATCTGGATTTTCTGTATTATTCCAACGACATGATCGGGGCAGGCGGCCTGCTGTATCTGATCGATCAAGGTATTGATATCCCGGGGCAGATCGGGTTGGCGGGTTTTAACAACGTCGAACTGTTGCAGGGTTTGCCACGACAGTTGGCCACAATGGATGCCTGTCGCGCCGAAATCGGCCGTGCTGCGGCGCAGATCATTCTGAACGACACATTGGATGAACCCGACCCCGATTTGCAGACACATGTTACAATGACGCCAACCCTGTCATTGGGGGATACGCTGCGCCGCAAACGCAGCGGATGAATACTCTCACGCTTAGCAACAAAGACGCGCGACGTCTGTTCCTGAACCGTCATTTGTTAAGTGATACGCCGCAGGGCGATGCAAAAGGGGACGCGCTGCTGAAGGTGATCGAGGGGCTTGGTTTTGTCCAGTTGGACAGCATCAACACCGTCGCCCGGGCGCATGATCTGATCTTGTTTTCCCGCAAGCCCCGCTATCGCCCCAGCGGATTAAAGCGTCTCTATGAAAAAGACAGCGCGTTGTTTGAGCATTGGACCCATGACGCGGCCGTCATTCCGATGGGCTATTATTCCTATTGGGAAATGCGCCGCCAGCGTGATGCCGAGACCCTGCGCAAGCGGTATCGCAACTGGCATAAGCATGACTTTGAATCGCAGTTTAGTAAGCTTTTGGATCAGATCCGCGAACAGGGTCCGGTTTGTTCTGCCGATGTTGGCAAGGACGAGAAACGATCAAACAGCGGCTGGTGGGATTGGCACCCGTCAAAGACCGCGCTGGAATACCTGTGGCGCACTGGCGCGCTGCATGTCGTTGGCCGCGAGGGTTTCCAGAAACGTTATGACCTGACCGAAAACGTGCTTGAGGCGCATCTGTGTGACGCGACCGCCGCGCCGGATGATACGGCGACGATTGACTGGTGCTGCAACGGGGCGTTGGATCGCCTTGGCTTTGCAACCCATACCGAACTGGCTGCGTTCTGGGATCACATCAGCCCGGCAGAGGCCAGGGATTGGGTGCGCGCAGAGCTTGCCGCAGGGCGCTTGCAGCCGATCTTGGTAACCTGCGCTAACGGCGAAACGCGCGATGCCTTTGCCCGCCCGGACATTGCGAATGACCCCGCGCTTCAAATTGAACCCACTCAACGGTTGCGCGTGCTCAGTCCCTTTGATCCGGCGTTGAGAGACCGCAAACGGGCCGAGCGTCTGTTCGGTTTTAACTACCGTATCGAGATGTTCGTGCCCGAGGCCAAGCGTACCTATGGTTATTATGTTTTCCCGATCCTGCAAGGCGACAGCATCATTGCCCGCGTCGATATGAAAGCGTTCCGCGACCGCGATACGCTTGTGGTGCGCGCACTCTGGCCAGAGCCGGGAACGCGATGGGGCAAAGGCAAGCAAAGCGCATTCGAGGCCGAACTGGCGCGGCTAACCAAGCTGGCGGGCGTATCCCAGATCAGCTTTGACGATGATTGGCTGCGCGCGCCGAAACCCACGTAGACAGCACGGTTTATAGGCACCATCGCGGCCCGTTTTGCACTACGATGTCATTTTATCAACAATTTGTTGACGTATTGCATTTCTGTGCCAGAGTGAGTCCAAAGGAATCATGACCATGCGTAAACCTAAACCTTCTCCGCTGGGGGATTCGCGATGACCCGCCACGTTGCTGTCATTGGCGCTGGCATCGTGGGTGTTTCTGCGGCCATCTGGTTGCAGCGTGCCGGTGCGACGGTAACGATCATTGATCGTGCTGGCCCCGGTACGGGCACGTCCCATGGCAATGCTGGTGTGCTTGCGGCAAGCGGTGTTGCGCCGGTCACCGGGCCGGGGTTGCTGCGCAAGGCACCGTTTATGCTGCTGGACCGCGATGTGCCGCTGTATCTGCGCCTGTCCTATCTGCCGCGTTTGCTGCCGTGGTTGGTAAAATATATGGGCTATGCAAATGACGCCGACACGCGGCGCATTTCAGCGGCACTTGCCCCGATTGTCAGCGACAGCGTCGAACAACACAAAAGCCTGACCACCGATCTGGGCCTGTCCGATTGGGTGACTGACAGCGATTATGTTTTTGCCTATCGCAGCTGGGCCGACTTTGACGCCGAGGCATATACATGGGCGCTGCGGGCGCAGGCCGGGTTCACCCCTGAATTGATCGAAGGTGGCGCGGTGCACGAGTATGAGCCCGCGTTAGGCTCTGAAATCACCTGTTTGGCCACGCTAAATGATCACGGGTTTATCCGCGACCCGGGGGGGTATGTCGCCGCTTTGGCGCACGCATTTGAACAGGCGGGCGGCACCATTATGCAGTCCGAGGTCAAGGATTTCGACCTAACCGATGGTACTGTAACTGCCGTGCAAACCAGCCAAGGGACCTTGGCCTGTGATGATGTCGTGCTGGCGACGGGCGTATGGTCAAAGCCGCTGATGGCCAAGCTGGGGCTGAATGTGCCGCTTGAATCGGAACGCGGCTATCACGTGATATTCGAGAACGCGACCGGCGGCCCATCGCGCCCCGTTATGATCGCCAGTGGCAAATTCGTGGCCACCCCAATGGCCCAAGGTGTGCGCTGCGCGGGTATACTTGAGTTTGGCGGGCTTGAGGCTGGCCCCTCTAAAGCGCCTTTGGCCTTGTTGCGCCGTCAGGCCAAGGCCGCATTTCCAAACCTGAAAGCCAGCAATGAAATCGAATGGCTGGGGCACAGGCCCGCCCCCAGCGACAGCCTGCCCCTGATCGGACAGGTCGGTAACAGCCGGGTGTATACCGCCTTTGGCCACCACCATATCGGGCTGACCGGCGGGCCAAAAACCGGCCGACTGATTGCGGGTCTGATCATGGATCAGCCAACCAATACCGACATGAAACCCTATCACCCACAACGGTTCAGCAACGTCTGAACCATCGAAATCACCAACAAGGAGAGAGACATGAAACTGACCAATAAACTGATGACCGGCGTTGCCACCGCGGCAATCGCTATGACAAGCGCGCTGCCCGGACTGGCTGCCGAAAAGTGGGACATGCCGATGGCCTATTCCGCATCGAATTTCCATTCCGAGAACGGCATGGCATTCGCGAAATGCGTGACCGATGGCACGTCTGGCGATATCGAGATCACCGTTCACCCCGGCGGGTCGCTGATCGCGGGTGCAGACATTAAACGCGCCATCCAGACCGGCCAAGTACAATTGGGCGAACGCCTGCTGTCTGGTCACCAGAACGAAAACGCCCTGTTCGGCTTTGATTCAATCCCGTTCCTTGCGCCGTCCTTTGACGATTCCGCAGCACTTTGGAAAGCGGCCAAACCCAAGATCGAAGAGCTGCTGGCCGAGCAGAACCTGACGCTGCTGTACAACGTGCCATGGCCACCTCAAGGTCTGTATTTCAAGAAAGATGTGAACAGCGTCGAGGACATGAAGGGCGTCAAATTCCGGTCGTATAACAACGCCACCAGCCGTTTGGCCGAGCTGACAGGTATGTTGCCCGTCACCATCGAAGCGGCGGAACTGAGCCAAGCCTTTGCCACGGGCGTTGCTGAATCGATGATCTCAAGCGGTGCGACAGGCTATGACCAGAAAGTATGGGAAAGCCTGACAAACTTCTACGAAGTCGATGCATGGTTGCCGCGCAACTATATCATGGTGAACAGCGATGTTTGGTCGGACGTGTCTGATGCCAACAAGGGTGTCATCACCACCTGCGCGACCGAGGCCGAAGCGCGTGGTTTGCAAGCGTCCAAGGACTATACCCAGTTCACCTATGACGGTTTGCGCGACGGCGGCATGAAAGTCGAAGCCGCGAGCGAAGAGCTGATGACGGGCCTGCGCGCTGTGGGGGATACCATGACGTCTGAATGGCTGGAATCAGCTGGCGATGACGGCAAGGCCATCGTCGATAGCTATAAGTCGATGCAATAAGCATCCCCTTGGCGGCTCTGTACCAAGGGCCGCCATTCTTCCGCTGACCGGAGAGACACCTATGAAAGCCCTGCGCAAATCGCTTGATGCCCTTTATCTGATTTCTGGGGCTCTAGCCGCCATGTGTCTGGTCGCGATCCTGATGTTGATCGTGGTCCAGATGATCGCCCGCTGGACCGGCGAGGTTTTTCCCGGTGCCGCAAGCTATGCTGGCTATGCCATGGCGGGGGCGAGCTTTCTGGCCTTTGCAAATGCGTTGAACCGCGGCTCGCATATCCGCGTGTCGATTTTGCTGAACGCGTTGCCGGATGGCCCCAAACGGCTGCTGGATATCTGGTGCTTTGGGCTGGCTGCGGCAATCGCGTGGTATTTCACCTATTACGCCTATTGGTTCGTCTATTGGTCGTGGAAGTTTAACGAGGTCAGTCAGGCCCAAGACGCCACGGCCCTTTGGATTCCGCAATCGGTGATGGTGGTCGGCGGCGCGATCCTTGCCATCGCCCTGACAGACAATCTGCTGAACCTGATCGTAAAGGGCGAACACCGCCTGACCCGCGATCTGGTCGATCAAAGTTTTGGGGAGTGATGCGATGACTGAACTTTACGCAATCGTCCTCTTCCTCGTCGTTCTATTCTTTTTGCTGGGCACTGGCGTCTGGGTCGGCCTAGCCCTGATGGGCGTTGCCTGGGTCGGGATGGAGCTTTTCACGACCCGCCCCGTTGGCGACGCGATGGTCACAACGATCTGGGCCAGTTCCAGTTCATGGACCCTGACCGCGCTGCCGCTGTTCATCTGGATGGGCGAGATATTATTCCGCACCCGCCTGTCCGAAGACATGTTCAAAGGTCTGTCGCCGTGGCTGGCCAAGCTGCCCGGCGGGCTGGTCCATACCAATATCGTCGGCTGCACCGTCTTTGCTGCCGTGTCCGGATCATCCGCCGCGACACTGACCACCGTGGGCAAGATGTCGATCCCCGAACTGCGGGCACGCAATTACCCCGAAAAGATGATCATCGGCACGTTGGCAGGCGCTGCGACGCTCGGTCTGATGATCCCGCCATCGCTGGCGTTGATCGTCTATGGGGTGACCGTTAATGAAAGCATCACCAAGCTATTCTTTGCGGGCGTGTTGCCCGGACTGTTTTTGGCGTTGATGTTCATGGCCTATGTTGCGTTTATCTCGCTCACCTCCAAAGACTGGAATCCCACGGTTGAACGCGACATGAGCTTTGCCGACAAGCTGCGCAATTCTCGTTTCTTGCTGCCGGTGTTTGCGCTGATTTCGGTTGTGATCGGGTCGATGTATCTGGGGTTCGCCACCGCGACCGAAGCCGCCGCTATTGGTGTGATTGGCGCGTTGGTGCTGGCGCTTTTGCAAGGGTCGCTGAACTGGGACAGCTTTCAGCAAAGCCTGATGGGCGCGATGCGCACCTCGGCGATGATTGCGCTGATCCTCGCGGGGGCGGCGTTTCTAAAGCTGTCGATGGGCTTTACCGGTTTGCCCCGCGCATTGGCCGACGGCATCGCAGGGATGGAGCTGTCGCGCTTTGAGCTGCTCATGGCGCTGCTTGTGTTCTATATTGTGCTGGGCATGTTCCTTGATGGAATTTCATCTGTGGTGCTGACCATGGCCGTGGTCGAACCCATGGTGCGCGACGCAGGCATTGATCTGATCTGGTTCGGTATCTTCGTTGTGGTGGTTGTCGAGATGGCGCAAATCACCCCGCCTATCGGGTTTAACCTGTTTGTCTTGCAAGGCATGACGGATCACGAAATGGGATACATCACCAAGGCCGCATTGCCGATGTTTGCGATCATGGTGGTCATGGTGTTTGTGTTGATCTTTTTTCCGGACATTGCCACATGGTTGCCAGACAACATCAGACAAGGGCCATCATGAGCGCGTTCCCTAAAATACAAACGGTCGGCCTTACCGGTATCCTGATCAGCTTTGCCGATACCATGTCAGAACCCGCCAATCGCGCGGCATTGTCCTTTCGTGCAGCCGTTGATGCGGCGGATTGGCCTGAGGTTTCCGAGACAAGTACATCGCTTGTATCGACCTTTCTGCAGGTCGATCTGGTCACGCAACCGCTGGACGATATGTTGACGCGGCTGAATGATCTGCTGGACACTCGGGATTGGTACACGGCACCTTTGCCCTCTGGCCGGACACTGTGGCACATTCCGACCGTCTATGGCACCGATCTGGCCCCCCAGCTTGAGGAAGCCGCCGAACTGGCTGGCCTTGATCCCGACGCCGCAATTGCGGAACTGTCGCAGGCCCGTGTGCGCGTGCTGACTATCGGGTTTGCCCCCGGTCAGCCCTATATGGGCGAGCTGCCAAAGAACTGGGATATCCCGCGCCAACAGGCGTTGACGAAATCCGTGCCCGCCGGGGCCTTGATCGTCGCAATCCGGCAGTTGATTATTTTCACCAACGCGTCGCCCACCGGATGGCGGCATATCGGGCAGACAGCGTTCAAGACCTTTCGCCCGCGCAGCGACAGCCCGTTTTCGCTCTCTCCGGGGGACGAGCTTTGCTTTCCGTCCATCTCGCGCAGTGAATATGACAACATTCTTGCGACTGATGACAGCGGCGCTGGCGGGGCAGAGACCGAGGTGCTGTCATGACCACGACGCTGACAATTGCGCAGGCCGGTCCGGCCCTCACGATCCAAGACCGTGGCCGCGCCGGATGGTTGGCCCAAGGGCTGACCAAAGGCGGGGCTGCCGATTTGGTCGCGCTTTACGAAGGGGCCGCATTACTGGGCCAATCCCCCGATCTGGCCGCGATCGAGATGACAGGCACCGGCGGCACGTTTATCGCTGACGCTGACATTCGCATTGCCCTGACCGGGGCCAGCATGACCGCGAATATCGACGGCGAGGCTATCGTTTGGAACGCCAGTCATCTGCTGCCTGCTGGGGCCAAGCTGACCATCGGCGGCGCGACATCTGGCACCTATGGCTATTTGCACATCGGCGGTGGCATCGCGACCGATCCCGCCTTGGGCGCGCGTGCCAGCCATCTGAGCGCCGGTCTGGGCGCTGCACTAAAATCGGGTGATCGTTTCCCGATTGGCACTGACAAAGGGCGCGGGACGGGCATGCTGCTGCCACGCGATACCCGTTTTGACGGGGGCGTTGTCCGTGTGGTCGCCAGCATGCAAACCGACCGCTTTACGGCAGCGGAACGCGACCGCTTTACCAGCACCCAATTCGCCCGCGACCCCCGCGCCAACCGCATGGGCGTGCGTATGGATCACGATGGCGAAGGCTTCTATGCCGAGGGCGGATTGACCATCCTGTCCGAAGTCATCGTGCCGGGCGATATCCAAATCACCGGCGACGGCGCGCCTTTCGTGTTGATGGGGGAATCGCAAACCACGGGCGGTTATCCCCGCATCGGCACGGTCATCCCGCGCGATTTGCCGCGCGTGGCACAGGCCCCTGCCGGCACAAAAATCACCTTTGAATTTGTCACGCTTGATCAGGCCATCACGCTTGAGACCCAGCACCGCCGCGACATCAAGGCGCTGCCGGGCCAGATCACCGCGTTGGTTCGTGATCCCGCTACAATCAAAAACCTGCTGTCCTACCAATTGGTGGGGGGCGTGACCTCGGCCACCGATAACCCGTTTGAAAAGGATACCTGACATGATCACCGTCGATCTGAACGCCGATATGGGCGAAAGCTTTGGCCCGTGGAAAATGGGCGATGACGCGGCTTTGTTGAAAATCATCAGCTCTGCCAATATCGCCTGTGGCGGCCATGCGGGCGACGCCGATGTGATGGCGGCGACGATGAAGATGGCGCGTGAAAACGGCGTGGGCATTGGCGCGCATCCGGGGTTCATGGACATTGCGGGCTTTGGCCGCAACCGCATGTCCGTGCCGCGCAGCACATTGCAAAATCAGGTCCGCTATCAGGTCGCGGCAAGCGTCGGCATGGCGCGCAGCATCGGGGCGCAGGTGCGCCACCTGAAACTACACGGTGCGCTGGCCAATATGGCGTCCGAGGATGAAACCCTCGCGCGTGATTTATACGAGGCAGCGCTAAGCGTGGCACCCGATTTGATCGTCATGGTGCTGTCGGCAACGGCACAACAAGACGCGGCGCAATCGCTGGGCTGCAAATGGGCCGGAGAGATCTTTGCCGACCGTGCCTATAACGACAACGCGACCTTGGTGGACCGATCCCAGCCGGGTGCCGTGATCCATGATGCCGCCCTTGCAGGTCAGCGTATGGTCAAGATGGTTCAAGCGGGCGCGATCATCACTGAAAGCGGCAAGGAAATCCCAGCCGCCATCGACACGATTTGCCTGCATGGTGACACGCCAGAAGCGGTTGATATAGCGCGCTCCGTCAAAGCCGCATTGCAAGAGGCTGGCATCGCATTGAAGTGTTTTGAGGGGCGCACGGGGGCATAACGCGGGGTCCCTCGCTAAACCAGTCTAATCCAGAAGGATGGTGGCAAAGTCACCGCGCAAAGCGGCTTCCAACAGCTCAAGATCGGGCGAGCAGTTGGTGTATTGCGCGACCATCCCCGGTGGGATGACAAAGGCGTCGCCGGGCTGAAGGTCACGCGGGTCTTGGCCTTCGGCGGTCAGGGTCATCGACCCTTCCATGACAAAGGTGAAATGGATATCGGCATCGTGCTTGCTGGGTGGCGGGGTTTGCCCGTCAGTGCGCACCACTTGGATACCGGCCACGCCTTTGGTGCCGTCGCTGATCCCTGTGTCACGCGCGGTAAAGCCGGGGATGCGGAACGGCTGCCAGACGGCACCGTCTTTCAGGTGATGCACAAACCGCTGGCCGTCCCACTCGCGCATCGGGTCGCCCTTGCCGTTGGGCAGGGTCATCTCGTGATCAATGGTGGTGACATGTTCGGCGGGTACGCCAATCTCGATCACCTCGATATTGGCCGATGCTTCGACGACGCGGTGGCGGATGCCGGGCGGCTGCGTGACGCAATCGCCCGCGTGCAGGCGGATCAGGTCGCCTTGGTCCTCGTATAAAACATCGACCCAACCGCGGTAGCAAAAGATCAGCTGAAACCCGACGGTGTGGTAATGCACCATATCCGGCACAGGGCCGCCATCGGGAATGCGGATGTGGCTGGCGATAATCGACCCGCCAAGACGCGAGGGGATCAAATCGCGGTAGTGCATGCCAGCACGGCCAATCACCCAAGGGGCCTCGTCGCGCAGGCGGCGCACGGCGAATTCGTGCTGCGTTTGGGGTTGGTCAACCGTGGGCGACAGCGACGCGATTTCGATTTGCGTGCCGTTGGGGGCCACCAGCGCGCGGGCCCCATCTGCGAAACCATCAGGATCATCGGTCAGGATGCGGATTTTACCGGGCGGGACGTCTGCGCCTTTTTCGATGCGGATGCGCAACCCATGGCCGGAAAAGCTGGCCACCGACGGATCATCGGCAGGAAAGATACTGTCGAGCCGCAGACCAAGCGTTTTGGTATAAAACGGCAGATCATTCCGCAGCTCTTGGGTGGGCAGCAATACTTCGGCTTGGATGGGTGTGGTCATGTGGGTCTTCCGGCTGGGATCAGCGCGACACTGGCACTATTCGCTGGCATCCTCAACGGTTTGCTGAATTTCGGGATTGGCAAGGCTGATGCGGGGCAGGCCGCCCATTTCGGGGCGGCGGCTTAGGGCACGCAGTACGGGCTTGTTCAACGATACGGTACCACTGGTTTCGCGCACCACGATGTAAATACCGCTGCTGATAATCACCGCCGCCCCGACAAAGGTCATCAGGTCGGTTGTTTCATTAAAGAACAGCCAGCCAAACAGCGCGGCCCAAATGATTTGGCTGTATTGCATTGGGGCGACCAGTGCTGCGTCGGCAAGGGTATAGGCGCGGATCATCAAGGTCATCGCAAGGACCGCCAGCACGGATACAGCCAGAACCAAGCCGAGGTCAGCCAAAGGCATTGGCACATAGACAAGCGGCAGCAGGCACAGCATCACCACGAAATTCGCCAACAACGGATAAAGCAGCAGCACCTCGCGACGTTCACCGCCGCCGATCTTGCGCATGACAACGGCTGTCAGCGCCGTGCAAAAGGCCGACACGAATCCGGCAAGGTGACCAAGCCCCAGATCGGCGGTGCCGGGGCGCAAGACGATCAACACGCCAAGCATGCCAACGACGACAGCGATCCAACGATGGGCGCGCACGACCTCGCCCAGAATAGGGACAGAAAGGATTGTGATCAGAATCGGGGCGGCGAACAGAATGGCATAGGTTTCGGCCAAGGGCAGGACCGAGAACGCATAAAAGGCGCTAAACCCGCCGACGACGACAGCGACGGTACGGACTAAGATCAAGAAAGGTTCCCGTGGCCGCAGGTTTGCAGCGGTCTTGTCACTGATCAGCATCAAGGTGACGACAGGAAAGCTGAGCAAGACCACAAAGAACACGATCTGCACGGGCGAGTATTTTTCGCCCAGCTGTTTGATCGCCGCGTCATGGGTGGCGTAGACGGCGAATGCCGCTAGCCCCAGTACCATCCCGCGTAGGGTGGTATTTCGGGTCACAGAGGGTTCAGGAGTGTCTTTTGTATCGTTCATGCCGTCTGCCCCTTTGTCGTGTGTGCAGCCCCCGACTTGATCCCAAATCGGGGGGCTGCGCAAAGCTTAAAGGCTGGCGTCTAGCGCCTCAAGGATGGCATCGCCCATCTGCGTTGTCGAAATCGGCGTGCCCCCTTCGGGGCCCATGAGATCGGCCGTGCGTGCGCCATCGGCCAGCACTTTTTCAATCGCGTTTTCCAGGCGCGCGGCCTCGTCACCTTGGTCAAAGGAATAGCGCAGCGCCATGGCAAAGCTCAGGATACAGGCGATGGGGTTTGCCTTGCCTTGGCCCGCGATGTCAGGGGCAGAGCCGTGTACGGGTTCGTACATTGCTTTTGGGCGGCCATTTGCATTTGGCGCGCCCAAAGACGCGGATGGCAGCATGCCAAGCGACCCGGTCAGCATCGCGGCACAGTCAGACAGAATATCGCCGAACAGGTTATCGGTGACGATCACGTCAAACTGCTTGGGCGCGCGCACCAGCTGCATCGCGCCGTTATCGGCGTACATATGCGACAGTTCGACATCGGGGTAATCTTCGTCGTGGACCTTTTGCACAACTTCGCGCCACAGGATGCCGGATTCCATCACGTTGGCTTTTTCCATCGAACAAACCTTGTTGCCACGGCGGCGGGCCAATTCGAATGCTGACCGCGCGACGCGGTCGATCTCGGATTCCGTATAACGCTGGGTGTTGATGCCAACGCGTTCGTTGCCTTCTTCGAATATCCCGCGCGGTTCGCCGAAATAAACGCCGGACGTCAGTTCGCGCACGATCATGATATCCAGACCGGCAACCAGTTCTTTCTTGAGCGACGAGAAATCCGCCAAAGCGTCAAAACATTGCGCAGGGCGCAGGTTGGAAAACAAATCCATTTCCTTGCGCAAACGCAGCAACCCGCGTTCGGGCTTTACGCTGAAATCAAGGTTGTCGTATTTGGGGCCACCCACGGCCCCCAGCAGCACGGCGTCGGCCTCTAGCGCTTTGGCCATCGTGTCGTCATGCAGGGGTGTGCCGTGCTTGTCATAGGCGGCACCGCCGACCAGATCATGTTCAACGTCAAAGGCCAGATCACGTTTATCGCCGTACCAGTCAATGATGCGGACAACCTGGTCCATGACCTCGGGGCCGATGCCGTCACCGGCGAGGATAAGCAATGTTGGGTTGGCCATGGGGAAACTCCTGCAAAATATGTTGCAAGCGGCGTAGCGCGAGCAGCTAGGGGCGTCAAGAACGGCTAGCGGTCCAGATCGACCCAGATCAGGCTGTGGCGGCTGGCGGCGGGGTTTTGGGCGACGCCTGATGCGATAACGCGCCAGTCGTCAGACGGCAGCAGATAATCGACGCGCATTTCGCCCAGCCCGTCAAATTGGGCGGTAGCTTGGCCTTCCAGCGGGTCTTGAAGCACGGGGTGATCCAGTAATCGGTGGATTGCGGGCTTCAACCCTTCGCCCTTGTTGGGGTCGTTATTCATATCGCCAAGCAGTATGAATTTTTCGGACGGTGGCACGGTAAACGCGCCGCCCATGTAATGATCCCAAAACAGGATCTCGTCTTGGTTGCGTAAGCCGTTGCGATCCTCGGGGCCGTCAAAGACGGGCGGCGTCGCGTGCGAGGTCATCAGCGTGACCCTGCCATGTGTGGGCGTATTTACCGGAACCACCCAATGCCCGTGCGACGACAACCGCTGTTCGTGCTGTGCCGCGACGGATGGAAACGGCCCTGCATCTGTTTGCGGTAGGGTCGCGCCGGGCAGGTCGCGCCACAGCAGGGTGGAATAATCCTGCACTTCAGGCACGATAGGGTAGCGCGACAAGATCGCCATCGCACCATCGCCGAAGAACCTGCCGTACCCCTGCGCGTCACGCGGCCCGCCGGTTTTGCCGTCGCCATCCATGTCTAACGCCGTTTGCAAGCCTGCGTTCGGCGGCAATGCGAATTGGGTGGGGTAAGCGGCCCCGCCATCCGCCAATAGATCAGCAAAGGCCGACAGGGCCGCGCCGCCCAAATCGTAATCGAACCCTTGGAGGACCAAAATATCGGGAGATACCTGTGCAATGGTTTGCACCACCGCATCAATCTGCGGATCAGAACCCCTTAGGATGTCGCGCAGCAACAGGCCGGGGCCATCGCGTGACAGTTCGGTGTTATAGGTAGCGATGCGGAGCGGGTCGGCACATAAAGGGGCCGGTAAAACCAGCAGGCAGACAGCTAGGCTGGCTGCATATTCTTTTTGTTGTCGTCTGTTTCCGCCTTCTTTTCGGCGGCATAGGCGCGGCGGCGTTTTTCCCCGATCATGTCGGCAATCTTGCTCAGCGCAAGGCCGCGCATAATCATACTGGCAGGAAGAAATGCCCATGCGGCGACGGTCCAAATCTGGGTTTGCGGGTGCTCCAATGTGATCGGGTCTATCAGATCAGAGGCCGCCTTGACCACTGCGGGGATCACGAAGGGCAGCAAAAAGCCCAGCACGATGTTGATCCGGGCGTCGCGACGAAGGCGGTTGATCACATCACCGCCTGCTGTCGGGTCGAACAAAGGCATATTGACCCAAACGTTAAACGCCCCTTTGCGGGTGGGCCAATTCAACACGCGCACCAAGAAAACAAAGGCCGCCATCGAGATAAGCGAGATAAGATACGCCATACCAGCCGACACCCGAACGGATTCAACCAGCGCGAAATCCGAGTTTTCCGGCAGCATCAGAACAATCATTCGCACCGGGGAAAACGGGAAATCCATCGCGTTGCCAAGGATTGTACCGATTGACGTCAACGCTTGCGAAACGCCGGAAGGGTCTGATTTATGTTTCAGGATCAATGTCAGCACGATCACGATCGCAAACAGCGACGCAAACCGCAGCCGATTGAAAGGCGGGGCGTCACGGAATTCAACGATGCTGGGATATTTCGAATTGTATTCGACAAAAGTCAGAAAAGACGCCAGCAACGCGATCAGCATGGTGATTTGGTTGGCGTCAGTAACGGTACCTGGCAGCATCAAGGCTGGTGTGGTGACTAACAATGCCACAAGGATGCCACGCGCTCCCGCGCCTGCTATGCGTGCAATCACAAAACTACCCTTCCAAGACTGGCCAGCCACGATTCAATGCCGCGTGCTTGTTCCAACTTGTTGCCCTCTGACGACGAAGGCCTGCCTCATTCTTGCCCAATTGATGCCTTCTTTTGCCAAAGTTCTCAAGTCCGATGTTAAATAAGACGTAATGTATCGGGCATTTTGAAGGAGCAGGTGGTGCGATAATGCACCAATGGTGGGTCAAAAATAAGGCAAGCACTATATGTAGTGGGCCGGATTTGGCGGCCCACTATAGAGGTGAAATTTAGTTCGCTTGTTTTTTGAAAAAACTTAGACCCAAGGACGTGCTTGGGACGCGTTAGCTTCAAAACTGTCGATCGAGGCCGCCTTTTCCATGGTCAGACCGATGTCATCCAGCCCGTTCATCAGGCAATGCTTCTTGAAGGGGTCGACATCGAAGGTGAAAACCTCACCGTCAGAGCTGGTGATTGTCTGTGTCTCAAGGTCGATTTCGATGCGCGCATTCGCCCCTTTTTCGGCATCTTTCATCAAAATATCCACCTGCTCTTGCGGCAATGCGATAGGCAAAATGCCGTTCTTAAAGCAGTTGCTATAGAAAATATCGGCATAGCTGGGGGCAATCACGCATGTGATACCGAAGTCAGCAATCGCCCATGGCGCGTGTTCGCGCGACGATCCGCAGCCAAAGTTATCGCCCGCAACAAGGATTTGCGCATCGCGGTACTGTGGTTTGTTCAGAACGAATTCGGGAATTTCGTTGCGGTCGTCATCATAGCGCATTTCGTCAAACAGGTTCACGCCAAGGCCAGACCGTTTGATGGTTTTCAGGAACTGCTTTGGAATGATCATATCGGTGTCGATGTTGATCAAGGGCAGGGGGGCGGCAATGCCGCTAAGGGTGGTAAACTTGTTCATGACTGAACTCCAGTTTGGGAACCGTCAGGCTGTGCCTCTGCGGTTTGTTCAATGGGTGCGTCACAAGCGCCGTCAATGATCTGACGAAGCGCTTTGCGCACATAAGGTTTGGACGTGATGCGATTTGAGGACACAGTGACCGCGCCAGAAGCGCTACGGGTTAGAATGCCAGAGGCTGACATTTCCCCCATCATCGCATGTGCTTGAGCCGGGTTCACCCGAATCTTGGCGATCAGGTCAGCGGCGTTCAATCCAATGCGTGTACGGGCGTGGAATACCGCCAGCCCATACTGGTAGCGGTTATAGCCGTTCGCAATTGCCGCCGCCGGTGCGGAGGCACCGATGGCTGGCAACAGTGGCGTCAGGCTGACCGCGCCGATCATGGATAGAAAGCTGCGTCTTTGCATGCTGTGCCCTTACTGTCTGGCAAGGGGTGGAACCCTTGCCAAAACCTTACATCATCTCGCGTACATCGGTCAGATGGCCCGTAATCGCCGCAGCCGCTGCCATTGCGGGTGACACCAGGTGGGTGCGTCCGCCCCGGCCCTGACGGCCCTCAAAGTTGCGGTTCGACGTGGCAGCACAGCGTTCGCCCGGTGCCAACTGGTCGGGGTTCATCGCCAGACACATGGAACACCCAGCCAGACGCCATTCAAAACCGGCCTCCTTAAAGATATCGGCAAGGCCTTCTTCCTCGGCCTGTGCCCGCACAAGGCCGGAGCCCGGAACGATCATGGCGCGCATGCCTTCCTTGATCTTTTTGCCCTTCAGGATTGCGGCAGCGGCGCGCAAATCCTCGATCCGGCCGTTGGTGCAGGACCCGATAAAGACCGTGTCGATCTTAATGTCGGTCAACGGCATGCCTTCGGTCAGGCCCATATATTCGATGGACCGCTTGGCCGCGTCGATCTTGCCGCCTTTGAAATCCGCAGCGGCGGGGACTTTGGCCGTGATCGGCAGCACGTCTTCGGGCGACGTGCCCCACGTGACGGCTGGCGCGATGTCTTCGGCCTTGATCGTGATGACCTTGTCCCAATGCGCGTCGTCATCGGAATAAAGCGTTTTCCACCATGCAAGGGCGGCTTCCCATTGTGCGCCTTTCGGTGCGTGCGGGCGACCCATGCAATATTCAAACGTCTTTTCATCCGGCGCGATCAGGCCAGCGCGCGCGCCGCCCTCAATGGCCATGTTGCAGACGGTCATGCGCCCTTCCATGCTCAGCTCGCGGATCGCTTCGCCGCAATATTCGATGACATAGCCGGTGCCGCCAGCCGTACCGGTTTCACCGATGACGGTCATGGTGATGTCTTTGGCAGTCACACCCAATGGCAGCTTGCCGGTGATTTCGACCTTCATGTTTTTTGATTTTTTCTGGATCAGCGTTTGCGTGGCCAGAACATGTTCAACCTCGGACGTGCCGATGCCATGGGCCAATGACCCGAATGCACCATGTGTTGCCGTGTGGCTGTCGCCGCATACAACGGTCATGCCGGGCAGGGTCCAGCCTTGTTCGGGGCCGACGATGTGCACAATGCCCTGACGCACGTCGGACACGGGGTAATAATGCAGGCCGAATTCCTTGGCGTTGGTATCAAGGGCTGCCACCTGAACGCGGCTGTCTTCGGTCATTGTGGCGGCGTTGGCACGGTCCAGCGTTGTGGGCACGTTGTGATCGGGCACCGCAATGGTTTGATCCGGACGGCGCACGGTGCGGCCGGTCATGCGCAAACCTTCAAAGGCCTGCGGGCTGGTTACTTCGTGAACCAAGTGGCGGTCGATATAAAGCAAGCAGGTGCCATCGTCGGCTTCGTGCGCAACATGGGCATCCCAGATTTTATCATAGAGCGTTTTGGGGGACATGTGGTCCTCTCCCGTAAATAAGTGTGATTGGTGGTCGTCAGACGGAATGCGCCAAGGCGCAAGCAGGCTTTATAGTCGCGCCAGCACGGTGTGGGTCGCCCCAAAAAAGCGTTCGCGCAGGCGTGCACGGTCGCAGATGTTGAACAGGTTGTCTGAAACATGTGTCATAAAGCGCTAATTAGACCCTTTCAGCCCTACAGGCAAGGCGGCTGACGGCCCGTTGGGGTCAGTATTACGGGCCGTGGGTGCCGCCGATGATAGGTGGTGCGGATCACCGCTTGCCCAATCGTGCCGATTGTCCCACCATCGCAGGATGAATTATTCACCTTGCGCACGAGGTTTTTGTCGATGACCCCTGATCCCTTTGCCACGTTCATGGAAAGCATTCAGGCGCTGATTGCCGGCGGGGTCGGTCTGGGCGAAAGCATGCTGTATCCCGGATGGCGTCAGTATCAGATCCTGATCCTGATTGCCGTGGCGCTGGTCGCATGGGCGCTGCATCACCTGTCGGGAAACTGGATTCAGGCGTGGGTGCGCCGCCATGACGGGTGGTCGAAATGGCAGCTGCGCATGGTCGTGCAGATCAAGCGGCGGCTGGGTCTGATCTGGTTCGCCGCGATCTCGAGCGTGATCTATCTGGTGATGCAGAACATCACCTGGCCGTCACGGTCCTATCTGATCGGTATTTTCGCGACGTTGGTGTCGGTCTGGGTCTGCATCGCCTTTGCCACCCGGCTGGTGCGCAACCGTCCGATGCGCCGCTTGGTCACGTGGGGCCTGTGGATTTATGCGACGCTGTATTTCCTGAATGTCGTCGATAGCGTTTCGGCGTTTTTGGATTCGCTGGCACTGCATGTCGGGGATTTCAGGATGTCCGTTCTCACAGTGATTACGGCGCTTGTGGTGATTGGCCTGCTTTTCGCAGTCGCGCGGATTTTTAGCCAAACCACCGCCGCGACCATTCGCAAAAACGAAGACATCAGCCCGTCGATGCAGGTGCTGGCGGTCAAGGGCATCCAGCTGACGTTCTACGGCATCGCGTTCTTTATGGGGGTCAAGGCCGTTGGTATTGATCTGACCGGGCTTGCGGTGCTGTCAGGTGCCATTGGTGTCGGCCTTGGTTTTGGTCTGCAAAAGGTGGTGTCGAACCTCGTGTCCGGCATCATCATCCTGATTGATAAATCAATCAAACCGGGGGATGTGATCAGCCTTGGCGAAACCTTTGGCTGGATTCAAACTTTGGGCGCGCGCTATGCATCCGTCGTTACGCGCGACGGCAAGGAATACCTGATCCCGAACGAAGACCTGATTACAGGACAGGTGGTGAACTGGTCGCATTCCAATGATTTTGTGCGCCTCGATATCTATTTTGGCACGGCGTATGGCGACGATCCGCATGTGGTGCGGAAACTGGCGATTGAGGCCGCCCAAGGCGTGGAGCGTGTGTTGTCGTTCAAAGCGCCTGTTTGTCATATCGTCGGGTTTGGCGATAGCAGCGTCGATTACATTTTGCGGTTCTGGATCAAGGACCCGACCGGCGGACTGACGAATATTCGCGGTAATGTGTATCTGGCGCTTTGGGATACGTTCAAGGAACATGACATCTCTATCCCGTTCCCGCAGCGCGAGGTCAAAATGCTCGACACTAACCCACCCGCCGTAGTTGAGGATTAGCTTGTTGTTGGACGCACATCATCTATCATCTTCACATTGCGCGATAGCAGATTGGCAAAGCCCATGATCGATGAACAAAAAGTGGTGTTGATATTGGGCAGTGGGCCGAATGTGACGGAAAGCCAAAGCTGGCCCGCCGAATGGTTCGACCACATCGTTGTCATGAACAACGCCTGGCGTGTGCGCCCGGATTGGAATGCGCTGGTCTATCCCGAAGATTTCCCCGCTGACCGCATGCCCGATAGCGTTGCAGCCGATCAACGACTGGTAGGGGCAAATGCGTTTGTGCCCGCGCAAAACGGTTTTGGCGGCTTTGTCTATGCGGGTGGGACGATGGCCTTTACCACGGGCTATTGGGCGCTGTCGGCTTTGCGGCCCACGGTTCTGGCCTTTATGGGCTGCGATATGGTGTATCCGAAATCTGGCGACACGCATTTTTACGGGACGGGTACCGCCGATCCGTTGCGCGATGACATTACGCTGCGCGATCTGGGGGCGAAATCCGCACGTTTGGCCTTGGTCGCGGCAGAGCAGGGGTGCTGCTGTGTGAACCTGTCCCAAGACCCGTCTGCCCTGCTGTTCCCCCGCGCAAAGCCGGATGGGCTGCGCAACCGTCGGGCCAACCTTGATCTGGACCGCGCCCGCTATGCCGCGCTGCGCGAGAAAGAAGACGCGCTTGGATATCATACACCAACGGGCCGGTATTGGGAGGATGTGTGTGACGTCGATCCAAATGCCGTGGCCGCCTTGGATCAAGGGTGGCGCGACTTGTTCGTTCGCTACGCCAAAAGCTAACGCCCCGATTCTTGATAAGCCGCTATTTTGGCGTGGCCGGGGCGTAGGTGCGTCGAATTAGGCGGCGAAAGAGAGCATCCCCGGGGAAGGGGTGGATTGTTGTGCATGAACGCCACGTTACTTTTGGGCGGCGGGTAATTCGGCGCTTGGGCCACACAAACGCGAAACCAATAAGCCCTTTGTAAAGAAGAGCATATACAACCTTGCCCGCATTGGGCCGTACCCCTGATAGGGGCGCTTTGTTGACTTCTGAATGTGGTGCGCCAACCGACCGTGCCGCGAAAATACGCTGGAATACTACACAAGACGGCTGGTAACTGCCTGATCGCCTTGCTTGTCATTGAAATTTCACCCATGTGGGCATATCCTAAAGTATCCCCAGCGCCGGGGGAC
Source organism: Sulfitobacter sp. AS59 (assembly GCF_038899995.1). Lineage (NCBI taxonomy): Bacteria > Pseudomonadati > Pseudomonadota > Alphaproteobacteria > Rhodobacterales > Roseobacteraceae > Sulfitobacter > Sulfitobacter sp. AS59. Next base: position 175,428 of record NZ_JBBMQK010000004.1, read on the forward strand.
TGTCGGCGCGCCTAAAGGAGGACAATGTCCTGTCTACTCTCTCAAACGCAGCTCCCGCTGCGCACCCGCAGGCAGCAATGATGACTGCCGACACAAATGTAACAACAAGCGACGCACTTCTCGCTTCGATCCTATCCCAACTGGACGACGACAAAGCCGAAGATATCGTGCAGATTGATCTGCGCGGCAAAACGGCTATCGGTGACTATATGGTCGTGTGCTCGGGCCGGTCTTCGCGTCAGGTATCATCGATTGCCGAAAAGCTGGCGCAGATGGTTAAGGACGAATACAACCGCACGCCCCGCGTCGAAGGCAAAGACACAGGCGACTGGGTTTTGATCGACACAGGCGATGTGATCGTTCACGTCTTCCGCCCAGAAGTGCGCGAATTCTATCAGCTGGAAAAGATGTGGATGCCTACAGACACACCTGAGCCACCAGCCGTCATGCCGCACTAAGCCCGCAAGGCTTTTGGCATGCGTGTTCATATCTGCGTGGTCGGGCGTTTGCGCGCCGGACCAGAAAAAGAACTGATCGATGACTACCTGAAAAGGTTCGACCGGACAGGCCGTGCGCTGGGCCTTGGCCCCGCACAAATTCTCGAAGTTGAAGATAAGAAAAACGGTGGAATGGCGGCGGAGGCTGCCTTGCTGCGCCGTGTGATCCCGGACGGGTCATTGATCTGCGTTCTGGATGAGCGCGGGCGTGTTGAGCCGTCGCCCGACTTTGCCAATCGGCTTGGGGGCTGGCGTGATCAGGGGCGTGGTGACATTGCGTTTGTGATTGGGGGCGCCGATGGCATCGCCAAAGAGCTGCGCAATGACGCAGACCACGCGCTGTCATTTGGCAAGATGGTCTGGCCGCATATGCTCGTGCGCGTGATGCTGGCCGAACAGTTGTACCGTGCCGCCTCAATCCTGTCGGGCGGCCCGTATCACCGGGTCTAACCCTATTTAAGCTTCACTTTTTTGATGTCGTCAGACCAGCCGTTCATCGTGTCGCGCGCCTGAACGCCGACTTCGGTAATGCCTTGTGGGATCGCAACACCCGACAGCGACCGCGTCAGCGGCTGTTCGTCGACATGTGGGTGAATAAGCTCGCGGATGGCTATTTGGTTGCCAGAGCCGTCCAGAATTCGCCACGCGTCGGCGAAATGGCCCCAGCCTTCATCGTCATGGCTGATGGTGACATCAAACGTCCACAGGCCATCCGTTTGAACGGCACGAACGTTTTCAATCACCGCATTATCTGCAGCGGCGTATTGCGCGCTTAAGACAAGTGCGGTTGCGAATGCGATCTTGAACATAATTTCACCAAAGGAATTAAAGAATAGATATATGTCGTCTGCGTCAGCTTTCCAAGAGGATGCGCCGGGACTCTGATTTAAATTCACGTCGTCCAACAATTGTAACAGTAACAATAGCAGCAATAATTAACGGGATCGGGCCGATCAGCCAAGGGAGGCTGGCCAGCGCAAAGTAAAGCGATCGCAGCCCTCGGTTAAAGCTCCGCGCTGCGGTGATGTTAATTTCAGCAGCCTTTGCTGCCATTTGCGGCGCGCGCGGATCTTTCGCGTCATTGGGCACGGCAGCCATCAATACCGAGCAATAGCCAAACAGACGGTTTGACCAAACAAATTTCAAAAAGCCGTTGGCCAAAAAGAACAACGGTAACAGCATCTTCAGCTCCCACACGATGGTGGGCAGGTCGGTCAGGGACAGGTCTTCGACCACGGTTGCGAGTTGTTCCGAATTGCCCAGCAACGCCAATGTACCACCCAAAGCGATCACACTGGTCGAGGCGAAGAATGCAGTGCTTTGGCGCAAGGTGCCCAGAATGTGAGCATCAAAAATCCGCGGCTCGCGCGTGATCATCTGAACCATCCATTCGCGCCGATGCACCGCCATCAGTTGCGACATTGACGGGCGTTTGGTGCCTGAATTCTCGGTCAGCCAACCGATGCCGAACCATAGAATAAAAATGCAAGCCAGTGCGGCGCAATCTAGCGGCCCGAAAAGGGCAAGGCGATCCATCCAAGTCATGCAATGATGCATACGCTGGACGGTTCCAGCTTGCCAATGGCTTAAATTGGTAATATTATTTTACCAAAATGCGAGGTGCGCCATGGAAATGCCTATTCCCAACCCTGAAATAATGGCCCGCAAGGCGCGGATGGTTGAGAGGTTGCAGGGTGTCTTGCCGCCTGATGCGGTTATTCATGATGAACGTGAAACGCGCGCTTACGAATGCGATGCCCTGACCGCCTATAAATGCCCGCCCATGGTCGCGGTGTTGCCGTCATCGACGCAAGAAGTGTCGGATGTTTTGCGCATCTGCCACGAGGAAGGCGTGCCCGTCGTGCCGCGCGGATCAGGCACGTCGCTTGCGGGCGGCGCGTTGCCAACAGCCGATTGCGTCATATTGGGCGTGGCGCGGATGAATGACGTGATCGAGACGGATTACGGAAATCGCATCATCCGCGTGCAGACCGGCCGCACGAACCTAAGCGTGACCGGCGCGGTCGAGGAACACGGATTTTTCTATGCGCCTGATCCTTCCAGCCAGCTTGCCTGTGCCATTGCGGGCAATATCGCGATGAATTCGGGCGGGGCGCATTGTTTGAAATACGGTGTGACCACGAACAATCTGATGGGCGTGAAAATGGTGCTGATGGATGGTGAAATCATCGACATTGGCGGGGCGCATCTGGATGCAGGGGGCCTTGATCTGCTGGGGTTGATCTGCGGGTCCGAAGGGCAGCTTGGCGTTGTCACCGAAGCCACCCTGCGCATTTTGCACAAGCCCGAAGGGGCGCGGCCCGTTCTAATAGGTTTTGACGATAACGAAGTCGCGGGCACCTGCGTGTCCGACATCATCAAGGCGGGCGTTCTGCCCGTTGCTATCGAATTCATGGACCGCCCGTGCATCGAGGCGACCGAGGCTTTTGCCAAAGCTGGATATCCGATGTGCGAAGCGTTGCTGATCGTCGAGGTCGAAGGATCGGACGCCGAGATTGACCACCAGCTTGAGCTGATCTCGGAGATCGCGCGGCGGCATAACCCGGTCGAGCTGCGCCAATCCAAATCTGCCGAAGAAAGCGCCAAAATCTGGCTGGGTCGCAAATCGGCTTTTGGGGCGATGGGCCAGATCAACGATTATATGTGCCTCGATGGCACGATCCCTGTGTCATCCTTGCCGCATGTGCTGAAACGTATCGGCGAGATGAGCGATCATTTCGGCCTGAAGGTCGGGAATGTATTTCACGCAGGCGACGGCAATATGCATCCGTTGATCTTGTTTGATGCAAACAAACCGGGTGATCTGGAGCTGTGCGAAGAGTTTGGTGCCGAGGTGCTGAAGCTATGCGTCGAGGTGGGCGGCTGTCTGACCGGCGAGCATGGTGTGGGAATTGAGAAGCGTGACCTTATGCATGTGCAATATGCAGCGGCCGATCTGAACGCCCAGATGGCCGTTAAGGACGTGTTTGACCCCGCATGGTTGTTGAACCCGGCCAAAGTATTTCCGCTGGATGCGTCCGAAACCCGCCGCGCGGTGAAGATTGCCGCAGAGTAGGCTGACAACTGGCCGCCCGTGTTTGGGGCATAGGGCTGGATTTGGATATTTAGGAGCCAGAGAAGAATGGACATCACTTCAGAACAGGCGCTTGTGGACGCTGTTAAGGGCGCTGTCGGTCCATTGGCGGTTCAGGGCGGCGGCACGCGCGGTGTCCCGGTCGGCGGTCAGGTTTTGTCTGTTGCGGGCCTAAGCGGCATTACATTGCATGAGCCGGGTGCCATGACTGTGGTCGCCAAGGCAGGCACGCCGGTGGCTGAAATCGAAGCGGCGCTGGCCGGTGAAAACCAGCGGTTGGCGTTCGAGCCGATGGATCATCGGGCATTGCTGGGTACCAAGGGCACACCAACAATTGGTGGGGTGACGGCCGCGAATGTCAGCGGCCCGCGCCGTATTTCCGTCGGTGCTGCGCGCGATTTTCTGTTGGGCGTTCGCTATGTCGACGGGCAGGGTGCTGTCGTCAAGAACGGCGGGCGCGTGATGAAGAACGTCACGGGCTATGATCTGGTTAAGCTGTTGGCGGGGTCTTATGGAACCCTTGGTGTGCTGAGCGAGGTATCGTTGAAGGTATTACCCAAACCGGAAACCCACGCCACGCTGGTCTTGCATGGTTTGGATGACGCGGGCGCTGTGGCGGCGATGGCACGGGCGCTTGGCAGCCCGTTTGAGGTAACAGGTGCGGCGCATGATCCGGTTCGGCAGGAAACGAAGCTGCGGGTCGAAGGGTTCGAAGCGTCTGTCGCGTATAGGTTGGGCAAGCTTCGTGAAGTGTTGGGCGCGACCGGCGCGGAAATAGATGTTCGCGATGCCGCAGCATCTGACGCGACATGGGCCGATACCCGTGATGTGGCGGCGTTTCACGGCAAGGATGGCGATGTGTGGCGGGTGTCGTGCAAGCCATCTGATGGCCCAGCCATTGCGGCGCGGTCCGGTGCACAGGCATGGTTTTACGATTGGGCCGGTGGGCTGATCTGGATGTTAACCACCACGGGCCATGATTTACGCCAAGCCGTGGGGGCGTTTGATGGCCACGCGACCCTGATCCGGGCCAGCGCCGAGACCAAAGCACAGCTGGGCATGTTCCATCCAGAACCTGCCGGTCTGGCGCGGCTGACGTCGAAATTGCGTGCGCAGTTTGATCCCAAGGGCATCTTTAACGCGGGCTTGATGGACCATGCGGCATGACGCTGATCCTCTTTTTCCTACTGGTTTTCGTCGTCGGGCCGCTAATTTTTCGTGCGATGACGAAAGGCCAGCCGACCAGGGGGCAATTGCTCTTTCTTTTGGTTTTTGCGCTAGTGAGCGCCGCCGCCGCCCTGGCGATACGCTATGGCTTGGCACGTCCATTGGATGCAGAGATGCTGATGGCCGGGGTCAGCCTGTTGTTGATCTGGTTGGCGTGGATCGGCGTGTTGGCCTTTGTCACTCAGGCCCTGCGCCGCGCCTATCCGGGTCAGAAATTCCGGCGCTGGACGTCCGTTCTGGGTGCGATTGGCACCACTATCCCTTGGTTCGGGCTGGCTTGGGCCAGCATCCTTGCCCCCTGACTTTTCAATGGTCCACGGGCCGTGACCTGTAATCGCCGGAGTATTCCATGCAAACCACATTCACCCCAGATCAGCTGAAAAACCCTGCAATCAAACGCAGCAACGAGATATTGCGCGCCTGTGTGCATTGCGGTTTTTGCACAGCCACATGCCCGACCTATCAAGTGTTGGGGGATGAGCTGGACAGCCCGCGAGGGCGCATTTATCTGATCAAGGACATGTTGGAAAACGACCGTGATCCGGATGCCAAGACGGTCAAACATATCGACCGCTGCCTGTCCTGCCTTGCTTGCATGACGACCTGCCCGTCGGGGGTGCATTACATGCATTTGGTGGACCACGCGCGCGACTATATCGAACAGCGCTACAAGCGGCCTTTCAGCGACCGGGCGCTGCGGTGGATCTTGGCGCAAATTCTGCCATATCCGACGCGGTTTCGGTTGGCGTTGTTGGGGGCCAAGATCGGGCGGCCCTTTGCACGGCTGATGCCGGACGCGCGGCTTAAGGCGATGCTTGAGATGGCCCCCAAGACCATCCCGCCCGTCAGCCGCAATGACGATCCGCAAAGCTTTGCCCCGCAAGGCGCGCGCAAAAAACGTGTGGCGCTGATGACAGGCTGCGCGCAAAAGGCGCTGAATACGGACATCAATGATGCCACGATCCGGCTGCTGACCCGGTTGGGCTGCGAGGTTGTGGTAGCCGAGGGGGCGGGATGTTGCGGGGCATTGACCCATCACATGGGCAAGACCCATGAGAGCCACGCGACGGCGGCCAAAAACATCAAAGCATGGTGCGCCGAAATTGACGGCAAGGGGCTGGATGCCATTGTCATCAACACGTCCGGCTGCGGGACCACCGTCAAGGATTACGGGCATATGTTTCGCAATGATCCCCTTGCGGCGGATGCGGCGCGGGTATCGGCGATTGCGCGGGATGTGTCAGAGGTGCTGATCGATCTGAAACAGACAGAGGATACCAAGGCAGCACCCCGCCCCGCCAAGGATAATATTGCTGGAACAGACGCCGTTGTGCCACGTGAGCCGGTAGATCAAGGGATGGTTGTCGCCTATCACGCGGCGTGTTCTTTGCAGCACGGCCAGCAGATCAAAACCTATCCCAAGGATTTGCTAAAGCAAGCCGGGTTCACCGTCGTCGAACCGGCTGATTCCCATCTGTGTTGCGGGTCGGCGGGCACCTATAATCTGATGCAGCCAGAAATTTCAAAGCAGCTGAAAGATCGCAAAATTAGAACCCTACAGGCCAAGAACCCGGACGTGATTGCTGCAGGGAATATCGGATGCATGATGCAAATCGGGTCGGCTGCGGGCATTCCTGTGGTGCATACGGTCGAACTGTTGGATTGGGCCAGTGGTGGGCCGAAACCACCGGCGCTGACCCGCGAATATGACCCCAAGGGCGAGATTCCGAAACTGCGGTGACGTCTTGCCCTATTTATGCCTCATCTTGCCATTAGCGGTGGGTTCCATATTTAGCGAACTCCGAAGGAAGGGAGCCTTGCAATGCGCCGTTGGGTAGCCCTTTCTCTTGCTTTGCTGACCGTCTCGACAGCGGCGTTATCCGAAGATGCCTACCTGCGCAGCCTTGAGACTGGTGTTGATGCGCGCGCGTGGGAGGCCGTTGGCCGGTTGGACATTGGCGGCGCAGGGTTTTGCACCGGCGCATTGATCGCACCACGCCTTGTTTTGACGGCGGCGCACTGTCTGTTTGACCGCAAAACCAAGCAACTTATCGATCACAGCACTGTCGAATTTCTGGCCGGATGGCGCAACGGGCGGGCGGGCGCGTACCGCAATATCCGCCGTGCTGTCGTGCATCCTGACTATGTCTATGACGGGGCCGTATCACCCCAGCGGGTGCGCAATGATCTGGCCTTGCTAGAGCTTGACCGCCCGATCCAGAATACCACGATTATCCCCTTTGAGACGGCGGCACGCCCGCGTCGGGGCGACAGGTTGGGTGTCGTCAGCTATGCCAAAGACCGCGCCGAAGCACCGTCACTGCAAGAGGTGTGCAGCGTTTTGGCCCGCCAAGAGGGTGTTCTGGTGACCACCTGTTCCGTCGATTTCGGATCAAGTGGTGCCCCGATTTTCACCTTCTCCGACGGTGTGCCGCAGATCGTTTCGGTGGTGTCCGCCAAGGCGCAGGTTGAAGGGAATGAAGTCTCATTAGGCACTGCATTGGGCACGCCCCTTGCGCAGTTGCAGGCGGAACTGGTTGCCGGAAAAGGGGTTTACCATGCCCCGGGCATCAAGCGGAAAACGATATCTGCAACGGACCGTCGCCGGACAACCGGTGCCAAGTTCGTAAAGCCTTAGGCAGAAATTTCTGCGCGTATCGCGTTATCGCGCCCCTCTTGAAACCGGAATTATTCATCCCCACATCAGTTTCACCAAGACGCCTAGTTAGGGTTTTGGACATGAAACAAGGGCCTGTCCGCAGTGGAAGGTCCGGATATGTAAATCGCTCAAACGAGGATGAACACCTATGCGTAATTTTGATTTTGCACCCCTTTACCGTTCCACCGTTGGCTTTGACCAAATTGCCAACCTAATGGACCGCGTTGCGACCAATGATGTCGCACAAAACAGCTATCCCCCTTACAATATCGAAAAGCTTGACGACGATGCGTACCGCATTTCGATTGCCGTCGCCGGTTTCTCTGAGGCGGAGCTAAACGTCGAAGTACGGGAAAAATCCCTGATCGTTTCAGCCCGCAAGGCGGATGACGCGACCGAGAAAACCTATCTACATCGCGGTATTGCGACACGTGCGTTCGAGCGTCGGTTCCACCTTGCCGACCATGTGCAAGTAACGGGTGCCACCCATGTTGATGGGATGCTGAACATCGATCTGGAGCGCCAAGTGCCCGAAGCACTGAAGCCGCGCCAGATCCAGATCGCAAGCTCCACCGCGGGCGCGATTGAAAAAGATGTCGTCGATGCGAAGTCTGTGAACTAAGCATTCTTCAGATCGCGTGAATTGGACCCGGGGCAGTGCCTCGGGTCTTTTTGTATTGGCCGTCAGGTGGTTTAGGTCATTAATATTGACTTAAAATGAGTCGCACGCCAATGTGCCTGAAATCAATGGGGGGAGGCGGGCACCATGTCCTTGCAAGAAATATTCGCAACACGCGCCACGCGCATGAAGGCATCTGAAATCCGCGAGCTGCTCAAGCTGCTGGATCAGCCGGATATCATATCGTTTGCCGGCGGCATTCCTGACCCTGAACTGTTCCCAAAGCAGGCATTCCAAGACGCATTTAACACAGCATTGACGGGCCCAATTGCCGATCAAGGACTGCAATATTCAACCAGCGAAGGGCACAAACCGCTGCGGGTCTGGATTGCGGACCAAATGCAGAAAATCGGCATTCCCGCCACGCCCGATAACATCCTGATCACGTCCGGTTCGCAGCAAGCGCTGGATTATCTGGGCAAGCTGTTCCTATCGCCCGGTGACACCGCTTTGGTCGGCTGGCCCACCTATCTGGGCGCATTGGGCGCGTTTAACGCCTACGAGCCGCGTTATGACAAGCTGGACCCATTAAGCAACCGGTCTGGGGCCGATTACATGGCAGCGGCCGATGCCGCAGGCGGTAAAGCCAAGTTTGCCTATCTGTCGGTTGATTTTGCCAACCCCACCGGTGCCACGGTCAGCCGCGCGGCGCGCGAGCGTGTGATTGATCTGGCGGACGAGATGGACATCGCCGTGATCGAAGACGCGGCATATCAATCTCTGCGCTTTGACGGCGAGGCGGTTCCGCCAATTCTGGCGCTTGAGGCCGCGCGCAAGGGCGGTGATATCGAGGCTTGTCGCACGATCTATTGCGGGAGCTTCTCCAAGACATTGTCGCCGGGTCTGCGCGTCGGTTGGGTGTGCGCTGCGATGCCCGTGATCAACCAACTGGTGTTGATGAAGCAGGCGGCAGATTTGCACAGTGCGACGCTGAACCAGATCGCGATTGCCGACGTCGCCCAGCAGCATTTCGACAGCCATGTTGCCAAAATCCGTGCGGCCTATCGTGGGCGGCGCGATGTGATGCTGAACGCGCTGGAAGAGTATATGCCGGACGGTGTCAGCTGGACAAAACCCGAAGGTGGGATGTTCATTTGGGTGACGCTGCCCGAGACATTGGACGGGGCCGATTTGCTGGCCGAGTCGCTCAAGACCGAGCGGGTCGCCTTTGTGCCGGGGCATGCGTTTTTTGCCGATGGATCAGGGCGCAATACGCTGCGGCTGAGCTATGCCACCTCGGACGAGGGTAAGATCGTCGAGGGGATCAAGCGGCTGGGCAATCTGATCACCAAGGCGCTGGCTGCTTAAACGAAAACGGGCGGCAGGATCTTCCCGCCGCCCGCAAAGTACATATCAGACAGACATGCAGATGTATTTCATCTCAAGGTAATCCTCGATCCCGTGATGGCTGCCTTCGCGGCCCAGACCTGATTGTTTGACGCCGCCGAACGGTGCCACCTCGGTCGAGATCAGACCGGTGTTTACGCCCACGATGCCGTATTCCAGTGCCTCGGCGACTTTGTACACGCGGCTCAGGTCTTTGGCATAGAAGTAGGACGCCAGACCAAAGATCGTGTCGTTGGCCATCGCGATCACGTCATCGACCGTGTCGAATTTGAACAGCGGTGCCAGCGGGCCAAAGGTTTCTTCGGTCGCGACCATCATGTCTTGGGTGACGCCGGTCATGATCGTGGGCGGCAGGAAGTTTCCGTCCATGTCGCCAGCATCGCCCAAGATCACATTGGCACCCTTGGATTTTGCATCCTCGATATGCTCTTTGACCTTTTCGCCCGCGGCGGAATTGATCAGCGGGCCAAGGGCCACGCCGTCTTCAAAGCCGTCACCGACTTTGAGCTTCTCGACCGCGACTTTCAGCTTTTCCGCGAAGGCGTCGTAGACACCGGCCTGCACATAGATGCGGTTGGCGCAAACGCAGGTCTGGCCGTTGTTGCGGAATTTGCACAGGATCGCGCCTTCGACCGCGGCATCCAGATCGGCGTCATCAAACACGATGAACGGTGCGTTGCCGCCCAGCTCCATCGAACATTTCATGACCTGATCGGCGGCTTGCTTCATCAAGATGCGGCCAACTTCGGTCGATCCGGTGAAGGTCAGCTTGCGCACGGCGGGGTTTTCGCAGAATTCCTTGCCCACGGCAGAGGACGACGACGATGGCACCACGTTGAACACGCCCGCAGGGATGCCCGCGCGTTCGGCCAACACACCCATGACAATCGCCGACAGCGGCGTTTCCGCAGCTGGGCGCGCAACAAATGCACAGCCAGCGGCCAGCGCGGGGGCTGCCTTGCGGGTGATCATCGCGTTGGGAAAGTTCCACGGCGTGATCGATGCGGCAACACCGATGGGTTGCTTGATCACGGTGATACGCTTGTCGCGCTGGTGGCCGGGAATGGTTTCGCCGTACACACGCTTGGCCTGTTCGCCCATGAATTCGATAAACGACGCGCCATAGGCGATCTCGCCTTTGGCCTCGGCCAGTGGTTTGCCTTGCTCTGCGGTCAGGATGGCACCCAGATCGTCCTGGTTCTCCATCATCAAATCGAACCATTTGCGCATTACGGCGGCGCGTTCCTTGCCGGTCCAAGCGGCCCATTCTTTCTGGGCTTTCTCGGCTTGGGCGATGGCTCCGGCGACTTGGGCACGGCTTAGGTCGGCCACTTTGGCAATTACATCGCCGCGCGCAGGGTTGGTCACATCAAAGGTGCCATCGTCGCCATCTACCCATTCGCCGCCAATATAGGCGCGGGTTTCCAGCAGACTGGGGTCCTTGAGCATAGATTTCAGATCGGTCTTTGCGTCAGTCATTTTGATCTCTCCGCTTTTGTTTGTGGAACCCAAAGCAACATTCGCTATGATTGTCTAGTTCCAGTTTGTTTTGGAGTGTTAAGGGAGACCCAAATGCAGTTAGATGATGCTTATGCCAACGCCGCTTATATCGAGGGTGCCGAGGACTATCCGCCCCGCTGGCAAAAGGCAGCAGCAGCGTTCCGCAAAAAGCTGGGGTTTCGCGCGCAAAAGAATATCTCATACGGTCCGTCCGACCGTCAGGTTTATGATTTCTTTGAACCCGAAGGTGTTTCCCGTGGCACTGTCGTTTTCATCCATGGCGGATATTGGAAGGCTTTTGCCCCCTCTGACTGGTCGCATCTGGCGGCGGGCGCGCTGTCGCGCGGCTATGCCGTTGCGATGATTGGCTATGATCTGTGCCCCGATGTACGCATCAGCCAGATCACCAGTCAGGTGGCCAAAGGGCTGGCAGATGTTGCCAAGCGGACCCAAGGGTCGATTTCACTGGCCGGACATTCCGCTGGGGGTCAGTTGGTTGCGCGTATGACCGACCCGCTGATCCTGCCTGGTGATGTGCGCGAACGGATTTCCAATATCGTGACGATTTCCCCCGTGGCCGATCTGGAACCGTTGCTGCAAACCACCATGAACGAGGTTTTGCAGCTGGATGAGGCAGAGGCCGCTGCCGAAAGCCCTGTCAACATGACCCCGCCGCATGGGGTGAATGTCACGATCTGGGTCGGCGCGGATGAACGCCCCGCCTTTATCGAACAGGCAGAACAATTGTCGCGCGTTTGGGGGGCCAAGATGACCGCAGTCGAAGGGCGGCATCACTTTGATATCATCGATTTGTTGGAAGACCCCGACAGCGACATGATGAAAGCGTTGCTTGGCATCAAGTGACCCCTTGATCGGTGCGCTGAAATAGGTGAAAGGTTGCATGGGCTAGGGCGATGGCGTCGTTCTGAATATAGGCCCTTGCGTCCTGCACGCCGGGACCTTTCTGAAAAGGAGGGTCTGATATGACCAATCCATCTAAAGTTTTGCGCCCCGATATGTACCGCTTTCACAATGGTGAGAAATCGCCGTTGCCTTTTGATGCGGCAGAATACGAGGCGCGTCTGGAAGAGCTGCGCGAGCGGATGGAAAGCGCAGGGGCAACCGCTGCTGTTTTCACATCGATGCATAATATCGCGTATTATTCGGGCTTTCTGTACTGTGCCTTTGGCCGACCCTATGGCTTGGTCGTCACGGATACCGATTGCGTGACCATTTCCGCAGGCATCGACGCAGGCCAGCCGTGGCGTCGCAGTTTTGCCGACAACATCACCTATACCGATTGGCAGCGCGATAACTACTGGCGGGCGATCGCGTCGGTCACGGGCAAAGGGGCCGTGATCGGGTATGAGGGCGACCACCTGACGATGATGCAGCGCGACAAGCTTGAGGATTTTCTGGAACCGGTTGTGATGGTCGATCTGTTCGAGACGACGATGCGCCAGCGGATGCACAAGTCAGAGGCCGAGATCGCCCTGATCCGCCAAGGCGCGCAGGTTGCCGATGTGGGCGGTTATGCCATTCGCGACGCGGTCAAGGTCGGCGCGCGCGAGATCGATATCGCTATGGCGGGCCGCGATGCGATGGAGCTTGAGATCGCCAAACGTTTCCCCGATGCCGAATACCGCGATACGTGGGTCTGGTTCCAGTCGGGGCTGAACACCGATGGCGCGCATAACCCTGTCACGGCACGTCAGTTGGAACGCGGTGATATCTTGTCGCTGAACACGTTCCCGATGATATCTGCCTATTACACCGCGCTTGAGCGTACGATGTTTGCGGGCGAGGTGGATGCGGCCAGCCTCAAGATTTGGGAGGCCAATGTCGCCGCCCATGAATACGGGATGAGCCTGCTGAAACCGGGATCAAGCTGCGCCGAGATCACCCATAAGATAAACGATTTCTTTGCCGAGCGTGATCTGCTGCAACACCGCACCTTTGGTTACGGGCATTCGTTTGGCGTGTTGTCGCATTACTACGGCCGCGAAGCGGGGCTGGAACTGCGCGAAGACGTCGACACCGTGCTTGAACCCGGCATGGTTATCTCGATGGAGCCGATGCTGACCGTAGGCGCTGATAAACCCGGTGCTGGCGGATATCGCGAGCATGATATCTTGGTGATCACGGATGATGGCAATGACAATATCACCGGCTATCCTTATGGGCCGGAATTTAACGTGGTAGGGTAAAACCTAAGCCTTAGGCCCTGTCGGCGTTGGATGATTTCCAATGTCGGTGGGGCCGTGCGGGGCGGAAAACGCGTCAGGACACAAGGACAACTCGCCATGCTTGCATTTTTTCAACTGATTGTGGTCGGCTTTGCTGTCTTTACCATCATCTATGTGGGCCTGTCGATGTATTCCCGCCGCATCCGGCGTGGCAAACTGCGCGAGAAATGGCGCAAGGGTCCACGGCTTGTGGATTTGGACAGTTTCGTGCAACGAGGGCTAAAGAGATATGACAGCTCGATCCGTCGTAAATTGATCTGGGGTGTCTATATTGTACCGGTGGGGCTGGTTATCGTAATCATCTACCTCACCAACTTTAGCTAGGGGAAGCCGGCGCTATGAATATCATCAAATGGGTGTTCTGGATCACGATCTGGACGATTGTCGCCGGATTCTTTCATTATACGTTGCCGCAGGTCGATATCGTGCGGATCACCGACACCTATGAAAAGCGTGTCGATTTTGGTGATAACTCAATCTTTTGGTCCAATGCGGATGTGGGCAACAACAACAGCTTGGGCAACCGGGATGTGTTCTTTATCCAGACCCGCCGCGCCAAGGGCGATGTGATGGTGTACCGCAACGAAGACACCGGCTGGGGATGGCCGCCCTATTTCAAGTTTGACACAACCAATTTGCAGGCCGAAGCCTCGGATTTACGATCTGCCTCGGGCGCGCCGCAATATGTGGCGCTGAAGCATTACGGCTGGCGGAACGAATTCCTGTCGATCTTTCCCAATGCGATTTCTGTGCGCCCCGTTGCGGGTCCGGATGTTTCAAAAGGCATTCCGTTTTTGAACATCATCATACTGACGCTCTTTGCCGCGCTGATCTATGCGATCTGGGTGCGCTGGCGCAGGTTCAGAGAGAAACGGATCGATCCGACGCTAGAGCGGATCGAAGATGATTTTGCTGAAAAGCAGGGGCGTTTTTCGCGCTGGATGGCAAGCTGGAAAAAACAACCGTAGTCGCGTGGTTCGGGTGGGAGAGGGGGCCAGCCCCCGCCCTTCGGGCACCCCCGGGATATTTTAAAGCCATCGAAGCCGGGGATTAGGTCGGGCGGGCAACCATGCGGCCCATAGGGCGGCCGCCCAAGATATGAACGTGCAGATGCGGGACCTCTTGAACGCCATCCGCGCCTGCGTTCGAGATCATCCGAAAGCCATCGCCGTCCTCAAGCGTAACCCCTTCGGATTTGCAAACTTCGGAAATTGCGCGGATATAACCGACGATCTCGGCGTCCGAGGCTTGGGCCGCGAAGTGATCAAAGCTGACATAGGGGCCTTTGGGGATCACCAGCACATGGGTCGGGGCCTGCGGTTGAATATCGCGAAAGGCCAACGCGTGATCGGATTCGAAAACGGTATCGTTGGGGATTTCACCGCGCAGGATTTTGGCAAAGATGTTCTGATCGTCATAGGCGTAGGCCATGGGGTGTCCTTAGTCTGAAAAGAGGTAATGCATTTTAGCGATATCTAGCGCTTTTTCCGGTGGTATCTGAAGGAAATCAGACAAGACATTGGCATTTTCTTGGGGTGAAGCGTTTTCCCGCATCCGCGCGTAATTCTCGAACTGCGAGTCGCGGATACGGTCGGATTCAAATGTCATGTCGTTGCGGATCGTCGGCAAGAGCCGGCCCAAGGTTTCCGCCGATGTGCGTTCGCCAGCAAGGCCGACGCGCACCGCGTGGCCAGCCAGATAGTCGTCAGAGAACTGGCATTCGATTTCCAAAATGCGCGTGATCGACCTGTCAGAGGCGAAATCATTCAGCAGTTCAATATTGCCCGGGTCCATGCAGACAATCAGCCGGTCTGTTTCATAGTAGTCAAACAACATCCGCATCAAGGCGCGCCGGTGGCGCGTGCGTTTGCCAAGGGTGTTCTGAATGCCGCCCAGATCGGGCAGGGGTGTGCTTTCTTCGTTGAACAGATATTCGATCGACGGCAGGTTTGTTGTCTGGCGGATGCGTTCAAGAACACGTTTGGCGACGTGCCATTTTTTGCAGACAACGATCAACAGCTCACGCTCGCGGCCCAGCGTGCTTTCGGCTTCCCAAAATCGGGTGGCAAAACGGCGCCCGATCCGGCCCCGCCCGCTGAGAAAGTTGAACAGGCTGCGGCCTTCGTTGCTGATCTGGAACTCGACGCCTTGCGCGGTGTAAAGCAGGCCCAAGCGGCGCTTGAGGTCTGTCGCTTCGCTGCTGATTTTACGCGCAAACAGGTAGTCCTGAGCAACAAGCAGATCGTAGTGGTCATTATAAAAGGTCAGCGGCATGCCGTAATCGGTGAACATCAGGAACGTAAGCGTACGCGCGCGGATTTCGTCGCCCGGAATGACGTGGCGCACGATGGTTTGGAAGAATGTCTCATCCGGGATCCATGTGGTGCGAAAGAACCGCATGACGTCTTTGCGGCGCTTGCTGAACTCAAGAACCTTTTCGATGGTCTGGCGGCGCAGACACCACCACTGGCTGCCGATCTGTACCTGTATGTCGGCCGGGATTTTGCGGGTTATGCCCAAACGCTTTTGCAACCCGTACATCCAGTAAAAGCGTTTCTTTTGGGTGCGTTCGTTGAACCAATGCCGATAGATCAGCCGCTCTTCCTGCCAGCCGGTCTTGATCCAGTCGCTTTCAAAGTAGTCAAAGCTTTCGATAAAATCGAAGTCATTATCATTCAGGTAATTATGGGTGTATTCGGCCGATTTGATCGCCATGCAGTCACCCGACAGCATATAGAAATGCGTCGCGCGGGGGAACGCGTCAACCGCGCTTTCGACCGCGTTCAGGGTCGCTTGGACCAGTGACCATTCGCCCCAACCGCAGCGAATGCGTTTGCGCGTAAACACCACGTTCGGATTGGCGCAAAGTGCTTTGGTAATCTGTGCGAAATCGGTGGCGCTGGCAGAGGCGTCGAAATGGATTGACATATAATCGCCCGACGACGTCAGCCGTTCCGCCTGCTTGATGATCGCAGTCGGGTCCTTGTGACATAGTAAGATATAGGCGATTCTGGCCATGAGTGACGACGCTGCCCTTTCGTATCGCTCAGGCGACAAGATAAAGATGATCAGTGATTGAATAAACCGCGAATATTTGCTTTTTTCTAACTCAGGCCATTCTCTTGCCATAAACTGTGGTAATTGTGGCCAAAAATAAGAGGTTCGGGCAAAAAAATGGGTTTTCCAGGGACTTGGATGACGGAAAGCGAAAGCGTTGTGTACCGTGTGGTGCCCAAATGCGCCTGCTCGACCATTGGGCAGATCATGTATTATTCGGATCATGGCGAATTTTTCGACGGCGATATTCACGATGCGAAATCCGGCATGCACAAATGGGCCATGGATGAATCGCAAGAGCCGATTACCAGAAATGTGCAGGCCCACGATTCCTATGCGTTTACCTGTGTAAGAAACCCCTACACCCGTGTTCTAAGCTCGTTCTTTGACAAAATCTGCGGCATCCAGCGCAACGGCAAGCGGTATCGTGGCAACCTTGTTCC
The DNA here is from genome assembly GCF_038899995.1 of Sulfitobacter sp. AS59. NCBI lineage: Bacteria > Pseudomonadati > Pseudomonadota > Alphaproteobacteria > Rhodobacterales > Roseobacteraceae > Sulfitobacter > Sulfitobacter sp. AS59. Next base: position 192,177 of record NZ_JBBMQK010000004.1, read on the forward strand.
GCTATTGGTGCAGAAATACGGTATCGAAGTCGGCGGCATCGACGGCAAGCAAGAGTTTGACCAAATCGCCAGCTTTCGCCGGTTTTTGCTGTTTGCACGCGATACCATTCGGTGGCGGCGCCCCATGGACCCGGACATTCACTGGTCCGCCCAAGCGGGGCATGTCAGCACCTTCATCGTAAACGGCGGCACCTACGACAAGATCGTCTGGACCGAACAGTTTAACGACGGCATGCAAGACGTGCTGGATGCGATCAAGACACCGCACCCCGTCGCCTTGGCCGATATTCCACGGTTTAACGAATCCGAAGGGCACGGGCCCAAGCGGGCGCATCCGGTAGAGGATTATTTTGACGATCTGTCGATGCATCTGGTGCGCGAAATCTACAAGCGTGACTTCGAGCTGTTCAGATACGATATGGATAATCCAGCCAACAAGATGCCCATTTCCGAGATCGACCTGAAAGAAGTTCACGCGAAACTGGGCGAATAGGGCGGCATAAATGCCCGTTCTTGGCAGCCGTACAAATCGCTGCGGATTTGATGCACAATTTCAAACGATGCGCGGCCCATCTTGCGCAGGCGGGCGCTGCGTCCTACATCATCGGCATGTCACAGGTAAAATCATCATCCAAATCTGACCCCAACTACAAGGTCATTGCCGAAAACCGCCGCGCGCGGTTTGACTACGCCATCGATGATGACGTCGAATGCGGCATTATGCTTGAAGGGTCCGAGGTGAAATCCCTGCGCAACGGCGGGGCCAATATCGCCGAAAGCTATGCCGCGGTTGAGGATGGCGAGCTGTGGTTGGTGAATTCCTATGTCGCCCCCTACAGCCAGGCGAAAACCTTTAGCCACGAAGAACGCCGCCGCCGCAAGCTGCTGGTGTCGAAAAAGCAGCTGTCGCACCTGTGGAACGAAACGCAGCGCAAGGGCATGACCCTTGTGCCGATGGTGATGTATTTCAATCACCGCGGCATGGCCAAGATCAAGATCGGCATCGCCAAGGGTAAAAAGCTGCACGACAAGCGCGAGACAGAGGCCAAGCGCGATTGGTCGCGGCAAAAGCAACGCCTGTTGAAAGACCATGGCTGAGGGGCTGACCCTCATCGGTTACCGATATAGCGTTTACACCCGCATTGTGCGCGCCGCCCTGATCGAAATGGGGTTGGAAGCAACCTATCACGAGCTGAACCCGTTCTCTGACACGTCCGATCCTTTGTTGTTGGAACACACCCCATTTGGCAGGGTGCCCGTGTTGCGGCACGATGATTTCACGCTGACCGAAACCAGCGCCATTTTGCGATACCTCGATGCGATTGGTCCGGGCCTGTCCTTGGTTCCGACAGCACCGCACCAGATGGCGCGTATGGCTCAGGTCGTCGCCGTTACCGATTTCTACGGCTACGTGCCATTGGTGCGGCAGGTGTTCGCAAACGCTGTCTTTGCGCCCATGATGGACGAGGTCGCAGATGAATTGGCCGTGACCGAGGGGCTGAAAAATGCCCGCCCCATGTTGCAAAGCTTGAATGCCATCGCGGCCGAAGGGCACCAGTTGAACGGGGTCGACATTACGCTTGCCGATCTCCATCTGGCACCGATGATCGCCTACTTCACGATGGCACCGCAGGGCAGCTCGATGATGGCCGCATTTCCGACCCTTCAACGGTGGTGGCAAGGTGTCGCAGACCGCCCCAGCTTGCTGCAAACCGACCCTTTTGCAGGCCCCTAGGGCAGCCGCACCCTTGCCTGCCCCCGCCTGCACGGTTAGGCATAGCAAAACCTGTTCTCAAAGGGGGCTGACCCATGTCCGACGATCCGAAAACACTTGTTTCAACCGACTGGCTGGCACAACACATCAAAGATCCCGACCTGCGTTTGTTGGATGCGTCATGGTATCTGCCCGACATGGGCCGCGATCCCAAGGCCGAGTATGACGCGGCCCACATCCCCGGCGCGCGTTTCTTTGACATAGACGAGATTTCGGACGGGCGCTCCGATCTGCCTCACATGGCCCCCCCGGCCGAAAAATTCATGTCGCGTATGCGGGCAATGGGTGTCGGCGATGGCCATCAGATTGTTGTCTATGACGGCGCGGGCCTGATGTCTGCGGCCCGGGTCTGGTGGCTGTTCAAGCTGATGGGTCAGGACAACGTTGCAGTGCTGGATGGCGGCTTGCCCAAATGGGTGGCCGAGGGTCGCAAGACCGAAGACATGCCCCCCATCCCCCGCGACCGCCACATGACCGTTCGCTTTCAAAACCAACTGGTGCGCGATGTGACGCAGGTGGCCCAAGCCTCCAAGCTTAAGGACCCGCAGATCGTTGATGCCCGCGCAGCAGGTCGGTTCCGCGGTGACGATCCCGAACCCCGCGAAGGGTTGCGTGCGGGCCATATCCCCGGTTCGCGGAACCTGCCCTATACTGATCTGCTGAACGCAGACAAAACCATGAAATCCGTGGACCAGATAAAGGCCGCCTTCGAGGGCGCTGGCATTGATTTGTCGCGCCCGGTGATCACCAGTTGCGGATCAGGCATTACAGCGGCGGTCCTTGGGCTGGCGCTGGAACGGATAGGCCACAAAAGTTGGTCTTTATATGATGGATCTTGGGCCGAATGGGGGATGTTCCCCACAGTGCCCGTTGCGACCGGAGACGCATAATGTTCGAAAACCTGCAGGCGCAGCCCGCCGATAAAATCCTTGCTCTCATGCAAATGTACAAGGACGACCCCCGCGAGACCAAGATCGACCTTGGCGTGGGCGTCTACAAAGATGCGACCGGGCTGACACCGGTCATGCGGGCGGTTAAATCTGCCGAACATCAAATTTGGGAAGCGCAAGACAGCAAAAGCTATACCGGACTGTCCGGCGATCCTGCCTTTGGCGATGCGATGGTCACCATGGTTCTAGGCGATGCTGTGCCCCGCGCTAATGTTGCGGCAGCCGCGACCCCCGGTGGCACAGGGGCCCTGCGTCAAGCGTTTGAGCTGATCCAGATGGCGCGCCCCGATGCACGGGTGTTCGTGTCAAACCCGACCTGGCCAAACCACCTGTCGATCCTGAAATACCTCGGCATGACGACCGTGCCTTACCGCTATTTTGATGATGAAACCCGTGGCGTTGATTTCGACGGCATGTTGGCCGATCTCAAGACCGCCCAAAAGGGCGATGTGATCCTGCTGCACGGCTGCTGTCACAACCCCACCGGCGCAAACCTGAACCCCACGCAATGGGACGCTGTAATTAAGGTTCTGCAAGAAACCGGCGCAACCCCAATGATCGACATCGCGTACCAAGGTTTCGGCGATGGTCTGGACGCAGATGCCGCAGCAACCCGCAAGGTCGCCGCGGCGGTGCCTGAATGCCTGATCGCGGCCAGCTGCTCCAAAAACTTTGGCATCTACCGCGAACGTACCGGCATCCTGATGGCTGTTTCCTCGGATGCCTCTGCCCAGCAGCTGAACCAAGGCACACTGGCCTTCTTGAACCGCCAGAACTTCAGCTTCCCGCCTGACCACGGTGCGCGGATTGTGGCGACGATCCTGAACGACGACGCCCTGCGCGCCGACTGGATGGCCGAGCTTGAGGATATCCGCAACACCATGCTGGGTCTGCGCAGCCAGCTTGCCGGCGAATTGCAACGGCTCTCTGGCTCTGATCGGTTCGGTTTCCTTGCAGAACACCGCGGCATGTTCTCGCGCCTCGGCACGACCCCGGAAATGGTGGAAAAACTGCGCGTCGATCACGGCATCTATATGGTCGGCGACAGCCGCATGAACATCGCAGGCCTGAACGCACAAACCGTTCCGATCCTTGCCAAGGCGATCATCGACGTGGGCATCTAAGCGGCTTCTTTCCGCTTCACCCTTTCTTAAATACTCAATAGCGCCGCGCTGTCCCCCAGCACGGCGCTATTTTTTTACCCGCCCTTCACCCAAAAAAAACCCGGACGCGAAGGCCCGGGTCTTAAACTCGTTACGGTGTGGCTCTCTTAGCTTTTCGAGAACTCAGGATATGCTTCCATACCCAGCTCCGACACGTCGAGGCCGGTAATCTCGGCTTCCTCGCTGACGCGGATGCCCATGGTGACCTTGAGGATCAACCAGACAACCAGCGACACGATAAAGACGAATGCACCGATGGACGCAAAGCCGATGATCTGTGTCACAAAGGATGTGCCGTCGGTATAGACGGGAACAACCAGCGTGCCCCAGAAACCGGCGATCAAGTGTACTGGGATCGCACCCACAACATCGTCGATTTTCAGCTTGTCCAGGAATGGAACCGCGAAGACCACGATCACACCACCAACGGCACCGATCCAAAGCGCGCCAAACAATGTCGGGTCAAGCGGACCCGCAGTGATGGACACCAGACCCGCCAGCGCGCCGTTCAGCAGCATGGTCAGGTCGACCTTTTTGTACAGGATCTGCGTCAGGATCATCGCCGCAACAGCACCGGCAGCCGCCGCCATGTTGGTGTTGGCAAAGATTTGCGCAACAGCGTCAGCGTCGATCATCGACCCCATGGCCAACTGCGAACCGCCGTTGAAGCCGAACCAACCCAGCCACAGGATGAACGTACCCAGTGTGGCAAGCGGCAGGTTCGAACCCTGCATCGGGATCACACGGCCGTCTTTGTATTTGCCGATACGTGGTCCAAGGATGATCGCACCTGCAAGGGCTGCGAAACCACCAGCTGCGTGAACCAATGTGGAACCAGCAAAGTCAGAGAAACCTGCGTCAGACAACCAGCCTGCGCCCCACTGCCAGCTTGCTTCGATCGGATAGATAAAGCCGGTCAGCACGACGGTAAAGATCAGGAAGGGCCACAGTTTGATACGTTCGGCCAATGTGCCCGAAACGATCGATGCTGTGGTCGCGCAGAACATCAACTGAAAGAAGAAGTCGGACGCGTTGGAATAGCCGCCTGCGTCGATCGCTGTTTTGATGTCTTTGGTGCCAAAGGTGCCGAACACGCCTTGGATGATCCAGGCGTCGCCCGGGTACATGATGTTATAGCCAACCAGCCAATACATGATGGCAGCCAGCGAAAACAGCGCGATGTTCTTTGTCAGCTGCGTTGTCACGTTCTTTGAACGGACAAGCCCGGCTTCGAGCATGGCAAAACCAGCGGCCATCCAGAAGACCAGGAAGCCACCGATCAAGAACAGCAGCGTATTAAAGATGAATGCAGTCTCGGACGCGCTTGCAAACTCGGCGTCCTGTGCAAAGCCCAATGTCGGCAACAGCGCGGCTGTCGCGGCCATGGGAAGGAGAATTCGTAATTTCATTTCGTCATTTCCTCAAGCGTTAAGGGTCAAATGGCGTCTTCGCCGGTTTCACCGGTGCGCACACGCACGGCCTGCTCGACATCGAGCACAAAGATTTTGCCGTCACCGATCTTGCCGGTGTGGGCGGTGCGGGTGATGGTTTCGACCATCTGATCGGCCAGCGCGTCGGCGACGACCAATTCAAGTTTTACTTTGGGTACAAAGTTCACGACGTATTCAGCGCCGCGATAGATTTCTGTGTGGCCAGACTGGGCACCAAAGCCCTTGATTTCTGTTACCATCAACCCACGTACGCCTGCTTCGGTCAGCGCTTCGCGGACCTCTTCAAGCTTGAAAGGCTTAATTGTTGCTATGATGAGTTTCACCTAAAGTCCCTCTTCTAGAATGCAGGTTCTTCCTGCGTGATGCCTGAGAAGAAAAGCGGGACTCTGGTCGATTATGATAGGCAAAAGGGCGCACAATGGCCTGTTTTACAGGCGTGTATGTCTAAAAAATGTGCAAAAAGTTAAATGTGATTAAAAAATGTGCAAAAAATAGACGCGTGCCGATGACCTCTACGCTAAACAATCATCGGCATGCAGGATAGAGTGGCGAAAAAGAACGGTCGAGCGAGCAGTAAATGAGTGATTCACCCAAGCGGAAGCGGCCCATGGTCGCTGACAAGCGATATAGCGCAAAAGCGGCAGCTTCGGCCAAAAAGAAGCCTGCAAAAAAGGCACCTGCCAAGCGCAAGCCTGCACGCAAACCGGTCAAACGCCGCGGCGGTATCCTTGGCTTTTTCAGCGCGGTGATCCGCTGGATCCTGAACCTGATCTGGAAAATCGTCTCGCGGGTGACGCTGGTGGTCGTGCTGTTGCTGGCCTGTGCGGTCGGGTATTTTTACACAACGCTACCGCCGCTTGATGCGCTGCTGGATGGGCGCGCGCGCGGATCGGTCACCTTGTTGGATCGCAATGGGGATGTATTCGCATGGCGTGGCGATCAGTTCGGCGGTGTTGTGAACGCGTCAAATGTATCACCACATCTCAAGAACGCGGTCATCGCCACAGAAGACAAACGTTTCTACCGCCACTTTGGTGTATCCCCGCGCGGGATCGCATCTGCGGTGCGTATCAACCTGTCTGAAGGGCGCGGCCCACTGTCAGGGCATGGTGGGTCAACGATCACCCAACAAGTCGCCAAACTGCTGTGTCTGGGCGAACCTTTCGATCCATCCTCGGGCCAGACGGAAAAGGAATACGAGGCCGAATGCCGCCGCTCGTCCCTCAGCCGCAAGGCTAAGGAGGCGCTGTATTCCATGGCGATGGAAGTGAAGTATTCCAAGGATGATATCCTGTCGATCTATCTGAACCGCGCCTATATGGGCGGCGGTGCATTCGGTGCCGAAGCCGCCGCACAACGCTTTTTCGGCAAGCCTGCAACGGCCCTGCGCCCCGCAGAAGGCGCGATGCTGGCCGGTTTGCTGACCGCCCCCACAACATTATCGCCCACGAACAATCTGGACCGGTCGCAAAGCCGCGCTGCCACTGTGGTGCGCCTGATGGAAGAGCAGGGGTATCTGACCCAAGCCGAGGCTGACGATGCGATTGCGCACCCCGCCGAACTGTCAGAGGCCGCCGAAGCCCAAGCCGGCGGGTATTTCGCTGATTGGGTCATGTCGTCGGGGCCCGAGTTCTTTACCCGCAACACGACCGAAGACGTGATTATCAAGACAACGCTGGATCAGCGCATTCAAAAGGCCGCCGAGGCCGGGCTAAGCTGGGTGTTCGAAAATAAGGTACGCGAAGGGTCCAAGGCGCAGGCTGCCGTTGTCGTCATGTCCGCCGATGGTGCTGTGCGTGCAATGGTTGGTGGCCGCAAGACCAAAGTGGCTGGTGCCTTTAACCGCGCGACCCAAGCGATGCGCCAGACGGGTTCGTCGTTCAAACCATTCATCTATGCTGCGGCCCTTGATCTGGGGTATTCCCCCAATGATCTGATCGAGGACGCACCCTATTGCCTGAATATCCCGGGATCGGGCGAATGGTGCCCTAAAAACTATACCAAAGAGTTCAAAGGTCAGGTGTCGCTGACGACCGCACTAAAGGATTCGCTTAATATTCCGGCAGTCAAAGTTTCTGAAAGTGTGGGCCGCGATGTGGTCAGCCAAGTCGCAACGCAGTTCGGCATTCAAAGCGATCTGGCCGTCGGTCCCGCGCTCGCGCTTGGGGCTTCCGAAAGCACCCTGCTTGAGATGACAGGTGCATATGCGGGTATCTTGAACGGCGGGTCGTCCGTGAAACCTTACGGCTTGATTGATCTAAAGCTGCTGGGCGATAGCGAACCGTTGATGGGCACGGGCGGCGGTATTGGCGAACGGGTGATCCAAGAGGATGCCGCCCTTCAGCTGGTCTATATGATGGAGAAAGTCGTGTCGGAAGGCACCGGCAGACGGGCGCAGTTTGGCGGGCGTGAACTGGCGGGCAAGACCGGCACCACACAAGCCAACCGCGATGCGTGGTTCATCGGGTTCTCGGCTGATTATGTGGCCGGTGTCTGGATGGGTTATGACGATAACACCCCGCTGACAGGCGTATCGGGCGGCGGGTTGCCGACCGAGATCTGGAAAGAAGTGATGGAGCGGGTACACGAGGGGCTGCCTGTGCGGCCCTTGCCAATGATCATACCGGCCCCTGCCGTGGTCGAGGCCCCCGTGCCGGTCCCCGCGCCGCAACCGCAAAACCCGCTGAGCCTGATTGATCAGGTCCTGCGCGATATCTTTGGTGGCGGATCATCCGGCGGCAACGGGCAAGAAGATAACCGATAGACGCAGCCATAAAAGTGAAAAAGGGAGACTGGGGTAAACCCAATCTCCCTTTTCTGTCAGGCTTGAACGGTCCGAGGTAACAAACCCGCCTAAGCCAGATGACAGTCTGCTTTAGAAGCCGAGAACCAAGGACACACCCAAGGTGTTGTCAGTGGATTTCAGACCCGCAGCAGGATCAGTGTTGTAGTCAGTACGGTAGCTGACCCGTGTCGACAGGTTGTCAGACATTTTGTAGTTGATGCCCGCATCGTTCGACAGAACAGTGTTGACCTTGGAGCTTACAACGTCTGTGTCCATGGTGAACGACACTGTGTCGTTGAAGGCATAGAAGTAACGCGAAGATGCGATGGCACCGACTTCGGTTTCAGATGTGCCAGTCACGTCCTTGTAGTAGCGAACGCCAGGGCCCGCTTGGATGCGCCATGTGTGACCATTTGTGTTGATCGCACGGTAGCCCGGACCAAAGCCCAAGAACGCGTCGGTTTCCGAACCGGGAACCTGTGCACCGGTATTGTCGGTCAGGTAGCCATCATATTGGTAACGGGCCAGACCAAAGGCATAAAGCTGCTCAGAGAAATAGCGGCTACCTTCGTATGTGCCGAAAAACTTCTCTTCGCTTTTTTGGCCATTGGCTTCGCCGTATTCGACCGCAAAACCAACCAAGTGGTTCCAGCTGCCGATACCATATGTCAGACGGCCAGCGCCTGAAACTTCACCGTTGTCGGTGTTGCCGCTTGTGCCCGATGCGGACAATGCGAACGAACCGCGCCAGCCTTGTGCGACGCCGTTGGGGCCGTAACGCTCTGCGTCATCGCCGCGTGCAAGATCGGTTTGAACATCATCTGTGATGTCGTCGATCTGGTCATTCAATGTCTCAATGCCCAAAGCGCGTTGCTGAGCGAAAACTGGGGCGGCAGCCATCAGTGCGATTACGGAAACCGCCGAAACTTTAAAGAACGTATTCATTGGGGAATCCTTTCCCTTAGAAGTGACCCGACCCTGAGAGAGGGACAGGAGCATCTCTGCTGAGAATGGATTTAGGGTAGTACTTCACATAAGTTAAATTCGAATTACTCGTGCATAAAACGAGCATTACTCGTTTGTAATTCGGCGGCTGTGATCAGTGTATGGGCATCAGCTGGTGGGCGATTGCTCAATCAGGTTATCTTGTTCATTTTCAGCCGCTTGGGCGACGTCAATCAAGGTGCGCCGCGCGACCGACAGCAACTCGGGGTCCAGGTCTTCGCGCCAAACAACCCACGCGGGATAGGAAAACCGTGGCGCATCCGCAACAAGGTGCAACCTTCCTGTATCGATATACCGCTGGGCGGAGCGTGCAGGCAGATATGCGGCGGCGCGGCGGTTCACGATATAGTCGCCAGCCAACGCGCCAAGCGCCATGGCACGCCCCGCATTTGTCAGATGGGGTAGCGCGGTTGCATGCATATGCGTGAATTCTGGACCCCAATCGACAAAGACATATTCCGGCCCGATATCCTCCAGCGCCGCCTGGAAAGACGAGACCAGCACCAGCTCCTCGGCCAGCACGGGTTGGACCAGCAGACCGGGGCGGAGCTGCGGGGTATAGAGCAGGGCAGCCTGTATCACCCCTTCGACGAGAAACCGGGTCAGCCTGTCGGTCATGCCCATTTCGGCCCGCACGCTTAGATCAGGCAGAGCTGTTTGCAGCGCATCAATCCAGCGAAACCCCAACCGGTGCCAAAGCGAATATTGCGCCCCCAGCGAAAGACTGCGGCTGTAGCCCTCGGGGATAGCGATTTGTTGGCGGGCTTCTTCCCATATCTTAAGCAGGCTTAGGGCATAGGGGACGAACTGTTCGCCCTCAGATGTCAGCAGCGCGCCCGATTTGGAACGTTTGAACAGCGCGTGGCCCAAGCTGTCTTCTAGTCGCTGAATGCGCAGGCTGACCGCTGATTGCGTGACAAACAGCTTGTCCGACGCAGCCACGAAAGAGCCGGAGTTTGCGACCTCGATAAAGGTTTTGATCAGCGTGATATCCATGCCCCGACCATGAGGCAGGCAAGGGCGGTTGCCAAGCGTCTAGCGTACGGCTTTCAGGTCTTGGGTCGCTGCAATCAGATCACCACCACGCCGGTCCAGCATCGAACCGATTTCACTGCGTTCGGTCAGCAGCAGGTTCACGCCCTCAAGGAACATATTGAAAAACTGAAGCTCGCCGGATTTGTCGGACACCAGAAAAATCACATCAATCGGGTTTTCACCGCGCAGATAAGCGGTGGTCTTGATCTCGTAGCCCTGCTTGATTTCGCGGGCACCTTCGACCTCGATCCGGCCACCGATAAATTGGCCAAATCGGCCGCCGTATTTTTTGGCGATATAGCTGGAAAAGACATCGGAAAACGCTGCCTTTTGCGCGGGGCTGGCGCTGCGCCCGTCAACGCCAAGCGCATATTGCGCCATGATATCGACGTCAGCATAGCGTTCGAACAACGTCTCGAACTGCGGGATCATATCGGCCTCGGGCATGCCGCTGTCGATCACGCGGTAAATGTCGGCGATCAACCGCGTGATAAACGCAGTCGCGTCATTTGCCGTCAAAGCGGCTGCGGGTCGTGCGACGACCAGTGAACAGACCCCGCCAATAAAGGTGCGTCTGCCAAGCTTAGTTTGCATAGGGGTCATCATACGTAGCCATCGTGCCGGTGCGGCGGGAAAGTTCATAGCGGCGTTTCTGCAGATAGATCAGGCGCGCCTGCGCATAGCTGTCGGCGCTGTTGCCCAGCACATCACTGATCATGTCACTGCGTCGGCTGTTCTTGAGGATGCGGTCGGTCAGCTTTGCGGCAGTGCCAACATATTTTTCAGGGCTGTCCAGCACGTTGGACAGCGGGTTTGTGAACATGTCCACAACGCGCCCTGCAACATCACGGCCTGTCGATGGCCCCAGAAGCGGTAGTTCGTAATACGCCCCTTCGCCAACACCCCAAACATACAAGGTCTCGCCAAAATCGGTGTCGTGTTCAGGCACTTTGAATTCGCTGGCAGCATCAACCAGACCCGCAAAGCCAAGGACCGAATTGATCGCAAAGCGCGATGTTGCAAGCCCGAATCCTTGCAGGTCGCCCTGAAGGAACGAATTCACCGCGACTTGGGGCATCGACATGTTTTCTGCGACGTTGTGAATCATCGTCTGAAATTCAAAGGGCACAGCCTTGGCCAGCCCGCCGCCCTTACCGGATCCTGCAATCTTTTTGTTAAAAGCATGTACCTTGCGGTTGTTTTGCTCGTAGGGGTCATTGATGCCTGTCGGCTCAACCCTCGCGGTACCGCTGCACGCGGCAAGGGCTGCCACAAAGGCGAGCATCGTCAGGTTGCGCAGCATTTTGGATGAATTAAATCTATTGATCACGGCAGCCCCCTTGGCGGCGGTAAGGATTTTGCACGTTATGGGGGCAGTACATGTAATTGGCAACATATCATTACATGATCCCTGCCACCCCGGAAAACCGTGGATTTCGCTGCGTGAATGCCCCCTTTCCGTTTGGCCGTCGCAGCGTTAACCTGTCGCGCAAACATATCTGATTTCAAAGGAAGAAACCCATGAGCATCACCAAACGTCTCAGCGATTTAGGTGTCACATTGCCAGACGCGCCTGCCCCTGCGGCCAACTATGTGCCTTTCGTCAAGACGGGGAACATCGTCTATATCTCTGGCCAGATATCGAACGGACCTGATGGCCTGATTCTGGGCAAGCTGGGCGATACGATGGATGTTGATGCCGGTGCGGCGGCAGCCAAAACCTGTGCGATCAGCCTGTTGGCGCAGGTCAAAGCCGCCTGTGATGGCGATATCGAACGTCTGGTGCGCGTGGTGAAGCTGACCGGTTTTGTGAACTCTACTGCCGATTTCACCGACCAGCCCAAGGTGATCAATGGCGCGTCTGACTTTCTGGTCGAGGCCCTAGGTGATGCAGGGCGGCATGCACGTTCTGCGGTATCTGCCGCGTCCTTGCCACTGGGCGTCGCCGTCGAAATCGAAGGCATTTTCGAGATCGCATGACCTTTCCAGCAGCCCTTGTAAAAGCACCTTTTGCCCACCGGGGCTTTCATGATCTGAACGCGGGACGGCCTGAAAACAGCCCGACCGCGTTCAGCGCTGCGATTGAACGCGGCTATGGTATCGAATTGGATGTGCAGCTAAGCGCCGACGGGCAAGCGATGGTTTTTCATGACTATGCGCTGGATCGTCTGACGGCCGAGACAGGACCGATCCAGCAACGCACCGCGGCCGAGCTGGCACAGATCACGCTGAAGGGCGGCACCGATACGATACACACCTTGCCAGAAATCCTGACGCTGATCGGCGGGCGTGTTCCGTTGCTGGTCGAGGTCAAGGATCAAGACGGTGCCATGGGCGCAAACATCGGTCCGCTGGAAAAGATGACAGCCCAAGCGTTGCAGGGTTATGAGGGCGATGTGGCGGTGATGTCGTTCAATCCAAATTCCGTGGCCTTGATGGCGCAGCTTGTGCCACAGGTGCCGCGCGGCATTGTCACCAGTGCCTACCGCTATGCCGATTGGCCGCTATCGCGGGCGACCTGCGATCATCTGCGTGAGTTACCCGATTATGACCGGTCCGGCGCATGTTTCATCAGTCACGAGGTTGATGATCTGTCGCGACCGCGTGTGGCAGCCCTACGCAAGGCGGGCGCGATGGTGTGTTGTTGGACAGTGCGCAGCGCCGAAATCGAAGCGACGGCGCGACACTATGCCGATAATATCACTTTCGAGGGCTATGATGCGTTGCTGACCGCTTGAACCCCGGCGTTTCGGCCACAGATACAACCCATGGCAACCGGGACACCTTCATGAGCGCGCAAGAAGTCGAAATTCGAATATTCCCCGAGATTGCAGACATTGGCCAGGCCGACTGGGATGCCTGCGCCTGCCCCGAAGCCGCATCAGGCGGGCGGCCAAATGATCCGTTCACCACCTACCGTTTCCTATCCGCGATGGAGGACAGCGGCAGCGTTGGCCCCGGCACGGGCTGGCAGCCGCAATACCTAGCTGCGTCGATTGGCGGGCAGATCATCGGGGTGGCGCCGATGTATGCGAAATCCCACAGCCAAGGCGAATATATCTTTGATCACAACTGGGCCCATGCGTGGGAACGTGCGGGTGGTCGGTATTATCCGAAACTGCAAATTGCCGTGCCGCACACCCCCGCCACCGGTCGCCGTTTTCTAACCCGTCCGGGTTTTGAGGACGCAGGCATGGCGGCGTTGATACAAGGTGCCGTGCAACTGACCGACAACAACGGGCTGTCGTCATTACACATCACCTTTTGCACCGAGGCCGAGGCGATGGCGGCGCAAGAATTGGGGTTGATGGCGCGCAAAAGCCAGCAGTTCCATTGGCAAAACCACGGCTATGCGGACTTCGACGGCTTTCTTGCCACGCTCAGCTCGCGCAAGCGCAAAAACATCCGCAAGGAACGGCTGCAAGCGCAGGATTTTGGCGGGACGATTGAAACTTTTACCGGCGACCAGATCGAGCCTGAACATTGGGATGCGTTCTGGGAGTTTTACCAAGACACCGGTGCGCGCAAATGGGGCACACCTTATCTGACGCGCCAGTTCTTTGATATCGCTCAGGAAACCCTGCGCGATGACATGGCGTTGGTGTTGGCAGGGCGTAATGGGCGGTGGGTCGCCGGCGCGCTGAACTTTGTCGGGGCTGACGCGTTATATGGGCGGTACTGGGGGTGCAACGAGCACCACCCGTTCCTACATTTCGAACTGTGCTATTATCGCGCAATCGACATCGCAATCGACATGAAGCTGGCAAGCGTAGAGGCAGGAGCCCAAGGCGAACACAAACTGGCACGCGGCTATCTGCCCACCGCAACATGGTCACTGCACTGGATGCGCGATCAGGGCTTTGCCCGCGCCGTGGGGGATTACCTGCAGCAAGAACGTGCCGCCGTAGATCACGATATCGACATACTGACAGATTATGGCCCGTTTAAGCGGGTAAATATTGAGGAACAACAATGAGCGAAAAATTAAGCGAAGAGACCCGGAAAACCGTGCTCGCCCCCTTGTTTGCGACAGGCTGGGAAATGGTCGACGGGCGTGATGCCATCATCAAGACGTTCAAGTTCAACGATTTTGCGGATGCATTTGGCTGGATGACCCGCGCGGCCATCTGGGCGGAAAAATGGAACCATCACCCGGAATGGGAAAATGTGTACAGCAAGGTGGTCGTGACGCTGACGACCCATGATTGCGATGGGCTAAGCGCGCTGGATGCCAAGCTCGCGCGCAAGATGGATGGTTTATTCGGCACGGTAAACGAAAAGCAAGCCTCTACTACTACCGGCACCCAAAACACAGTCTCTAAGGTCTGTCCTGAATGCGGCCACGTATTTAAGGGCAACGGATGGGATGGAATTGACGCTCATTGGAAGTCAAAACATGAAGATGTAATGCCGTATGCAGAAGCTTGGCCTTTGCTGAAAGATGGCACTTACAAAAGCTGAAACATATGAGGGCCGCTGGAAAACACTCCGGCGGCCCATCTTTACTACTGTTTTCAGATCACATGTTGTCCAGCAACGCCTCGCCACCGGAGGTTTCGCAAACGCCGGGGTTTTCTTCGGCTTGGAACAGTGTGACCTTGCCATCATCAACCAGCATCGCATAGCGCTTGGATCGTGCCATCAAGCCAACAGGTTCAGCGGTGAAATCCATGCCGATTGCCTTGGTAAAGGCGCTGTTGCCGTCGGCCAGCATGGTAATACCGGCAGCCGAAGCACCCGTCGCGTCGCCCCATGCTTGCATCACGAAGGGGTCATTGACGGAAATACAAATAATCTCGTCCACGCCTTTGGCATCAAACTGGTCTTTGGTGCGGATAAAGCTGGGCACATGTGCGGAATGGCATGTGGGCGTAAACGCACCCGGAACAGCGAATACCACGACTTTGCGGCTTTTTACCTTGTCCGCCATTTGCACGGGCGCGGGGCCATCGGCACCCATTTCCATCAGCGTGGCATCGGGTAGCATATCACCTTGAGAAATCGTCATCTGTCTGACCTTCCATGTCATTGCGTTTGTCTTGTGCTTAGATATAGGTTTTGGGCGCAGGCGGGAAACCGATTTTTTAAGTAAGGGATGCAGCATGGGACATGTCGTTGTTATCGGGGCAGGTCAGGCCGGGTCATCATGTGTGGCCAAACTGCGCAATTCCGGCTTTGGGGGTAAGATAACCCTGATCGGTGCCGAAACCGTGCCGCCCTATCAACGCCCCCCGTTGTCCAAGGCGTATCTGCTGGGCGACATGACGCTTGAGCGCCTGTTTCTGCGCCCCGAAAGCTTCTATGGCGAGTATGATATTGATCTGATGCTGGGCACCCATGTCGACAGCATTGATACCGCGGCCCAAACGATCCGCGTGAGCGGCGATGACATGCCCTATGACAGCTTGGTGCTGACCACCGGGTCGGTGCCGCGTCGTTTGCCCGCCAGTATCGGCGGCGCATTGGACGGGGTGCATGTGGTGCGCGATTTGACTGATGTTGATGCGATGGGGCCGCGATTTACCAAAGGCGCGCGTGTGTTGATCGTAGGTGGGGGATACATCGGCCTTGAGGCGGCATCGGTCGCCGCCAAGCTGGGGCTGAACGTGACCCTGGTTGAGATGGGCGACCGTATCTTGCAGCGCGTCGCGGCCCCGCAAACATCTGATTTCTTCCGTGATCTGCATCGCTCGCACGGCGTGGACATCCGCGAGGGCGTGGGCCTTGAGCGGTTGATCGGCGACACCCATGTCACAGCGGCACGTCTGTCCGACGGGTCGGAACTGCCTGTCGATTTCGTGATCGTCGGTGTAGGCATTGGCCCCGCGACAGAGCTGGCCGAGGCGGCAGGGATCGAGATTGATAACGGGATCAAAACCGATAGCCACGGGCGCACATCAGCGCCGAATGTCTGGGCGGCGGGGGATTGCACGTCTTTCCCCTATCGCGGCACGCGCATCCGGTTGGAATCGGTGCCAAACGCCATTGATCAGGCGGAATGTGTTGCCGAAAATATCATGGGCGCGGACAAGGAATATGCGGCAAAGCCATGGTTCTGGTCTGACCAATATGATGTGAAATTGCAAATTGCGGGCCTGAACACAGGGTATGATCGTGTGATTACCCGACGGACGGATGAGGATTCAGTCGCGTTCTGGTACTACAAAGGGGCCGAGCTGCTGGCCGTGGACGCCATGAATGACCCGCGCGGGTTCATGATCGGGCGACGGCTGATCGAGGCGGGGAAATCCCCTGCGCCCGAGCTGATCGAAGATCCCGAAACAGACCTGAAAGCGCTGCTAAAAGCATGAGGATCATCGCCGGAAAATCGCGCGGCACGCATCTGGCAGAGGTTGGCAAAGGCGATGCAGATGCACATCTGCGCCCCACCTCTGACCGTGTGCGCGAAAGCCTGTTTTCGATGCTGGCCTCGCATAATGTGATCAACGGCGCGCATGTGTTGGACCTGTTTGCAGGCACCGGCGCATTGGGCCTTGAGGCGCTGTCGCGCGGCGCGCGCGATGTGGTGTTTGTTGAAAACGGGCGTGTCGCGCAAAAACTGATTTCCGAGAATATCAAGAAACTGCGCGCCGAAGGCGAGACAACGTTGATGCGGTCGGACGCCACAACGCTTGGCGGTTGGATCGCGGCCCCCTTTGATCTGGTGTTCCTTGATCCCCCCTATGGCAAAGCGATGGGGCAGGCGGCACTGGCCAAGGCGCTGGCCGGTGGGTGGCTGGCCAAGGGTGCGATGATCGTGTGGGAAGAAAACGCGGCGATGGACCCGCCCGACGGATTTACCCGCATCGACAAAAGAAAATATGGCGACACCTGGATTACTTTTTTAAACGTGAGCTAACCGAAAAACTGTTCAGGCTTTGCATTCACCCTACTTACGCCTATGAGCTAGTCAATTATTCCAACGGAAAGACGCCCCCATGAGCCTGAGCATGACCAGTACCTTTATCAAACCAATGCACCCAGAAGGGCGCAAGTTTGTCGCGATCTTTGCCGCGATCACCTTGGTTCTGTTTTTGCTGGCTGACTTTCTGGGCTGGATCGGCGTCGGGGCAACGGTTTGGTGCTACTACTTCTTCCGCGATCCTGAGCGCGTGACGCCCAAGGGCGACAATCTGGTGATCAGCCCCGCCGACGGCATCATTTCCCTGATTGAACCCGCCATCCCCCCGGCCGAGTTGGGCATGGCCGATACGCCGCTGACCCGTGTGAGCGTTTTCATGAACGTGTTTAACTGCCACGTGAACCGCGCGCCGGTCGCCGGTGAGATCACCGAAATCGCCTATCGTGCGGGCAAGTTCTTTAACGCGTCGCTGGACAAGGCGAGCAAGGACAACGAGCGCAATAGCCTGCGTATCAAAATGGACGACGGGCGTGACATTGCCGTGGTGCAGATTGCGGGCCTCGTGGCGCGCCGCATTGTTTGTTTTACCAAGCCCGGCGCACACACGCAGGCGGGCCAGCGTTTTGGTCTGATCCGCTTTGGATCGCGGGTGGATGTATACCTGCCCCAAGGCGTTGAACCCAAGGTCAGCATTGGCCAGACCATGGTGGCGGGCGAAACCATATTGGCAGAGCTGTCGTAAATGCCCGACAAAATCCCAGCGCCCCTAGATAAATCAAAGACCGAATTTTCGCTGCTTCAGCTGTTGCCAAACATGCTGACCATTGCGGCGATCTGCGCGGGCATTTCAGCGATCCGTTTCGCGGCCGAGGATAAATTTCCGCTGGCGGTGTTTTTGATCGCGCTGGCCAGTATTCTGGACGGGATGGACGGGCGCGCGGCGCGCTATCTGGGCAGCGATAGCAAAATTGGTGCCGAATTGGACAGCCTTGCGGATTTCGTCAACTTTGGCGTGGCACCGCCCTTGGTGGTTTATTTCTGGGGCCTGCAAGACTTCTATCGCGCGGGCTGGCTGGCAGTACTGGTATTCGCCGTGTGCTGCGTGATGCGGTTGGCACGTTTCAACGTGGATTCGCGCACCAAGACGCCATTGGATGATGGCGGATATTTCACCGGCGTGCCGTCACCAGCGGGTGCGATGCTGGTGATGCTGCCGATCTATTTGCCTTATGCATTTGGCCCCGGTGCGGCGATGCCGGATTTGCTGGCCTGTCTTTATATCGTGTTTGTCGGTTGGGTTATGATCAGCCGCATCCCGACATGGTCGTTTAAATCCGTCAGCTTTTCGCGCAGCAACGTGACCTATTTCCTGATCGCCTTCACCAGCTTTATTGCCTGCTTGGTCAGTTTCCCTTGGGCCACGCTTGTGATTTGCTGCTTTGCCTATGCAGGCAGCGTGCTTTGGGCTGTGATCGAACTCAAGATGGCCAAGCGCAAAGCTTAGTCTTGGGAATAGGTCGGATGAAATTTACCGGCGGGCGATAGGGTGAAAATTTCGCACCCCGTTTCGGTCACGCCGATGGAATGTTCAAATTGCGCAGACAGCGATTTGTCGCGGGTTACTGCTGTCCAGTCGTCTGACAAAACCTTGGTTTCCGCGCGGCCCAGATTGACCATCGGTTCAATCGTAAAGAACATGCCCGGTTCCAGAACCGACCCTGTGCCGGGTCGGCCATAGTGCAAGACATTGGGCGGGGCGTGAAAAACGCGGCCCAAACCATGCCCGCAGAAATCGGTTACAACGCTCATCCGGTGGCTTTCGACAAAGCTTTGGATCGCGTGGCCGATATCGCCAAAGGTGTTACCGGGTTTCACGGCCTCAATCCCGCGCATCAGGGCGTCATGGGTCACGTTGATCAGGCGTTCGGCCTTGCGGGGCAATTTGCCCGCGACATACATCCGCGAGGTATCCCCAAACCATCCATCGACAATCACGGTGACGTCGATGTTCAGAATGTCGCCGTCTTTCAGCTTTTTGTCACCCGGGATGCCGTGGCAGACGACATGGTTGATCGAAATACAGCTGGCGTGCTGATAGCCCTTGTATCCGATCGTCGCCGATTTGGCCCCTGCGTCCTCGACCATCTGGGTGATCAGGCCATCAAGGGCTCCGGTTGTCTGACCCACGAAAACATGCGCGGCAATATCATCAAGAATCTGCGCGGCAAGCTTGCCCGCGGCATGCATGCCTGCGAAATCCGATGGGTCGTAAATGCGAATGCCGTCTTTTGTCTGGCGTCCTCGGTGTTCATTCATCACCGGTATCTCCGTAGGTCTATGTCGTTTCGTTCGGGATGGTCCAAGGGTCGGTGCAGGTCAACCCTTTAGGGGTAATTCAGTGCCCAAAGTCACCTGTTGAGGGCTGATATGGGTACCGATGACCAATGTTTCCAGCCCTGCGGCCCGCGCTGCGGCAAATGCGGCGGCATAGGTGGGGTCGATATCGCCCGCGACAGAGAACGCGGTGCAATCGGTACGCTGCACCAAATACAGCAAAACGGCACGGTGCCCCGCCCGCGCCATCTGGGCCAGTTCAGCCAAATGTTTTGCCCCGCGCGCAGTGACGCTATCGGGGAATTCCACCAAGCTTGGGGTGCGTGAAAGGGTCGCTGATTTCACCTCGACATAGGCGTCGGGCAGGCCGGGCTGTGTCAGCAGAAAATCGATGCGCGATTTCTCACCGTATTTCACCTCGGGTCTGACGGTTTCATACATTGCCAATGCAGGCACTTGCCGCGCCATCAACGCAGCCTTGACCGCGCGGTTGGGCAGGGCCGTATCAACACCCGTGAAATGCCCGTTTTCGTGATCAACCAAGCGCCAGCCATAGTTCAGCTTGCGTTTGGGATCGTCATTGGGTTCCAGCCAAATCCGCATGCCGGGGTCGGCCAGCCCCATCATTGATCCGGGGTTGGCGCAATGGGCGGTGACCTCTCGGCCATCGTCCAATGTGCAATCGGCTAGAAACCGTTTGTAACGGCGGATCAGGCGGGCGGGGACAAGTTCAGTTTGAAAGCGCATAGGGTGTGACCTATACCTCAATCACAGCCCCCTCAAGGAGACAGGCCCATGCCAAACCCCACCGCAGCCATGATTGTGATCGGCGACGAAATTTTGTCGGGGCGCACGCGCGACAGCAACATGCACCATCTGGCGGGGCAACTGACCAGCGTGGGGATCGACCTGAAAGAAGTCCGCATGATCGGCGATGAACATGGCACGATTATTGCGGCGGTTCAGGCGATGTCAAAAGCCTATGATACGGTGTTCACCAGCGGCGGTATCGGCCCGACCCATGATGACATCACCGCCGATTGTATCGCAGCGGCCTTTGATAAACATATCGACGTGCGCGACGACGCCCGCGCCATTCTGGCGGCGCATTACGCGCGGTCCGGCACCGAGCTGAACGAGGCGCGGTTGCGGATGGCCCGTATCCCTGATGATGCGATATTGATTGATAACCCCGTTTCAGCGGCCCCCGGCTTCACGCTTGAGAATGTGCATGTGATGGCAGGGGTTCCGTCTGTGTTCGAGGCGATGGTCGCCACCGTGCTGCCCACCTTGACCGGCGGCGCACCGTTGCTAAGTGCGACGATGCGCATCGACCGTGGCGAAGGCGATATTGCTGGCCCACTGGGGCAGATCGCCAAGGATCATCCGACGCTGTCGATTGGATCATACCCGTTTCAAAAAGATGGCAAATACGGCGCGCATATTGTGATCCGGGGGAGCAATCAGGCTGACATCGACGCCGCTATGAAAAAGCTGGAGGCGGCATTTTGACGGCACCGGATATCCCCCAACTTTACGAGGTGATTGATCAAACCTGGCCCGCTGCGCGGCGCTGGACAGAAAATGGCTGGACCCTGCGCGATGGGCAAGGCGGGGGCAAACGTGCCTCGGCCGCGACGCTGGCCAGCGCGGGCGCGGATGTCAGTGTTGCCGAAACGGCCATGCGCGCCATGAACCAAACGCCGCTTTTCATGATCCGGCAGGGCGATGATGCGCTGGACGCTGAACTGGCCGCGCGGGGATACGAGATTATCGATCCCGTGAACATCTATATCCTGCCGGTCGAAGGGCTGACCGACGTGCCGATCCCCCCTGTCACCGCGTTCGAGATTTGGGAACCGCTGGCCATCATGCTCGAGATTTGGGCCAAGGGCGGCATTGGCCCGGCCCGCATCGATGTGATGCGCCGCGCCGCGAAAAAGACAGCGATATTGTCGCGCTGGAAGGAAAAACCCGGTGGCGTGGCCTTTGCCGCGATCCATGATGGCGTGTGCATGGTGCATGCGGTCGAGGTGCTGGAACATCAACGTGGTATGGGCGTGGGCAAGTGGATGATGCGCCGCGCGGCCACGTGGGCGCAGGCCCAAGGTGCGACCCATGTGGCGGTTCTTTGCACAAAGGCGAATGTGCCCGCGAACCGGCTTTATCAAGGGCTGGGCTTTGCCCATGTGGGCGACTATCATTATCGGCAACCCGCTGAATAAAGGAGCCATCCGATGGCAAAAGACGCCCCAACCGCCCTTGATCTGCCGATGGTTGATCCGCTGCCTGAAGCCACGCAAAAATACTTTGACGTGTGTCAGGAAAAGCTGGGCATGATCCCGAATGTTTTGCAGACATACGCGTTTGATATCGACAAGCTGAACAGCTTTACCGCGATGTATAACGATCTGATGCTGGGCGCGTCGAACCTGTCCAAGCTTGAGCGCGAGATGATCGCAGTCGTGGTGTCGTCGGTGAACAAATGCTACTATTGCCTGACGGCGCATGGCGCTGCCGTGCGGCAGCTTTCTGGCAACCCGATCTTGGGCGAACAGATGGTGATGAACTGGCGTGTCGCCGATCTGGATGCGCGCCAAACAGCGATGCTTGAGTTCTCGGAAAACCTGACCGTGGCCAGCGCCAAAACCACCGAAGCCGACCGTCAGGCGCTGCGCGATGTGGGTTTCACGGACCGCGATATCTTTGACATCGCATCGGTCGCGGCGTTCTTTAACATGACCAACCGTGTGGCCAGCGCCACCAACATGAAACCTAACGAAGCCTATCACGCGCAGTTCAGATGATCCTGCGCGCCACAGCTTTTGCTTTGCTGGCCTTTGCGACGCCTGCCGCAGCGGTAGAGCTGTCTTTACCGCAATCCGCGCGCCTAACGGTTGAGCGAAATACGGGGCCTGACAGCTATGTAGCGCCGATTGGCCCGTTTGCGGACGGTGCCCTGAATACAGTGACTATTGAGGGGAACATTGCGCGGTCCGCGTGGCGGCTTGAGGCGTTAGGGTTGACGCCCTTGCAAGTGCTGCGCCCGCTTCGGTCACAACTGACTGAGGCTGGGTATGACATCGTGCTGGATTGCGGCGCAGTCGCCTGTGGCGGGTTTGATTTTCGCTTTGCCACCGAAACGCTGCCGGGGCCGAATATGTACGTCAACATTCGGTCCTATCAGTTTGTGACCGCAGTGCAGGGGCCGTTGTCGGCACCGACGTCCATTGTAACTGTGCTGGCCAGCACGGCGGCATCTTCGGCCTATGTGCAGATTATTCAGGCGGATGCCGTAAAGGCCGCGCAGGTGCCAGAGGGTGGTGTCGAAGTGCCACCGTCAAATGCGGATGGGAACACGCTGGCCGATGCGTTGCTGCGCCAAGGGCATGCGGTATTGGGCGGGCTGGATTTCACGTCGGGTACGGCCACATTGGGCGATGCCGGTGCAGGTGCGCTTGAACGGCTCGCCGCGTTTCTAAAGGATCAGCCGACGGTCCGGATTGCGCTGGTCGGGCATACCGATAGCGTTGGGTCGTTGCAGCCGAACATTGCCTTGTCGCGTAGTCGCGCTGCCGCTGTACGTGACAGATTGATCGAAAGATACGACATCCCCCCCGCCCAGATCGAGGCTGAAGGTATGGGGTATCTTGCCCCCGTCGCATCAAACCTGACCGCGCAAGGGCGCGAGGATAACCGCAGGGTCGAGGCAGTTTTGTTGTCGCGGGATTGACCTTCAAGAAATGATAAACCCCCGCTACCTAGACGGTGAGCGAGGGTTGATTTGATCTGGCTTGGGTCGATTGCGTCGCAGGGTGGATTTACCAGTCGTTCGGGCCTTTGTCGGCAAATTCATGCGCTAGAAAATCAATGAACGCGCGGACCTTGGGTTGGGTAAAACGGCCCGGTGGGTAAACGGCATATATGCCCTGAGTTTCCAAGGGCAGCTCGGGAATTGCATCTTCGACAAGGCCCTTTGCCATCGCATCAGCATATAGAAAGCTGGGCAGATATGCGATGCCAAGGCCTGAAACTGCGGCGTTCAACAGGGATTGCCCGTCATTGACAGACAGCCAGCCGGCAGTGCGCACCTGCCGCTTTTCACCCGATGGCGAGGTCAGTTTCCACATGTTTCCGCTGGATTGGTTCGAATAGTGCAACAGCTTGTGGTCGTTCAGATCGTCGATCTTTTCAGGACGGCCGTATTTTTCGAAATACCCCGGCGACGCGATCATGCGTTTAGTCGTCTCGGTCAGTTTGCGGGCGCGCAGGGTGCTGTCCTCCAACTCTCCGATGCGGACGGCCATATCAAAACCTTCGCTGATCAATTCAACGTAGCGGTTGTTCAGAACCATGTTCACGGTGATGTCTGGAAATTCCTCAAGGAAACCGGACAGGGCGGGGGACAGATGGTTCACCCCGAAATCCGTTGCGACCGAAATGCGCAGCAGGCCCGAGGGCGCGGATTGCATTGATGTCACCAGCGCATCTGCTTCGCCTGCGTCATTCAACACGCGGCGGGCGCGGTCATAATAGGCAAGGCCGATTTCCGTGGGGCTGACCCGGCGGGTGGTGCGGTTCAGCAGGCGCGCGCCAAGGCGTGCCTCAAGCGAGGATACATGTTTGGATACGGCAGACTTCGAGATGCCCATTTTCTTGGCCGCGTCCGTAAAACCACCCTGATCCACGACGGTGGCGAATGCTTCCATTTCTGTCAGGCGGTCCATTGCCGTCCCCTTTTCTATCATCTGAGTTGGCAGAGATATGCGGGTCAAATCGGGCAAGATCACGGCAGTGGTGGGTCAGTAGAAAGGTTATTGCGTGGATTGTTTGCGTCAGGGAAACAATCGCAAGTTACGCGCATTCTCAGGCGTTTCAGATCCACCGCAGCTTTCTAAGCAACGCGAACATCAAGACCGCCAGCACGGTGATACCCAGACATAAAAATGCAAAGGCCCAAGGGGAATGAATGCCGGGCATGCCTGCGACGTTTACGCCAAACAATCCGGTGATAAATCCCAACGGAAGAAACAGGGCCGCCGCCACAGAGAGCACATACCCATGGCGCGCTTGGCGTTGGGCAACGTGGACGTCATGTTCTTCTTGCACCGACACAAGACGGTCTCGCAGCTCGTCCAATTCCTCAACCGCGATCAGCGCGCTATTTGCCTGTTCGTGCAGTTCAAGCTGGCTGTTCTCGGGGATCAGGGGGATATCAAGGGCGGCTAGTTTGCTAAGTGCTGCGCGTTGCGGATCAAGATAGCGCCGCAGCCGGATCACGCTGCGCCGGATTTCAGGCAATTCGCGTGGCATTGGCGTGTCTTTGTCCTCCAAATCCACTTCAAAGAATTCTGTTTGTTCATCGATGCCTTCGACATGTTCCTGAACCCGCCGGGTCAGCCGACCCACCAGATCCTCTAGAAACACGGCTGGGCTGGGCGGGGCATTTTGCGCTTCGGCCAATCGGCGGATTGCTTCGAGGGCGAATACTCTCTTCCGGCGGACGGTGATCAACAGGTCGGATTCGATGAACATGCGGACCGACACCATTTCATCGGCGGCCTGTCCCTCGTTCATGTTGATGCCGCGCAGGTTCAGGATCAGCCCGCCGGTGAACTGGTCACAGCGGGGGCGCGTTTGTTTTTGAACCAACGATCCGGCGGGGATGTCATGCAGGTTTTCGCGTGCCCAAGGTTCAAGCATCTCGTCCGTCAGATCGAAATGCCACCACCGATAGGCACCCGGACCCGTCAGATTGGTGTCCGTCGGCACTGTCGCGGTGCCATCGGGATAGATATCAAAAACGCAAATGGGCATGGGTCCGCTTTCTAACTGCTTTTGAAAGCAAAGTTTCGCACCCTATCGGCCCAAGGGCAATATCACAGCGCCGCGGCGAGCCTTGTTCCCTGATTAATCGCACGTTTCGCGTCCAACTCTGCCGCGACATCGGCACCGCCGATAACGTGGCAAGGGATGCCTTTCGCCTCAAGCGCGTCTGCAAGGGACCGATCCGACAGCTGACCTGCGCAAAGCACAATCGTATCCGCCTCGATCAGCTGAGGTTTCTCGCGGGCCTCGCCAAAGCTGATGTGCAAACCGTCTGCGTCGATCTTTTCGTAATTCACGCCGCCAATCATCTGGACGTTTTTCATGGTCAGGGACGCGCGGTGAATCCAGCCTGTCGTCTTACCCAAACCTTTGCCGACCTTCGTGGCCTTGCGCTGCAACATCGTGACCTCGCGTGCAGGGGCGTGGGGTTGGGGGCCTTCGGGGGCCAGACCGCTGCGATGGTCGGCAGGGTCGGTAACGCCCCATTCCTTCATCCATTCGGGCAGGTTCGTGGTGGTGCTGTCGCCGTCGTGGACCAGATGTTCGGACACGTCAAAACCGATACCGCCCGCACCGATGACCGCAACCTTGTGGCCCGCGGTCACCTTGCCGTTCAGGATGTCGATATAGCTGACGACATTGCCGGTGTTTTGGCCGGGTATCTGTGGGTCGCGCGGCACGACGCCGGTGGCGATAATCACCTCGTCGAAGTCACCCAGATCATTGGCCGATACTTCGGTGTTCAGTTTGACGGTCACGCCATGTTCTTTGACCATTGCGCGGTACCAATCGACAAGGCCCCAGAATTCCTCTTTGCCCGCAACCTGCTTGGCTAGGTTCAACTGTCCGCCGATTTCGGACGCGCGGTCAAAGACGGTAACCTTGTGGCCCCGCTCAGCCGCTGTGATGGCCGCCGACAGACCGGCAGGGCCAGCACCGACAACCGCGATTGTTTTGACGTCGATCGTCGGTTCTACCTTCAGCTCAGTCTCGTAGCAGGCGCGCGGGTTCACCAAACAGGTCGAGATTTTGCCACCAAAGGTGTGATCCAGACAGGCCTGATTGCAGGCGATGCAAGGCGCGATCTGATCAGCTTTGCCCGCCGCCGCCTTGGCCACGAAATCAGCATCCGCCAGCATGGGCCGCGCCATCGACACCATGTCAGCGCAGCCTTCGGCCAGCACGTCTTCGGCAACTTGGGGTGTGTTGATCCGGTTCGAGGTGATCAGCGGAATGCCAACCTGACCCATCAGTTTCTTTGTAACCCATGCGAACGCGGCGCGGGGAACGGACGTGGCAATCGTTGGAATACGCGCCTCGTGCCAGCCGATGCCGGTGTTGATGATTGTGGCACCTGCGGCCTCGACCGCCTTGGCCAGTTGCACGACTTCTTCAAACGTTGATCCATTGGGGATCAGGTCGATCATCGACAAGCGGTAGATCAGGATGAAATCGGGGCCGACCGCCTCGCGCACGCGACGCACCACCTCGACTGGCAGCCGCATCCGGTTTTCATAGGACCCGCCCCATTCATCGTCGCGCTTGTTGGTGTGGGTGACCAAAAACTGGTTCAGGAAATAGCCTTCGGAGCCCATCACCTCGACCCCGTCATAGCCTGCTTGCTTGGCGCGCAGGGCGCAGGCGGCGATGTCGCTGATCTGTTTTTCGATGCCTTCTGCGTCCAGTTCCTTGGGCGCGAACATCGAGATGGGGGATTTGATCGCCGACGGGGCCACACAATCGGGGCTGAACGCATAGCGCCCGGCATGCAGGATCTGCATCGCGATTTTACCGCCCGCCTCGTGCACACGTTGGGTGACGATGCTGTGGTTATCGACATCTTTTTGCGAGGTCATCATCGCCGCACCATGGGCCACTGACCCTTCGGGGTTCGGGCCGATGCCGCCGGTAACCATCAACCCCACATCGCCACGCGCGCGGGTCGCGTAAAATTCAGCGACGCGGTTCCAATCCTGTGTTTCCTCAAGCCCCGTGTGCATCGACCCCATCAACACGCGATTTTTCAATGTGGTAAAGCCCAGATCAAGCGGGGCCAGCAGGTGTGGATAGTCGGACATGGGGCGAACCTTTCGAAGGATGGGGACGTTGCGACTGACTTCATCTTAAGCGCTGGCATCTGTCACGCACAACGCTGCGTAAGCCAATATACATCGGGCGGGCTTTTGTGATAGGCCCGCGCTGAACCGAGACAACCCAAAGGCCCCGCCATGACACCCGAAGAAATCGCCAAACTGCCCTATCGTCCCTGTGTCGGCGTGATGCTGATGAATGCCGATGGCCATGTGTTTGTCGGGCAACGCAGGGACCGGGATCAAGATGCCTGGCAGATGCCCCAAGGTGGCGTCGACAAAGGCGAAGAGGCCGAGGCCGCCGCCCTGCGCGAGCTTGAGGAAGAGACCGGCATTGGGCCCAGTTCCGTGTCTGTCGTGACCCAGACGGACAACTGGCTGCCCTATGATCTGCCGCATGATCTGGTGCCTAACATCTGGAAAGGCCGCTATCGCGGGCAGGAACAAAAATGGTTCTTGTTGCGGTTCCACGGCGAGGATTCCGAGGTCAATCTGGAAACCGATCATCAAGAGTTTTCAGAATGGCGTTGGCTGCCTGTTGACGATCTGGTCGACAATATCGTGCCGTTCAAACGCGAGGTCTATCAGGCCGTCGTGGCGGCGTTCCGCCCGCATATTACACCCGCTGATATCTGATCGGTTTTCATACTGCTTATTTCGTAGCAAATGCCGCCCATTGTGCATGATCGGAAACCACCGCGTCGCTTAAAGGCACGGGTGGTGCTGCTTTGGCGCGGCATTTGCATATGCGTCTATTGACCGCGCAAACGGCTTGGGAAACACAGGCCCGTCGAAGCCATGTACCGCTTCCTTTCTGACTGGACCTGAACCCATGAAAAACTTTGCTCTTACCGTTGCATGTCCTTCGACCCGTGGGGTCGTCGCTGCGATTGCGAATTACCTTGCCGATAACGCCTGTAACATCACCGACAGTGCCCAGTTCGACGACAAGGAAACCGGCAATTTCTTTATGCGCGTCAGTTTTGAGAGTGACGACGTTGTTGATCTGGACCGGTTGGCCGATGGTTTCGCAGCCACTGCCAGCCCTTTCAACATGACCTATGATTTCCATGACCAGACCGAAAAGATGAAGGTCGTGATTATGGTATCGCGGTTCGGGCATTGCCTGAACGATTTGCTATACCGCTGGCGCATTGGCGCGCTGCCCATTGATATCGTTGCGGTGGTGTCCAACCATATGGAGTATCAAAAGGTCGTCGTGAACAACGACATCCCGTTCCACTGCATCAAGGTGACGCCCGAGAACAAAGCCGAGGCCGAGGCGCGGATCATGGCGGTGGTCGAAGAGGCAGGGGCGGAGCTGATCGTGTTGGCGCGCTATATGCAAATTCTGTCAGACGAGATGTGCCAGAAAATGTCGGGGCGGATCATCAACATTCACCACTCGTTCCTCCCCAGCTTTAAGGGTGCGAACCCTTACAAGCAGGCGTTCCAGCGTGGGGTCAAATTGATCGGTGCGACGTCGCATTACGTGACCGCCGATCTGGATGAAGGGCCGATTATCGAGCAGGATATCGTGCGTGTGACCCATGCCCAATCGGCCAATGATTACGTATCATTGGGCCGCGATGTGGAAAGTCAGGTACTCGCCCGTGCCATCCACGCGCATATCCACCGCCGGGTGTTTTTGAACGGCAACAAGACCGTCGTGTTCCCCGCCTCGCCCGGATCATATGCATCGGAACGGATGGGGTAATCACCAGCAGCGCTGGCGGTGCCGTGGCCCGTTAACCGATGATCGGCACATGGGGGCCAGCGTCGCTGTCCAGCAGGCCCGTTAACCGTGGATCGTCAGCAATTTCGATCTGGCGGCGGTACGGGGTAAACCCGCTACGAAGATAGAACGCCAAGGCCTGCGGGCTGTCGATGGTACAGGTGTGCAGGTGAAAACGGGTGATGTCCCGCGACCACGCGGTGGCAATCGCGTGGTTCATGAGGTAGCGACCTGCGCCTGCGCCAATCAGTTTTGGGGTGAGGCCAAAATACGCCAGCTCGCATTCGCCCGACGGGCTGAAATCCAGCTCAAGCAGGGCTTCGTCCTGGCCGTCTTTGCCAAGGGTATAATAGACCCTATCGGTATCTGTCAGAATTGCAGCCAGATCAGCGTCAGACATCTTCAGCCGCGAAAACCACAGCCAATGCTGTGCGCCAACCCGGTCAAAGACGTCACGGTACCATTCCACCGTCGGCGTGACCTGTCGCAGAGATACGCCATCGGGCAATTCCATAGGCCGCATAACGGGTGCCGCACGCATCTCAAGATGGGTCACAACCATCGCCAGTTTGCCATCCGGCACGTCGTGATATCCATCAGTCAGCATTGATCACACCAGCCCTTGTTCTTTGAATAGGGTCATCATGTCGGTTTGTGGGCGGGGGCCCACGTGGCTGATGACCTCGGCCGCGCAAATGTGACCCATCTTGCCGCAGGTTTCCAGATCACGGCCAGTGGCCATACCAAACAGGAAACCGGCAGCGAATTGATCGCCCGCGCCTGTTGCATCCACGGGGGTGACCTTGGTCACGGGGACTTCGACGCGCTCTCCTTCGCGGATCAGCGTGACGCCATCGCCGGAACGTGTGCATACGACCATGCCGCATATCGCGGATGTTTTGGCCAGTGCTTCCTCCAGATCATCGGTTTCGAACAGGGATCTGATCTCGGCCTCATTGCCGATGACATAATCCAACTCGTCCGCAATCATGCGCAGGAAATCGTCGCGGTGACGATCAACGCAGAAGGGATCGGAAATCGCGATACCAGCTTTGCCGCCCGCCGCGCGGGTCAGGCGTGATGCCTCAAGAAAGGCTTGCTTGCCCTGATCCTTGTCGAACAGATACCCCTCAAGAAACATAATCTTGGCCGAGCCGGCAACAGCATCGGGCACATCCGCAGGCCCCAGATCGGTCGAGATGCCCAGATAGGTGTTCATCGACCGTTCGCCATCGGGGGATACAAAGATCATCGAGCGCGAGGTTGGCAGATCGCCGCCCGCGACAGGGGCGTTCACGAAATCAGTGCCGCCATCGATCATGGATTGCGCATAGAATTTGCCCAGATCATCGTCGTTCACACGGCCAATAAACGCCGTTGGCAGGCCAAGCGCGCCGATGCCGGCAATCGTATTGGCAACCGATCCACCGGGGGTTTGGACGCGGTCGTTCATTGCGCCATACAGGTCTTCGGCGCGGTCACGCTCGATCAGCTGCATGATGCCTTTTTCGATGTTCATTTCGCCAAGAAACGCATCATCGGCATGCGAGATTACATCGACAACGGCGTTGCCGATACCAACCACTTCATATTGGGTCATTCAGTTTTGTCCTCGTAGGGGCAGAGATCGCGGATGATGCAGGTTCTGC
Source organism: Sulfitobacter sp. AS59 (assembly GCF_038899995.1). NCBI lineage: Bacteria > Pseudomonadati > Pseudomonadota > Alphaproteobacteria > Rhodobacterales > Roseobacteraceae > Sulfitobacter > Sulfitobacter sp. AS59. The sequence continues at coordinate 222,839 of NZ_JBBMQK010000004.1, forward strand.
ACAGCGGCTTGCGCGCTTTGCAGTGATACCGACCGTGCAAGATCATCCAGTGATGGGCGTGTTGTTGAAAATCAACGGGAATATTGTCTTCTATGGCGCGTTCAACCGCATCAACCGTTTTTCCGGGGCAGATGCGCGTGCGGTTGCCCACGCGAAAGATATGCGTATCGACGGCTTGGGCGGGGTAATGCCACCACATGTTCAAAACCACATTTGCCGTCTTGCGCCCGACACCGGGCAGCGATTGCAGGGCCGCGCGGCTGTTTGGCACGATGCCGTCATAGTCATCTACCAAAATCTGGCTTAGCTTCATGACATTCTTGGCTTTTTGGCGGAACAGACCAATGGATTTGATGTGATCCGTCAGTCCCTCCAGCCCAAGGTCAAGCATCTGCTGGGGCGTCTCGACGATCTGAAACAGGGATTTCGTGGCCTTGTTTACCCCTGCATCAGTTGCCTGCGCGCTCAGCGCCACGGCAACCAGCAAAGTGTATACATTTGTATGATCCAGTTCACCCTTTGGTTCGGCATCTGCTGCCTGAAACCGGGTAAAGATCTCTCGGATGGTATGATAATCAAGGGGTTTGGCCATGTGCCTTGGTATGGGGGGATTTTTCAATCAGGGCAAGGCTGGGCGCGTTCAAGAATGGTCGTTTACCTAATTTGCACATTCTGTTCGCTAGATTGGGGGCACGGGCAGTAGGCTGGTAATGTGCAATGGGCGGTAGCCCTCAGTAATAGGGGAATGGGTAATGGCAGTTGAAGCGATGTTTTCAAAGGTTTCAGGTTTCGGTCCGGGCGCGATGATTATGACGTTGGATGGCGAACTGCCGGTGGAATGGTTGGAATCGGGCGATCACGTCATCACCCGCGACCGCGGCGCACAACCGATCTTGGCGATCAAGCGGTCCCGCGGCATTGGGCCAGACGGCCTGCCGTTGCCATCGCCCGTGCATCTGCGCCCCAGGGAAAACGTCGCACCCGAAGGGCTGGTTGAACCCCTGCGCCTGTCGCCACATCACAACGTGCTGGTTGCGTCACATCATGTGGCGCGGCATTTCGGTCATACCGAAGCGATGGCTGAAATTGGTGCGTTGTCCCGACGGTCGACGCCGCGCTTTGAGATGGGCGCGCCTGCGCTAAGCTATCACCACATTATAACAGAGCATCACGATCTGATTATGACCTGCGGCATTTGGGCGGAAACCACGGGCCGCGATACGGCGTCGATGCTGGATGTCAGCCCGGAACTGCGCCGGGCAAGCAAGGTCTTTGATGGTGTTTCCACGTCCCCGCGTACCTGTCTAAGCAAAGAAGAGGCCGGTTTTTTGCGTAATTTGCTCAGCCCTGAGGAAACTCTTTTGCATCTGCTTGCCGCGTAAATATTAATTTGGCGCAAGTTTCGGGTCGCTTGAACAAAGCGCAGCTCCTAGTTTGGCGGCATGATACAAGTTCTTACATCCCCGACTCGCGCCCCTGATGATGGCTACCACTATGGTGTGATGCGCCGTGCAATTGATTTGATCGATCACGCCTCTGATCCCTTGGCGCTTGACCAGATTGCAGACCAAATGGGGATGAGCGCCCCCCATTTTCAGCGTCTCTTTTCGCGCTGGGTGGGGGTGTCGCCGAAACGGTATCAGCAATACCTGATGCTGGATCACGCCAAAGATCTGTTACGTGACCGCTTTACCACCCTTGGGACGGCACATGAACTGGGGCTGTCGGGGTCAGGGCGGTTGCACGATCTTTTCCTAAGGTGGGAGGCGATGAGCCCTGGCGAGTTCGCCCGCAAAGGCGCGGGGCTGGAAATCTCATGGGGGTGGTTCGACAGCCCCTTTGGTCCGGCATTGGTGATGGGCACAGATCGGGGCATTTGCGGCCTCGCGTTCTCGGCCGAGACCGGGGAAACCGAGGCAATGGAGGATTTGCGCAGCCGTTGGCCCGGTGCCACCTTTGTCGAAAACCCAGACCTTTTGCATGATTGGGTGCAAACCGCATTTGGCGCGCGGGTGGGCAGTGGGGACAAAGCCCCGATGTATCTGATTGGCGCACCTTTCCAGATAAAAGTGTGGGAGGCGTTGTTAAGCATCCCGTCGGGCAATGTCACAACCTATTCCGAGATCGCGCAAACGATCGGCACGCCCAAAGCCGTGCGCGCTGTGGGCACCGCCGTTGGGCGCAATCCGATCAGCTGGCTGATCCCCTGCCACCGCGCCCTGCGAAAATCGGGCGGTTTGGGGGGGTATCATTGGGGGATTCCGGTCAAGCGGGCGCTGTTGGCCTATGAATCTGCCCGCGCGGATGCGGGCGCATAGGCGGCTTAGCGCCGAAAGCTTTGCCAAAATGTTTTTCTTGGGAACCTGACTTCGTATAGGGCGTTAAAGGGTGATATGCCTCGCCCGAACGGGGCCCCAACAAAGGCAGAAAGAGACTATGACATTTTCCAAAACCACAATCGCCGTCGCCCTGACCAGTGTGCTTGCCCTTAGTGCTTGTGAACCGGGTCCAATCGGCGGTAACCCCAATGATCCAAACGCTAAAACCCGCAACGGTGCCTTGATCGGCGCAGGCGCTGGTGCCGTCATCGGTGCCCTGTCCAAAGGCGACGGTAACCGCGCTGATGGAGCTTTGGTCGGTGCGTTGGCCGGTGGTGCCATCGGTGCTGGCGTTGGCTATTCACTGGACAAGCAAGAGGCGGATTTGCGTCGCCAGTTGGACAGCAACGTGATCATCACGAACACAGGTGACCGCCTGATCGTGACCCTGCCCCAAGACATCTTGTTCGCCACAGACAGCACAACCGTGCAGGCTGGCATGCAGAATGATCTGGCCGCATTGGCGCGTAACGTGAACGTTTACAGCAACTCGACGCTGCAAATTATCGGGCACACCGATAGCGATGGCGATGCGTCCTATAACCAACAACTGTCCGAAGGCCGTGCGCGCGCTGTGGCGAACGTGCTGATCAACAAAGGCGTCCCAAGCAGCCGTCTTCGCGCGATTGGCCGGGGCGAAAGCCAGCCAGTTGCAAGCAATCTGAACGCAAGCGGCAAAGCACAGAACCGCCGGGTTGAGATCGTCATTCTGCCCAACGCGTCCTAAGATCGCCTGAGATTTAAGTAAGAGAGGCCTCGGTAACCACCGGGGCCTCTTGCTTTTTCGGGGTAATGGAACACTTTATGTGAAAGTGTTTTTACCCAAAGGATTGCTGGAATGGCCAATTTGAAACTTATCGGATTTTCTGGATCACTACGTAAAGGGTCTACAAATTCGATGCTGTTGGCCGAGGCTGCCCGTCTTTTCGGCCCTTGCGATTATGCCGAAGTGGATATCCGCTTTCCGCTTTATGACGCTGATGATGAAGCGGCGACTGGTGTTCCGGCCGTGGTGCAGAAAGCCGCAGATCAGATCGCGGGTGCTGATGCGATCCTGATCTCGACCGTTGAATATAACAAAGGCCCCTCGGGTGTTTTGAAAAACGCGCTGGACTGGATCAGTCGGGTGGGAAGCAAGCCTTGGGATGGCAAGCCACTGGCCGTTATGTCCGCTGCGGCGGGTCGTGCCGGCGGCGAACGCGCGCAGTTGATTTTGCGCAGTTTCATGGTGCCGTTTCGCCCGCGCATTTTGCAGGGCCCTGAAATCCATCTGGCCAACAGCTCTAACGCGTTTGACGAGAACGGGCGTTTGACGGGCGAGATTTATGTAAAAGAGTTAACGCAATTGATGTTATCGCTGCGAGCCGAGATTGATCGCAAGTAGGTTTTCAGAGACAGCTAAAAATTGTCTAACACCCGAAACCCATCGGGGATCACATCGCGCCCGTCCAGCAGCAAATCGGCCATGACCTCGGCGATCTTTGGGGCCATGCCGAAACCGATTTTAAAACCACCATTGGCGATAAACTGTCCGGGTTTGTCAGGCCACGCCCCCAGCATCGGCGCGCGGCTATGGCTACGCGGGCGCAATCCGGCCCAGCGGTCGATGACCGGCGCATCTGCCAATGCTGGCACCGCAACGCGGGCGCGTGTGATGACGTCATCCAACAGCGCATCGGTTTGATCGGGGGCGTCGAAATACCGCTCGGTCGTTGATCCGATGGCGACGGTGCCATCGCTGTGCGGAATGATGTGCACACCATCGGCAAACAGTTGCGGCAATCCACGCGCGTCATGGGCCAGCAACGCGGCTTGCCCCTTTTCTCCCGCACCGACAACGCGGTCGTATGTGGCCGACATCTCGGTCAATCCAGCGACGCCGGTCGCCCATAAAACCTGCCCCTGATCGTCGCCTTCGGCTTTTACCGTTATGCCCTTTGCCGCCAAAGCCTTTACCAAAGCATTGCAAGCATGGCGGGGGTGTATCAGCGCGCTTAGGCTGTCGTATATCAACCAGCCGGTCGGGCTTGTCGGCTCCCAATCGGCACCCGTGGCCTGCACGACGTGCCAAACTGCGTTGTCATGCCAGAATTCATGGGCCGCTTTCGCACGGCGCTGTGCCAGTTCTACGCCACGGTCGTTCATGATCGGCTGCAAGCGGCCCTTGCGCGCATATCCGGAAGGGGTGCCGCCTATCGCCTCAATCTCGCGCCAGAAGGTTTCAGCCATCAAAAGACTGTCCAGCTGAAACGCTTTCTTAGCGCTCCATTTCTCGGGCACATGCGGGGCCAATGCGCCGACGATTCCGCCACTGGCACCGGAGGCGGGGCCAAACGGATCGATGATCTGAACGGTCGCGCCACGTTTGACGCAGGCCCAGGCCACCGACAGGCCAAAAATTCCTGCGCCGCGTATCGTGATTTCGACCATTGCTAATCCTTGCCGTTTTTGCGCAGTGTTTTCAAAACTTCCGATAGCACAAGGCCGCCGCATGGAGAACCAGACAGCTGATATCGAATGGAAAGAAAACGGCGTTCCGGTGTCGACCAAATTTGATGATCCCTATTTCAGTCTCGAGGACGGTGTCGCGGAAACCCGCCATGTGTTTTTGCAAGGCAATGACCTGCCCCGCAGGTTCCGCGACGGGTTTCGCATTGGTGAATTGGGGTTTGGCACGGGCCTGAATTTGCTGGTGGTCTGGGACGCTTGGGTGCAGTCGGGTCAGCGCGGCACGCTCAGCTTCACCTCGTTCGAGGCCTATCCGATGTCGCGTGAAGACATGGCGCAGGCGCACCAAACCTTTCCCGATTTTGATGGCAGGCGCGACGCTTTGCTGAACGCCTGGAGGCCAGAGGGTGGCGAAATGTCATTTCCTGGGCTTGAGGTGAATGTGATCATTGGTGACGCGCGCCAAACCGTGCCGCGCTGGCACGGCTTGGCCGATGCGTGGTTCCTTGATGGGTTTTCGCCTGCCAAAAACCCCGAGCTATGGGAGCCTGACTTGCTGCATGACATATACCGGCACACGGGGCCGTTCGGAACGGCGGCGACCTATACGGCGGCGGGGGCAGTCCGACGGGCGCTGGAGGCGGCGGGTTTCGCGGTGCAACGCACCCAAGGGTATGGCCGTAAACGCCACATGACACAGGCGGTGCGCACATGAGCCGCGCCACCAACAAAGCGGCCGCATTGGCCCAATCGAACAACATCCCGCTTGGCATCACCTTGATGGTGCTGACGACCTTTGTCTTTGCGGTCCAAGACGGACTGTCGCGGCATTTGGCGTCGGAATACAACGTGATGATGGTGGTGATGATTCGTTATTGGTTCTTTGCCGCCTTTGTGATCGCCATTGCCAAGCGGCATGCGGGCGGTCTGCGCGCTGCGGCCAAGACCAGCCAGCCGGTTCTACAAGCCATCCGCGGGCTGCTGCTGGCAGCCGAGATTTGCGTGATGATTGTTGCCTTTACCATCCTTGGACTGGTGGAAAGCCATGCGGTCTTTACCTGTTATCCGCTGTTGGTCGCGGCGCTGTCTGGCCCCGTTCTGGGCGAAAGCGTCGGCTGGCGGCGGTGGTCGGCGATTGGTGTGGGGTTCATCGGCGTTTTGATCATTCTGCAACCGGGCATGAATGTCTTTAACCCAGCTGCAATCATCCCGCTGATCGCGGCGGCCATGTTTGCGGTTTACGGCCTGCTGACCCGCTATGTGGGCCGCAAGGACAAAACCGCAACCAGCTTTTTCTGGACGGGGGTCACGGGATCAATCGCGATGACAGCGGCGGGGATCTGGTTCTGGGAACCGATGATCGCCACCGACTGGATATTCATGGGCTGCCTGTGCATCACTGGGGTGACCGGTCATTGGTTGCTGATCCGCTGTTACGAGGTCGCCGAGGCTAGCGCGGTTCAACCCTTTGCCTATCTGCAACTGGTCTTTGCCAGCATCATCGGCATCAGCATCTTTGGCGAGGACGTGCGCACCAATGTGGCCGTTGGTGCGGCGTTGATTGTGGCGGCAGGGCTATTCACCTTTTGGCGTGAAAGACAGCAGCGTTGAGCCGATCAGCTCCTCGGTAAAGGGGCGCGGCAAGGGGTCTTTGCCAAGCCGCGCGCGATAGACGGGCAAGCTTTCGGTGACGCGCATGACATAGTTCTGGGTTTCGCGAAACGGGATCATCTCGATCCAGTCGACGATATCAATGTCGCCTTCGCGCGGATCGCCATAGGTATCCATCCAGCGTGCGGGGCGGGTTGGGCCGGCGTTATAGGCGGCAGACATCATAACGACGTTGCCGTTAAACCGTTTCGCCATTTGTGACAGGTATTCCGACCCCAGTCGCGCATTATGATCTGGGTCGGCGGTCAGCCGGTCCGTGGTGTGTAAATCGCTGATCCCCAGATCCCGCGCCACATCATCTGCGGTGCCCGGCATTAATTGCATCAATCCACGGGCCCCCACATGGCTTTGCACGACGGGGTCAAATTCGCTTTCGCGCCGGGCAATGGCCAGCACCATTTCTGGGGCCATGTTCAGGTCCAGCTTGATTGCGGGGTGCAGCGGGTAATAGGGCGCGGCAATCGTAATGCCACGCTGTGCAACCCGCTTGCCGATCATCACTGCCAGATGCGGTTGTTTCATATCAATCGCGGCCTGACCCAGCAGGGCGGCATCATCTTCGATCAACTGCTCTGCCAGATGGGTCCAAAACCGCTCTGCCAGGCTCAACTCTCCAGACGCTTGCAACAACATTCCCGCTTGAAACAACGGCGCGCGGGCCAAAGCGGAGCTGCGCCAATCCTGCGTTGGTTTTTCCCCCGCCAATGTTTGATCAAAGGGCAATCCGCCCCGTTCTGCTGCCAGTAATCCATAGAACGACGACTGAAATTTCGCCCCTTGGGCATAGGCCTTGGCGGCCCCTTCCGCATCGCCCATGGCCTGCAGGGCGCGTCCTTGCCAATAACCTGCGCGCCCTTGGCTGATTGGGGATTCTACGGCACCGTCATGCGCCTTGAAATGGGTCAAAGCGCGCCTGGGATCGTTAAGGAACCGCAGTGCGATATAGCCAGACAGCCATTCAAGATCGGCGAAATTTGATCCGCTCTCAAGAAAATGCTGCGATGCCATTTGGTAGGCGCGCTTGGGGTTGCCATTGCGCATGTCATCGCGTGCCAGTGCACGGCGACGGTTTGCCCACGCCTCTGGCTGACCAAGGGCGTCGGCGCTGATGGATTGGTACAGCAACAAATCTTTGGCGCTGTCTTCGAACCCTTTGCGGATACGCCATTCAAATCGGTCTTTTTGCAGGCCCGGGTCACCACCCATGCGGGCGGGCAGGGCATTGATCAGTTTATTCACGTCGTCCTGGCGGTTTTGCAGGGCAATGCGGGTTTCAGCCAGTGAGCGATCAGCGCCACCCACCAGATCAAACATTTGCCGCGCGCCTGCGTGATCGCCCTGCCAAAGCAGTTCATCCAGACGGGCAGCATGATGGGGTTTTAGCAAAGGTTCATGGGCAGTGATAAACAAGGCTTGTGAAACCGCGTCCATCGGCATTGTGCGCCACGCAAGAACAAGCCGTGCATCCGCCTCACCCGAACGCCCCGCGTTCCTAAGGGCGGTTGCATGGCCAAGCACCCCGATGGGCGTTTGCGGGGGCCGACCTGCAAAGAACGCAAGCACAGCCGCGTCACCATGGGCGACCACGGCATCTTCGGATTTCATGCGCAGATAAGGCTCTCCCGGCCAGTCTGGGCGACGCTTTAGAAAGGCCATGACATCTTCGTAAGTCCCCAGACCGGCGCGCAGGCGGTGCCATTCGACGATATCTTTGGCCACTGCACCATCACGCTGTGCAATACGCGCTGCATTGTCCCAATTGCCCGCCCGGACAGCGTCCATCGCCCATCCCAGCGGGCGCGGGCGCTCCGCCAGTGCCGGGAACGCAAGGGTGAATAGCAGTATCAGCGTCAGGGCGGCGCGTGTCATCTCTTGCATTTCCTAGTGATCAAAGGCTACAGCCATGCAGCATACTGTAAGGCGGGTGGGTTTCAACTCACGTTGCCGCCAATCAGCAACCGGGCGCCTGCCCAGCAACGCAAGAAAAGGAGCGTGCATATGTTACAAGGTTCTCTGCCTGCACTCGTCACGCCGTTCATGAACGGCGCGCTGGATTTGGACACGCTCAAGAAACTGGTTGAGTGGCACATCGCCGAGGGATCGAACGGGCTGGTGCCTGTTGGTACCACCGGTGAATCGCCCACGCTGACCCATGCCGAACATGAAACCGTCGTCGCCGAAGTGGTTAAGGCCGCTGCCGGGCGTATCCCTGTTGTCGCAGGCGCGGGATCGAATAACACAATTGAAAGCATTCGTTTGGCCAAGCACGCCGAAAGCGTCGGGGCTGATGCGGTGCTGGTGGTGACGCCATACTATAACAAGCCGACCCAAGCGGGGCTGATCGCGCATTTCACCGCGATCCACGAAGCCTGCGGTTTGCCGATCATCATCTATAACATTCCCGGCCGTTCGGTTGTGGACATGATGCCCGCGACCATGGCCGAGCTGGCCAAGTTGTCGCGCATCATCGGTGTCAAGGATGCGACCGGTGATCTGGCGCGGGTCTGTGACCAACGGATGCTGTGCGGGCCTGATTTCATCCAGCTTTCGGGCGAAGATGCCACAGCACACGGGTTCAACGCCCAAGGCGGCGTTGGATGTATTTCGGTAACGGCGAATGTCGCGCCCAAGCTAATCAGCCAGATGCAGGCGCATTGCCTTGCGGGTGATTATGCCGCTGCGTTGAAAATTCAGGATGCTTTGATGCCATTGCACAAGGCGATCTTTACCGAGCCGGGCTTGGTCGGTGTGAAATACGCGATGGCCCAGCTGGGTTTGTGTTCGGACGAGGTGCGTTTGCCGCTGGTGCCCCTGACGGATGGAACCAAGGCATTGGTAAATGCCGGTCTGCGTCACGCCGGATTGATGAACTAATACACGCAGTTTTTAGACTATGGCGGCGCGAGGTGTAATCTCACCCTGCGCCGCCATTTTAACGTTTGCCGTAATACAATCCGACCACATGTTCCGCTTGGGCAAAGAACAGCCAGCGGGCGGTTAACACGCCTGCCACATGCGCAAGAACCGCTAACCCACCAGCGGCATGTGAAAACGGGATCAGCAGCAGGATGACCGGCAATATGGTCATCAGCAGCAAGGCAATAACGCGCAGCTTGAAAGCATGTTTGCGCCCGATCACATAGACAAATTCTCGCAATAGATAATTGGTGCCGGTGTGCGGCGGCTCGAACGCGCGTACGGTGCCGATCTGACCCAATTGCGTCGCCGTAGCGAGGGTGGTGCCCGAGGCCGCAAAGCGTGTGTCGCCGATGATCCACGTCGCCAGTTGAATGCCGCCCGCGATGACGATCAGCCACAGCGCCCAAGTGACTTGCCCTGCCAGCAATGCGCCGCCCGCAATGGAAAGCGACAGAAAATTCAACGGGGTCAGGGGGCTGTGCCAACGTGGGATCGTCTTGAGCTGCGTGTAAATCATCGAGGTGGTGAAGACGGTGCCAAGTGACAGCACGCCCCCCAGAACGCCGATAACGCGCCAGTGCTGGTCTAGGAACACGGCCCCGCCCCCGTAAACCGCCATCAGCAGCAACGCTGCCACGGCGCAGATCGCCTCGCGGCTGAGCCAGCTGGTTTTCCACTGGCTGAACGCCTTGAGCGCGCGTTCGGGGCGGCCCAGATGGAAGGTGGACGCGATCAGCCCACCAACGGCGAGCAGATAGGCGATGGCGAAAAAGACGAAAGCCACAACGCCGGTCGGCGAGGGCCAGCCCAGTCCCAGCCAAAACAACAGCCCGAACCCAAGCCCGGAAAATACGCTGAAAAATATGACGGAAGGTGCAGGGTGCATCAGAGCCTATCCAAAGTACGGTCAAGCCAGCCAAGGAACCCTTTGGGTTCTTGGTCTATCGGGGCGAGGAAGGGGGCAAGCACATCAATTTCAGGCATTTGATCTTTGGGCCGGGGGGGCAGGTATTTGTTGACCGGCTTGGTGCCTTGTTCGGGCATCAGATCAACGCCGCCGCGCTCCGCGACCAACTGGCTGACGTCGCTATCTGGGTCGCCTAAGTCCCCAAAATGTCGTGCGCCCGACGGGCAAGTGCGCACACAGGCGGGAATGCGGTCTTCCTCGGGCAGGTTGTCGTTATAGATGCGGTCAACGCAGAGGGTACATTTCTTCATCACGCCAGCGGCTTGGTCCAACTCGCGCGCGCCGTAGGGACAGGCCCACGCGCATAACCCGCAACCGATGCAATCGCTTTCATTGACCAGCACGATCCCGTCTTCACTGCGCTTGTAGCTGGCCCCGGTGGGGCAGACAGTGACGCAAGGCGCGTCCTCGCAATGCAGGCAGGATTTGGGGAAATGGACCAGCTGCGCGGGGCCAGTGTCGGGCTGGACCTCGTAACTGTGCACGCGGTTCAGGAAAGTGCCCGAGGGGGCCGCGCCATAGGCGTCTTGGTCAGACAGCGGCGCGCCATAGTTTTCTGTGTTCCACCCTTTGCACGAGATCACGCAGGCGTGGCAGCCGACACAGGTATCCAGATCGATCACGAGGCCGAGTTTTTTCTGTGTTGTTTTTGGCAGTTCGGTCATGTGCGGTTTGCTTTGCTGGTGGCGGAGTGGGGGCCAGCCCCCATGCCCCCGGGATATTTAAGAGCCAGAGAAGGGGTTATCTGGATTTCCACGCGATGTTTTTCGGTGCGGCTGGGACGGGTGATTTTTGTCTGGGAGTGACGGGTTTGGATTCGGTCGGGGCGGTGGTTTTCTCGATCTTGACTTTGAGGTCGAACCAAGCGGCCTGGCCTGTGATCGGGTCCGAGTTGGACCAGCGCAGGCCGTCGCCCTTGGGCGGCAGGAGCTCATGGATCAGGTGGTTCAGTAGGAAGCCTTTGGTTGCTTCGGGTGCGGCATCGTCGAGGGCCCAAGCGCCTTTGCGTTTGCCGATGGCGTTCCATGTCCAGACGGTGTTTTCGTTCAGCGCGGCCATTTCGAGGACTGGCACGGTGATCTGTCCATGTGGGGATGTCACACAGGCCCAGTCGCCGTCTTGCAAGCCGTTTTCGCGCATCAGTTTGGTTGGCAGGTACAGCGGGTTGTGGCCGTGGATCTGGCGCAGCCATGCGTTTTGACTGCCCCAGCTGTGGTACATCGCCATGGGCCGTTGGGTAAGGGCGGTGATGGTGAAACCCTCGTTGCCCTGTTGGTCGGTCTCGTACCAGATCGGCAGCGGTGACATCGTCTGTTTGATCTGGTCGCGCAAGTGGTCTGGGGGCTGGCGATCGCCGTGGCCTTCGGCGGCCAGCTGAAAGCGGCGCAAGGGTTCGACATAAAGCGAAAACAGATAGGGTTGGGGCGCATCAAAAAGGCCGGTTTCCACGGCCCAATCTTGGTAGGCGTTGTTCCAAGGTTTATAGTACTGCGCGCCATCGGGAATGTGGTGGGTGAAGAAGCCGCCGTTCTGGATATAGCGGTCCAGCTGGTCGGGGTTCGGAGCGCCGCGCCCGACTTGGGTGCCATCCGTTCCGCGAAAACCGGCGAGCGGGCCGATGCCGGGGCGGCGTTCGTGGTTAACGATATAATCGGCGTAATCCGCATATTTTTGCGCGCCCGTTTCGGTGATAAAACCGGGCAGGCCAAGCCGCGCGCCAAGATCACAGAGCACCGATTGAAAGCCGCGCACGTCGCGGTCGGGTTCGACAACCGGCCAGCGGATTGCATCGGCTGCGGCGTCAGCCTCGCAAATCGGGCGGTCCAGCAGGCTGATACAATCGTGACGTTCCAGATAGGTCGTATCTGGCAGGATCAGATCGGCAAAGGCCACCATTTCGGAGGAATAGGCGTCGGAGTAGATGATGCGCGGGATGACATAGTCGCCGTTGTCATCTTTGTCGGTCAGCATTTTCATGACGCCGCCGGTGTTCATCGACGAATTCCACGACATGTTGGCCATATACATGAACAGCGTATCGATTTTATACGGGTCACCCGCATGGGCGTTCGAGATCACCATATGCATCAAGCCGTGGGCGCTCATCGGGTTTTCCCAAGTGAAGGCTTTGTCGATGCGCACGGGGCTGCCGTCATCCTTTAGCGCCAGATCGTCGGGGCCTTGGACAAAGCCCAGATGCGGGCCGTCGAGCGGTTGGTCGGGCGTCACGCCGCAATGGGGTTTGGGATGGGCCGTGGCGGGTTTGGGGTAGGGTGGTTTGAAACGAAAGCCGCCGGGGACCTCGACCGTGCCGAGGATGATTTGCAACATATGCAGCGCGCGGCAGGTCTGAAAACCATTGGCATGGGCGGAAATCCCGCGCATGGCGTGGAACGACACGGGCCGGCCAGTCATGGTCTTGTGCACATCACCACGGAAGTCGGTCCATTCATGGTCCAGCTCGAATGCCTCTTCAAAGGCGACGCGGGCGATTTCGGCGGCGATGGCGCGGATGCGGGGCGCGGGAATGCCGCAGCGGTCGGCGACCGCTTCGGGGGCGTGATCGTCGCTTAGGTATTTTTCGGCCATGTGGTGGAAAACGGGGCGATGGGTGACGCCATTGACGACATGGGTCGCGGATAAATCGGGGCGCACACCGGGTTTGTCAAAGGCGGTCAGCTTGCCCGTGTTGCGGCAGATCACCTGTTGTTTGCCATCAACATCGCGCAGGAATAGTCCGTGCTGGTCCGACGTGGGATCGCCATTGACCAGCACCGGCGCATCGGTGAACCGAGCGAGGTAGTCCAGATCCATGCGCCCCGCCTTCATCAGGCAATGCACCATCGACAGGATAAACAGCCCGTCCGTGCCCGGCGTAATGCCGACCCAATCATCCGCCACGGCGTTATATCCCGTTCGGATCGGGTTCACGCCGATGACCCGCGCGCCGCGCGCTTTGATCTTGCCGATGCCCATTTTGATGGGGTTACTGTCGTGATCTTCGGCCACGCCGAATAGCATAAACAGCTTGGTGTGGTCCCAATCGGGTTGGCCAAATTCCCAGAACGCGCCGCCCATGGTGTAGATACCAGCCGCTGCCATATTGACGGAGCAGAAGCCGCCGTGCGCTGCATAGTTTGGTGTGCCGAAATTCTGTGCCCAGAACGAGGTGAAGCTTTGCGATTGATCGCGGCCCGTAAAGAACGCCAGCTTTTCAGGTGCTTTGGCGCGCAAGGGCGCAAGCCAATCGGTCGCGATCTGCAACGCCTCGTCCCATTCGATTTCCTCGAATTCACCTGACCCGCGTTCGCCTACACGCTTTAGTGGTTTGCGCAGTCGGGCGGGCGCGTTGTGTTGCATGATGCCCGCGCTGCCCTTGGCACACAGCACGCCCTTGTTGATGGGGTGGTCGCGGTTGCCCTCGATATAGGCGACCTTCATGTCGCCATCAGCGTTGGTTTTCATATGCACGTTGATGCCGCAGCGGCAGGCGCACATATAGCAAGTCGTCTTGCTAATTTCGTCCGAAACGGGTGGGCTAAGGTCAAGAACGGGTTGCTTATGCATCATTCTTGCTCTCTTTGATCAGCGTTCAGAAGGGTGCGGGCGTCGCGAGCGATCTGAATTTCTTCCTGCGCCTCAACGGTATAGCTGGGAAAGTTTCCCATCCATGAAAGCTTGTCAAGAATGCCGTTCCGAATGCGGGCCGAATTTTCACCGATGCCACCGGTAAAGGCCACAGCATCCAGCCCACCCATGGCCGCAATCATGGACCCGGCCTGTCGCCCGGCCCAATAGCAGAAATGATCGATGGCAAAGGCCGCTTTCGGGCTGTCGCTGTTTTCCAGCTTGCGCATGTCTGAGCTAAGGCCAGACAGGCCGAGCAGGCCGGATTGATGTTGTAGCAAGGTATCAGTCTCATCCAGCCCTAACTGCCCGACAAGGCGTAGTACGGCACCTGCGTCAATCTCGCCGACCCGCGTGCCCATGGTTAGGCCGGACAACGGAGAGTAACCCATCGTTGTTGCCACGCTTTGCCCGTCAAGGATCGCGCAAAGCGACGCGCCGTTGCCCAGGTGGCAGGCCAGCAATCGTTTCGGCAGTGTGCCGCTTTGCTGGGGCAGGGCGCGCACAAGGGCGGCATAGCTGGTGCCGTGAAAACCGTAGCGTTGCAGACCCTGCAGGTCGGGCCGGTCAGGCAAGGCATAGCGGCGGGCGACGTCGGGGATCGTGGCATGAAACGCCGTGTCGAAACTGGCGCATTGCGGCAGGTCGGGCGCAAGGGCCGCGACCGCGTCAATCGCTGCGAGATGATGCGGGTTGTGCAGCGGGGCAAGCGGGACGCAGTCCGCGATGGCTTGGCGAACCTGCGGCGTGATGCGGCTGGCTGCGGTCAGCGTGGTGCCGCCATGGACCACGCGGTGCGCGACAGCACGTAACGAGGTGAGAGAGATGCCTTGTTGCGTCAACGCGGCAAAAATCGCGGCAAGCGCTGCGGCATTGTCGGGCAGGTCGGCGGGTGCAGCCGCCGACCCGATTTTGACGGCACCTGTGACGCCGATGCCCGTGGCCTCGACCCGCAGGATTTCGTTCAGGTTATCGTCAAACAGGGCCGTCTTGATCGACGACGACCCTGCATTCATCACAAGGATATGGCTGTCAGGCACGTGCTAGACCGTCTGCGGGCGCATGTCATCTTTGCTGATACCCGCAACCGACACAGGTTTCTTCATCGCATCGCGGCGGAAGGGTTCACCCAGCTCTTGGTTGATCATCGCCTCGATCAGGGTGGTTTTGCCGTGGTGCATCTGATCATCGATCGCCTTGTTCAGTGCGGCGGTTAGTTCGTCCATATTGCGGGCGATGACACCTTGCAGGCCACAAGACTGCGCGATCCCGGCATAGGATACATCTTCGTCCAGCTCGGTCCCGACAAAGTTGTCATCGAACCACAGGGTCGAATTGCGCTTTTCCGCGCCCCATTGATAGTTGCGGAAAACCACTTGGGTTACCGCGGGCCACTCCCCGCGACCGATCGCCGTCAGCTCGTTAACCGAAATGCCGAATGCACCATCACCGGCGAACCCCACGACAGGGACATCACGACAGCCGATCTTGGCCCCCACGATAGCAGGCAATCCATAACCGCAAGGGCCGAACAGGCCGGGGGCAAGGTATTTGCGGCCCTCGTCAAACGACGGATAGGCATTGCCGATGGCGCAGTTGTTACCGATGTCGGACGAGATGATGGCATTGGCAGGCAGCGCCGATTGGATCGCACGCCACGCCATGCGGGGGCTCATCCAGTCGGGTTTATCCGCACGCGCGCGTTCGTTCCAGCTGGTGCCGGGATCGTCGTCTTCGTGGTCCATGCCGGACAGTTGTTGTGCCCATTTCGATTTGGTCGCGCCAATGGTGGCTTTGCGATCCTCGCGCCCTTCGTCGCCAGCGGTGCCGGACAGGTTTTCCAGCAGCGCAGTCGCGACTTTGGTTGCATCGCCGACAATACCGACGCTGACCTTTTTGGTCAGGCCGATGCGGTCTGGGTTGATGTCGACCTGAATGATTTTCGCATCGGCTGGCCAGTAGTCCATGCCATAGCCGGGCAGCGTCGAAAACGGGTTCAACCGGGTGCCAAGGGCCAGCACGACATCGGCTTTCGCGATCAGCTCCATCCCTGCTTTGGACCCGTTATAGCCCAAGGGGCCCGCGAACAGGGGGTGCCCGCCCGGGAAAGCATCGTTATGTTGATAGCCGACGCAAACAGGTGCGGACAGGCGTTCGGCCAGCAGCTTGCTCGCCTCGATCCCGCCTTGCGCCAGCACCACGCCAGCGCCGTTCAGGATCACGGGGAATTTGGCATTCGACAGCAGCTTTGCCGCTTTGGCGATGGCCACTTCGCCGCCTGAAGGGCGTTCAAACGCGACAATCGCGGGCAGATCGATGTCGATGACTTGGGTCCAGAAATCACGCGGCACGTTGATCTGCGCCGGGGCTGACGCACGTTTGGCCTGCATGATCACGCGGTTCAGCGTCTCAGCGATGCGCGACGGGTCGCGGACTTCTTCTTGATAGGCGACGCAATCGGCGAACAGGTTCATCTGTTCCATCTCTTGAAAGCCACCTTGGCCGATGGTCTTGTTCGCGGCTTGGGGTGTCACCAAAAGGCAGGGCGTGTGGTTCCAATAGGCGGTTTTCACAGCCGTCACGAAATTGGTGATGCCCGGACCGTTTTGCGCGATCATCATCGACATCTTGCCGGTCGCGCGGGTAAAGCCGTCGGCCATCATGCCGGCGCTGCCCTCGTGGGCGCAATCCCAGAACGTAATACCCGCATCGGGGAAAATGTCAGAGATCGGCATCATCGCGGACCCGATAATCCCAAACGCGTTGTCGATGCCATGCATCTGAAGGGTTTTCACAAAAGCTTCTTCGGTGGTCATCTTCATGTCTGGGGGCATCCTTGGCGGTGATTTTGAGTTGTCTGCACAGTAGGGGTTGGGGCAGGTACGGGTTAGGGCCAGCAAGGGGTGCTGGATAAGGCCAGTTTAGCCCATGTCGCGAATTTCTTGGGCAACATGGGCAATGCCAGCCGCGATCTGGGCGGACGGGATCGACGAATAGGCCAGCCGGTAATAATTTTGCGGCGGGGCGTCGCCATTAAAAAACGGCGCGCCGGGTTCGATCAGCACGGATTTTGCCCGCAGCCGCATGGCCAGATCATCGGTGCGGAGATGGTCGGGCGCACGCATCCAAAAGGAAGATCCGCCATAGGCACCGCGCCCCGCGATTTGCAGATCATTGGCCTTGATCGCGTCCTCCATCACCGTGCGGCGGTCGTGCAAGGTATTGCTCATCCGGCGAACCAGCGCGTCATAGTGGCCAAGCGATAGGAAATAGGCGGCAGTGCGTTGGATGTGCCCCGGCGGGTGGCGCAGCACAGAGGCACGCAGGGCGCGTGCCTCGCGAATAAACGGCTCGGACCCGACTAGGTATCCAAGGCGCAGGCCGGGGAACAGCGATTTGGAAAAGCTGCCCACATAGATCACACGCCCGTCCTGATCGAGCGACTTGAGCGACGGCGAGGGCGATTTCAGAAACGACATCTCGAACTCGTAATCATCTTCGACAATCAACGCGTCCAATGCGCTGGCCCTTTCCAGCAAGGCCCGCCGCCGTGCCATCGGCATGGTCGCTGTCGTCGGGCATTGGTGGCTGGGGGTGGTGAAAATCACATCGGTATCATCAGGGATCGCGTCGGGAATTAACCCTTCGTGGTCCACCTGCACGGGGGACACATGGCAGCGCGATTGCGTCAGGATATCGCGAAGCGCAGGGTAACAGGGGTCTTCAAGCGCGGCGCGGCGCCGCTGTGTCAGCAAAACTTGGGCCGTCAGCCACAGCGCATTCTGCGCGCCAAGCGTGATCAATATCTGTTCAGGCCGCGCCGAGATGCCGCGCCGGGGCAGGGAATGGCGCGCGATGAATTCGATCAGCTTGGGGTCGTCTTGATCATAGTAATCGGTGGTGAGCGCTGTGAAATCGCGTTGTCCCAAGGCCTGCAGCGCGCAAAGCCGCCAATTTGCGTGATCAAATAGCGTTGGGTCCGCTTGGCCGTAGATAAAGGGATAGCGATACTTTCCCCAGTCTTGCGGTTTGACCGGCGTGACGCCGCCGCTGAACCGCTGGCCGATTGCGCGCGCCCAATCGACGGCGTCGGGCGTATCTGCGGCAGGGGTGAATTGTGGTGGGGCGGGCGCGTTTTCAGAAACGTAATAGCCTGACCGCCCCTTGGAGGTCAGATAATCATTTGCCAGCAGTTCAGTATAGGCAATCGTCACCGTAATGCGGCTGATCCCAAGATGGCGCGCCAAGCTGCGGGTGGAGGGTAGTTTTTCACCCGTGCCAAAGCGCCCGGTCAAAATCCCTTGGGCGATCATTTGCTGTATCTGCTGCTGCAGGGTGCCCTGTGCATCGGGATGCAGAAAGAATGTTTCAACGGGAAGCGCCATGGCATCAACCTAAGCTGGACTTAGGCGCGGCGCAATCTGGCATTACCCGATGGGGCAACGAAAAAGGCCCCGGCGCATGCCGAGGCCTGATTAAATGTCGGTTTGCTAAGCAAAAATGCTTATGGGCAAGCGGCCGTGTAACGCTGACCGGCAGAGTTTTGGTAAACGCACTGACCATTCGCGCCACGGCCAACATATGCGCCAGCAGCTGCACCAGCCAAGCCACCCAAAACAGCGCCTTTTGCGCGGTCGCTGTCGTTGGAAACGACGGCACCCAAGGCAGCACCCGCGGCGGCACCGGTCAAAGCGGATTGGTTTTGTGTGTCACAGGCGGCAACTGCGCCGAGCAGTGGCAGAATCAACAGAAACTTTTTCATGATATTCTCCAAGTTAGGTTCATAGGTTAAACGCAGCATGGCAGAAATAGTTCCAGCGTATTTTTAGCATCGGCAATAAATGGCTGAGCAAGCATGATGCGCCCCGTTTGTGGGCGCATCACATCACAAGGTGCCCTTAGCCGAACACGCGGCCCATTGCGTTATCAACCGCTGTGATGATTTCGTCGATATCATCTTTCTTGGCGATTAATGCTGGGCTGAAACACAGCGTGTTGTTCTTGCCCGGCAAGGACCGGTTGGTCGCCCCGATAATCACCCCTTGCGCCATACAATCGGCAACGACGGCCTGTACGAGTTTTTCAGCGACCGGCGCACGGGTGTTGCGGTCTTCGACCAGCTCTGCGCCCAGGAACAAACCTTTGCCGCGGACTTGGCCGATGGCCGGGTATTTGTCGGACAGCTCTTCCAGCTGCTCAAGCATATAGTGGCCCATATCGGTGGTGTTTTGCAGCAGGTTTTCGCGTTCAATGATCGCCATGTTTTCGATGCCCGCAGTGGGGCCAGCCGTACAGCCGCCAAAGGTCGAAATATCGCGGAAATAGTTCATCGGGTCGGCGGCATCATCCTTGAACATGTTGAACACCTCTTCGGTGGTCACAAGACAGGCGATGGCGGCATAGCCCGAGGCGACGCCTTTGGCCATCGTCACCATATCTGGCTTAATGCCGTAGTGCTGATAGCCGAACCATTCGCCGGTGCGGCCCACGCCGCAGACGACCTCGTCAATATGCAGCAGGATATCATATTTGCGGCAAATCTCCTGCACGCGCTCCCAATAACCATCAGGCGGGGTGATCACGCCGCCGCCAGCTGTTACGGGTTCAAGGCATAGCCCACCAACGGTATCTGGCCCTTCGGCAAGGATGACCTTTTCGATCTGATCAGCAGCCCAAACGCCATAGTTTTCATCGGGCGCGCCTTCTTGTTCGAATTTGCGATATTCAAGGCAATGGGGCACGCGCACAAAGCCATCGGTGAAGGGGCCGTATTGCGCATTGCGTTCGTCCTGCCCGCCCGCCGACAGACACGCGATTGTCGTGCCATGATAGTCGCGGTCGCGGTACAGGATCTTGTGCTTTTTGCCGCCATAGCGCTTGTGCGCGATCTGGCGGACCATCTTAAAGCCCTTTTCGTTTGCTTCGGAGCCCGAGTTGCAATAGTAAACGCGGCTCATCCCCGGCATTTTCTCGATCAGCTTTTCGGCAAAGATCGACCCCGGGATCGACCCGGCAGAACCCGCAAAATAGTTCAGCTTGATCAGCTGGTCGCGCACGGCGTTGGCAATGCTTTCGCGGCCATAGCCGACGTTAACGGTCCACACGCCGCCCGACACGGCATCCAGATGCTCTTTGCCTTTTTGATCCCAGACCCGCATGCCTTTGCCCTCGACAATGATGCGGGGATCGGTGGTTTCATAGGGTTTATGCTGGCTTAGGTGGTGCCAGATATGGGCGCGGTCAACCTCTACAATACGAGAGATATCGTTCTCATTGAATGTACCGTCCATTGGCTGACCTTTCGAACATGAGGAGAATAAGGGCGTAGGTATACAGCCCTGTTTGATATGACATCATCGTAAATGGAAGCTGTGCTGTAGGGCCAGTCGGTACCTATCTTTAGGTCCACATGGCAGGTCGTGCATCGAATTACCGCTAATAACAGCTATGCGATGGCGTTTTCTTTGTAAGAAAACGGGCCGGAATTTTTCAAAAATTCCGGATGGTTTCGCGAGGTTTGGGCGTTATTTGAGCACGCGGATAAAACCCGCGTGCTCAACTGCATCTTATTTAGGACGGAAGCTGCTTTTGGCGCGTTTTGGTGCACCTTCGCCGCCTTTTGGACGGCCAGCGGGTTTGCCGCCTTTTGGCTTGCCGCCCGCTTGGCCCAGCTTGTTTGGTGGCACAAAACGTTTCGACGGATCAGAGGCGCGTGCCTTGAACGGCTTATCTGCCGCTGGTTTCGCATCACCGCGCGGGGCGTCGGATTTCTCTTTTTTCCAAACGGCTTTTGATTTTGGCTTACCTGCTGGTTTGTCAAAGGCGTCAGGCTTCGGGTTCGACTTTGGTTTGGGCGCGGCACCGGGCTTCATCGGGCTGCGTTCAGTCTTGTGCGACTTTGGCGGACGTTCGCCTTTGGGCGCGCGCGGTTTGTCGAACTTTGGTTTGTCGCCGCGTGGCTTTTCACTGTAGGCAACAGGCGCTTCAGTGTTCTCGGCGCGGGGTTTACGCGGTTCTCTCGGTGCATCGGGATCATAGGCCGGACGCGGTGCGCGTTCAGGACGAGGGCCGCGATCTGGCCGTGGACCACGATCAGGCTTGGGCCTGCGGCCGCCGGGTTTCGGGCCGCGCGACAGGTCAGGTGCCTTGTCCAGTTTGGTGACAATCGCGTCGTCTTCGACTTTCATGTCGGGGCCAAGCGCATTGGTGAATTTCGCCTCGGACTTTGCGAGGATCTCCACGAATGTATGGCTGGGCTGTACGCGGATCGCGCCCACGTCATCCTTGGTCAGATCGCCCATACGGCAAATCATCGGCAGGATGGTGCGTGGTTCGGCGTCCTGGTTGCGCCCGACCGAGATCGAGAACCACACAGACGGACCAAAGTCGCCACGCGGTTTTTCATCGGCAGGTGTTCCGGGTTCGGCCAATTGTTCGGGTGCCGATTGACGCGCGCGGTAAAGGTTCACAAACGCTGTCGCCAATTGTTCGGCGCTGAACTGTTCAACCAGATTGGCAACGAAACCAGCCGCATCATCAGGGATCGGATCAGACCATGCGGAATCGGCCAGCAAACGCTTTTCGTCTTCGGCATTTACTTCTTCGGCCGAGGGCGGGTTGGCCCATTCGACTTTCAGCTTGGCACCACCGATCAGGCGGTTGGCTTTGCTGCGCAGTTTCGCAGGAACGATCAGTGCTGACACACCTTTGCGTCCCGCGCGGCCGGTCCGGCCAGAACGGTGCAGCAACGTGTCAGAGTTTGACGGCAGATCTGCGTGGATCACCAGTTCGAGGTTTGGCAAATCGATACCGCGTGCCGCAACATCTGTCGCGATACAGACACGGGCGCGGCCATCGCGCAGCGCTTGCAACGCGTTGGTACGCTCAGATTGCGACAGCTCGCCCGACAGCGCCACCACCGAGAATCCCCGGTTGGTAAAGCGTGTGGTCAGACGCGCAACGGCTGCGCGGGTGTTACAGAACACGATGGCATTTTTCGCCTCGTAGAACCGCAGCACGTTGATAATCGCGTTTTCCGTGTCGCGCGGGTGCACGGTCAGGGCGCGGTATTCGATATCGGTGTGCTGCTTGGCCTCGCCGATGGTTTCAACACGCTGTGCATTGCGTTGATACGATTTCGCCAGCTTGGCAATCGCCGAAGGGACCGTCGCCGAGAACAGCAAGGTGCGGCGTTCTTCGGGGGCTTCCGACAGAATGAACTCAAGCTCGTCGCGAAAGCCGAGGTCCAGCATTTCGTCGGCTTCGTCCAGCACCACGGCGCGGATGTCCGACAGGTTGATGTTATTGCGTTTGATGTGGTCGCACAGGCGGCCCGGCGTGGCGACAACGACATGTGCACCACGGTCCAGTGCACGGCGTTCGGTGCGCGTGTCCATGCCGCCCACACAGGTGGTGACGACAGCGCCGGCAGGGCCATAAAGCCATGTCAATTCGCGGCTGACCTGCATGGCGAGTTCACGGGTGGGGGCAATGATCAGCGCAAGGGGTGCGCCAGCATGGCCAAATTTTTCGGAGCCGCCAAGCAAGGTTGGCGCGATGGCCAGACCAAAACCAACGGTCTTGCCTGATCCGGTTTGTGCCGATACCAAGAGGTCAGCGTCGGCAAGGGCCGGATCGGTGACCGCCTGTTGTACGGGTGTAAGTGTCTCATAGCCTTGTTTGGCAAGCGCGTCTGCGATGGTTTGGATCAACGGTAAGTCCTGACTGAATAAAAAGGGCGGCAAAAATGCGCGCGGCACGGCAATGGCGCGCACGCCAGCCGAGTGTTGCCGCCGTCCCTAATCGCTTGTGTCTGGAATGTACATGACTTTGTCAAAAGCGGTGAATTCTAGGCGTGACGCCGCTTTTTTAGTTGGATGAAGCCAAGCAGGGTCTTCGTGATGCCCCGATTGTACCAGCGCATCACGATCTTTAGGGGGGCAGTTAGCTGCCGCGCGCCATCAGTGCAAAGACCGGTTTGGCCGCCGCACGCGTATCCGGGTGAAGATTGTCGTCGGGGTAGATGAAGCCATTGACCGGATAGACCCGGCCATATGAATCCGTTTGGCTTTCCAACCGTACAGCGGACCAGTCGTTGCGCGGCGATACGTCTATGACGCTCATCTGAAGGGAGAT
The DNA here is from genome assembly GCF_038899995.1 of Sulfitobacter sp. AS59. NCBI lineage: Bacteria > Pseudomonadati > Pseudomonadota > Alphaproteobacteria > Rhodobacterales > Roseobacteraceae > Sulfitobacter > Sulfitobacter sp. AS59. The sequence continues at coordinate 245,984 of NZ_JBBMQK010000004.1, forward strand.
TTTATTGCGCTTCCAGTTTGCGTGGTCGACCAGAACCTCGCGCGGTGACACCACCTTGGAAACCACGGCGACATGGCCCATCGGGTTCCGGCGGGTTGCCTTGAACGCCATGACAGCACCGGTCGAGGGGTCTTTGCCCCGGGTATATTGCCCCTTGGCCTTGGTCCACCAGGTATTTGCATTGCCGCGGATATTCACACCGCTGGCGTTGCGGGCGAAAGGAACGCACCAAACGCGCTGCCCTTGCGATTGCAATGTACGCACTTCGCGAATCGCAATGGCGTGAAGCTCGGGGTTAATGCCCGCCGATGAAATTGTGCGCAGCCCCGAGGGCGATTGCGCACAGCCAGCTGCAAAGAGCAGGCCCAAACATAGAAATGGAATGCCGAGTTTTTTCGATAAGGCGTGTTTCACGCTCATTTTTTGCTGCCCTCAATGGTTGTCTAAGACTTAGCGTCACTGTCCCGGCGACGCAGGGGGAGCTTTGACGATTTGAGGTAGAAATCAAAGCGCTGTGTTAACCAACGGCAGAAATCCGCCAGTTTTATTACAAATTGTCAATCAACGGGAACCGGCTGTAACCCACCAATTTGAATGATCAAATCTAAAACCTCGGTAATGCCTTGATCCGTTTTCATCGCGGCAAAGACAAAGGGGCGTGCGCCGCGCATCCGTTTTGCATCGCGGTCCATCACCTCGAGCGACGCACCCACATAGGGCGCGAGGTCGGTTTTGTTGATGATCAGAATGTCGGATTTCGTGATTGCCGGGCCGCCCTTGCGGGGGATTTCTTCGCCTGCGGCGACGTCGATCACATACAAGGTGATATCTGCCAGTTCGGGGCTGAAGGTCGCAGACAGGTTGTCGCCGCCCGATTCAATCAAGATGCAGTCCAGATCGGGATGGCGTTCCTGCATCCGCGCCACAGCCGCCAGATTGATCGACGCATCCTCGCGAATGGCGGTATGCGGGCAGCCGCCGGTTTCGACGCCGATGATTCTGTCTTGGGGCAGCACCTGCATCCGCATCAGGGCTTCGGCGTCTTCTTGGGTGTAGATGTCATTGGTGATCACGCCGATTGACCAGCGGTCGCGCATGGCACGGCACAGCGCTGCCGTCAGCGTGGTTTTTCCTGCGCCCACAGGTCCACCAATTCCGATCCGCAGAGGGCCATGGGGTGAGGTCATGTTTGGAACATCCTTGAGTAAAGCGTTTCATGTTGCATCGACGCAATGTCGGCCAGAAAGCAGGCGCTGCCGATGTCGTCGATGGTTTGGGTCAGGGCCGTTTCGACCGTTTGCTGGCACAGGGGGGCAAGGGCCGTGATCACGCGTTGCCCATCGGTCTGGCCCAAAGGCACGGCACGGATTGCGGCAGAGACTAGCGCGCTGATAAAAGCGTGTAGGAACATCTGCGCGGCGTCGCGTACGGGTAACCCCTGCGCTGCGCAGGCCGCGCCGAAGGCGACGGGCAGCGTGAGGTCCGGCAGGTCATGGCCCCAGACGTCATTCACCACCCTCACAAATGCAGCGCCTTGTTGTGTGGTCTCGGATAGCCGCTCTGACGATGGGGCAAGGGCCCGCGCCAGCGCATCCACCTCGGTCAACCCCTCACCAGCAAAGCCAGCGTTTAGAAGGATCGCATCGGTCCGGCCAGCACCGTGGGCGATGATATCGCCCAGCCACGCTTGCAGCGAAGCGGCGTCATGGATGGTGCCATCATGCACGGCCATCTCAAGCCCGTGGCTATAGCTGAACGCGCCAATTGGGAAACTGGGCGACAGCCATTGGGCCAACGTGATGATGTCTTGGGTCTGCATTAATGGGCGTGGCTATGGGTGCGCCCGTGGCCATAGGCACCGCCTTCGGGAAGGAAGGGTTCGGACACATCGCGCAGGGTCGCGCCCAGCTTGCCCAGCATGTCGCGGATCACGTGATCGTTCTGGATCAATAGCCGTGTCGGTTCGACCTGACAGGGGCAGTGCCGGTTACCAATATGCCACGCCAGCCGCACCAGATCGTCACCGGTGATTTCCAGCAGCGCTTCCTCGGCCGCGATGACTTCGACCAGTTTGCCGTCTTCCAATAGAAACGCATCCCCGTGGTTCAGGGATTCCGTGTGAGGCAGATCAACGAGGAACCCTTGATCACGGGTGGTCGTCAGGCGCTTGCGGCGCAAGAACCGGTCGTCATAGGTTAGAACGCAACTGTCATCTGCGTCGTCCCAGTGGCCGCTGCGTTTGATGGTATGGGCGGGGGAAAGATCGGTCATATCTAGGCCTTAAAACATGAAATAGCGTTGTGCCATCGGCAGGGTTTCGGCGGGTTCGCAGGTTAGCAATTCGCCATCCGCGCGCACCTCGTAGGTTTCTGGGTTCACCTCGACCTTGGGGGTGGCAGAGTTGTGGATCAGATCAGATTTGCCGATGTTGCGGGTGTTTTTGACGGCGATGGTTTGCTTGGACAGGCCAAGGCTGTCACGCAGCCCGTTTGATTGCGCGGCTTCGGAAATGAACGTGACTGCGCAGTGTTGAAGCGCGCTGCCGTAGGCCCCGAACATGGGGCGCGTGTACACGGGTTGCGGCGTCGGGATCGACGCATTCGGATCGCCCATTTGCGCCACGACGATCATGCCCGACATCAACACCATCTCGGGTTTCACACCAAAGAAGGCAGGGTTCCACAACACCAGATCAGCCTTTTTTCCGACCTCAATCGACCCGATCTCGCGGCTGACGCCATGGGCAATCGCGGGGTTTATCGTGTATTTTGCGATATAGCGTTTGACGCGGAAGTTGTCGTTGTCGCCGGTTTCCTCGGGCAGACGTCCGCGTTGTTTGCGCATCTTGTCGGCGGTTTGCCATGTCCGGATCAACACCTCGCCCACACGGCCCATCGCCTGACTGTCGGATGCGATGATCGAGAACGCGCCGATGTCATGCAAGATATCTTCGGCCGCGATCGTTTCGCGGCGGATGCGGCTTTCGGCAAAGGCGACATCTTCGGGGATGGATTTATCAAGGTGGTGACAGACCATGAGCATATCGAGATGCTCTTCCAATGTGTTCACCGTGAAGGGACGCGTCGGGTTGGTGGACGATGGCAAGACGTGCTCTTCACCACAAATCTTGATGATGTCTGGCGCGTGACCACCGCCTGCGCCCTCGGTGTGGAAGGCGTGGATGGTCCGGCCTTTCATGGCGGCCAATGTGTGTTCGACAAAACCGGATTCGTTCAGCGTATCGGTGTGGATCATTACCTGCACATCCATGTCATCGGCGACACTTAGGCAGCAATCAATCGCGGCAGGGGTGGTGCCCCAATCCTCGTGCAGTTTCAGCGAACAGGCCCCGCCGTTCACCATCTCGACCAGCGCGCCGGGCTGGCTGGCGTTGCCCTTGCCCGACAACCCGATGTTCATCACCACACCGTCCATCGCCTGTAACATGCGCCCGATGTGCCACGGACCGGGGGTACAAGTGGTGGCCAGCGTGCCATGTGCCGGACCGGTGCCGCCGCCGAAACAGGTGGTCACGCCGGAATGCAGCGAATCCTCCATCTGCTGGGGCGCGATAAAGTGGATGTGGCTGTCGAAGCCTCCTGCGGTCAGAATGCGGCCCTCGCCCGCGATAATCTCGGTCCCCGGTCCGATGATAATATCGACATTGGGCTGGGTGTCAGGGTTGCCGGCCTTGCCGATCCCCGCGATGCGCCCGTCTTTCAGCGCGACATCCGCCTTGTAGATGCCCGAATGATCCACGATCAGCGCGTTGGTAATCACGGTGTCGACCGCCCCATTCGCCCGCGTGACCTGAGATTGCCCCATCCCGTCGCGGATCACCTTGCCGCCGCCGAATTTAACCTCTTCGCCATAGGTCGTCAGGTCGCGCTCGACCTCGATGATCAGATCGGTATCGGCAAGCCGCAGACGGTCGCCCGTGGTGGGGCCATACATGGCAGCATATTCAGAGCGGGGCAGTTTGGTGGTCATGGTCGATCTCTTTCCTTGTTGCGCGTTAAAGCGCGCCCATCACAGCGGCGTTGAAACCGAAAACTTTGCGGTCGCCTGCGAGCGGGATCAGGTTCACCTCGCGGCGCTGGCCGGGCTCAAATCGCACAGCGGTGCCTGCGGCGATGTCCAAACGGCAGCCGTGGGCGGCGGTGCGGTCGAAATCCAGCGCGGGGTTGGTTTCAGCAAAATGGTAGTGGCTGCCGACTTGCACGGGGCGGTCGCCCGTGTTGGCTACCATCAGGGTGATTGCGTCGCGCCCGTCGTTCAGGGTGATGTCCCCCTCGGCGCAGAAAACTTCGCCGGGGATCATTTGCGGGCCGCCGCTTTGGCTTTGACGCGGGCGCGCAGGGCGAGTGCGGCGGCGGTGCCGATTACGGCCAGTCCCATGAATACGGGCATCCATTCAGCGCCGTGCGGTGCGATGTGTAACCCCGGATGCGCCACCGCGGGAGAGGCCAAAAGCAAAGCGGGCAGGATCATCAGTTTCTTCATATCGGGGCCTTTCTAGCGGATAGGATTGTGGACGGTGACCAGCTTGGTGCCGTCGGGAAATGTGGCTTCGACTTGAACGTCGTGGATCATCTCGGGGATGCCTTCCATACAGTCGTCGCGGGTGATGACTTGGGCACCGGCTTGCATCATGTCGGCAACGCTGCGGCCATCGCGCGCGCCTTCGACCACGGTATCGGTGATCAGGGCGATCGCTTCGGGGTGGTTCAGCTTTACGCCACGGGCAAGGCGCTTGCGCGCGACCTCGGCCGCCATGGCGATCAGCAGTTTGTCTTTTTCACGGGGGGTTAGCTGCATGTCAAAGCATCCATGTTTTAGGTGGGGCCGCGCCGTGCAGGCGGGCAATAATAGGCACCAGTGACTGGCGCAGGATGTAGCTGTCGGGGGCGAGAATGCGCGCATAAAGCACGCCGGGCCGGATTAGGCTCGCACCGGCGGTCGCGGGTAACAGGGCGCGGAGCGGTTTCAGCAATGCATCGGCATCCGCTGCGGCATAGATCACGCTGGCCATGGCGAACTGTCCCGCTGCGGTGGCGGGGCCGGACATTTGCGCGGCGATGTCGCCGGAGAGGCGTACGGCATCGGCAAAGATCGGGACGCCATCGCGGCGGATGGTGATGTTGTCGGCAAAGCTGCCCTTGGTCAGGGTCTCGCCCATCGACACGCGCCCGAACACGAGCGGTTCAACGGCAAAGAATGTGGCATCGGGGGCCAGATCAACCTCAAGCCGGCGCTTCAGGGCGGCACCGTTGAACAGGATCGTTTCTTGGGGCAGCCAGTCAATACGCGCCGCGTCTGCCACGCGCAGCGTTGTGGTCAATTGCGCGGGGGGGCCGGGTTGGGCAAGGTACACACGCTCCGCCGCTTGGGAGGTCAGGGTTAGCCGACTGTTCGGCCCGGCATCAGCGTGGATCGTCAAGCGGTCGCCGCCTGTCATCCCGCCTGATGTATTCAGAAAGACGCCCGTGAGACCCGCCGCGTTGGCGCGCGGGAATAGCGCTTTGAGGCATCCGGATTGATACAAGTCGCCCAGCACCGACGCATCACCATATGTCTTGCTGGTCACGGACAGATCGCCCAAGGCGCGGGGCTGTGACGGTGCAGTTGGCACAAGGTCGATATGTGTCGCGATGTTAATGGGCCCCTCCCGTCGTGGCGCTAAAAGCCTGAACATGGATAGCGGGATTCGCGGCCGGAGCGATGGCAAACGGCCCGTTTCGGGCAAATATCAGGCTGAATTTCTGCCTTATGCCCAATTTTTAAGCAGGAAGGCGAGCTATGACTGGGTGACAAATCGCTGGCGATAGACGGACGGTGTTTCTTGTTGGACCGCCCGAAACCGCCGCGAGAAATAGGATGGGTCGGCAAAACCCAGTCTATATCCCACCTCGGCCACGGACAGCTGGGTAAAGGCCAGCAGGCGGCATGCCTCTTGGATGATATGTGCCTCAATATAGGCCGAGGCGGACAACCCGTTTGCGGCGCGGCACAGACGGCTAAGGTGTCCCGTGCTCAGCCCCATTTCTGCGGCATATTCCTGTACGCGCCATCCGGCGGTTTGCGGATCGCTGATCAGCCGATCAAGGCGCGTAAGCCTGCGATCCCGTTTCGTGCCGGTGCCCCCTTGGGGATTGGGGTTCAGGGTGGCGGTCATTGACAGAACAGTATGCGCCAGGCCCAGGGCGGTTTGCGTTCGGTAGGGGTTGCCATCCTCCAATGCGGCATCCAGCATTGCCATCAACGTCAGCAATTTTTGGTCAGGCGTCGTGACAAATGGCAGCGACAGCGCGCGCGCAACATCATCAGTAGCGGGCGCAATGCTGCGCAGCACAGAGAGGGGAAAGGATTGCACCATCCCCTGGGTGTTCGGGGCAAAAGCAAAGCTGTGAACGGCTTGCGCAGGCACATAGAACAGCTGGTTATCGGCAAGCTCGAATTCCTGCCCGTCAACGACTGACGTCGCATGGCCCGTTTGGATAAAGAACACCTGCGCCAGTTGGGCATGCCGATGCGGGGCGATACGCCAGCCATGATCGGGTGCGCGGTCCTTGATATGTTCGCAATGTACCACATCGGGAAAGGCGTCTGTTTCGCCATATAGCATGTAATCAGGGATGGGGGATAGATGCGTCATGCACGCATAGTACCAGCGAATGCGCTGCCGGTCCATTCACGCAATGCCCTAAGCCTCCTAGTTTCCCATCAACATTACGAAGGGAATTAAGCGCGTTATGAAAACCGAAGTCGTCATCATCGGGGGTGGTCCTTCGGGTTTGCTGTTGTCGCAACTGCTGAACCGCGCGGGCGTCGATACTGTCATTCTGGAACGGACATCGCGCAAGCGCGTGTTGGACCGCATCCGGGCAGGCGTGCTGGAGAGCGGCACCGTGCAGTTGCTGCGCGAGGCCGGGGTCGGGGACCGCATGGACCGCGAGGGTATCCCCCACGAAGGCTGTTACCTGACCGATGATGATCTGATGGTGCGGATCAACTTTCACGAGCTAACCGGCAAAAAGGTCATGGTTTATGGCCAGACCGAAGTGACAGCCGATCTGTATGACGCCCAAGACGCCATGGGGACGCGCATCATCCACGGCGTCGAAGATGTGGTGATCAATGATGTCACAACAGATGCGCCCTATGTGGAATACACGGTCGATGGCGAACGCCAGCGCATTGACTGCCAGTTTGTGGCCGGGTGCGACGGGTTTCACGGTGTCAGCCGCCAGACGATACCCGCCGATAAACGCGAGGAGTTCGAGCGGGTGTACCCCTTTGGCTGGCTCGGCATTCTGTCGCGTACGGCGCCGGCCAATCACGAGCTGATCTATGCCAATTCGCGCCACGGCTTTGCACTGGCGTCGATGCGCAATGAAAACCTGTCGCGCTATTATGTGCAGGCCCCGCTGACCGACAAGGTTAAGGATTGGAGCGATGACCGCTTTTGGGAGGCCTTGAAGATGCGCCTGCCCAAAGAAACCGCCGATGCCTTGGTGACCGGCCCGTCGATTGAAAAATCGATCGCGCCGTTGCGGTCCTTTGTCAGTGAACCCTTGCGGTGGGGACGTCTGTTTTTGGTCGGCGATTCCGCCCATATCGTGCCGCCGACCGGGGCCAAGGGGCTGAACCTTGCTGTGTCAGACGTTTATTATCTGCATGACGCGCTGATAGCGGCGCTGAAAAAGGGGGATCACGCTGGCGTTAATAGCTATGCGGATCGGGCTTTGGCGCGTATCTGGAAGGCCATGCGGTTTAGCTGGCAGATGACCACCATGCTGCACCAGTTTGACGGCGAAGACAGCTTTGCCGCGCAGATGCGCAAGGCCACCCTTAGACATCTGTCACAAAGCGAAACAGCACGACGCGATTTGGCGGAAAACTACATCGGTCTGCCTCTTTAGACATGAGGCGATCTTTATGAAAAAACCCGGCCTTTGATGAACTCAAGGGCCGGGCTTTGCATCTTTTTGGGGCGGCTTATTAGCCGCGGATCATGACTTTGCCCGAGCGGCCCGGCGTCAGTGCCGCTTTCATCGCTTTGGCAACGTCATCCAATGCAAAGACGCCGCCGTCTTCCAGCACCAGTTCGCCCTTGGCGACCAATGTCACCAGTTCGGTGATCAGGCGCTTACGCTCTTCGGGGTCCATATCTGCGCTGACGCGCGAGCCCCAGAAGCCTTTTACGGTGATGTGCTTCATGATCAGCGCACCCGAAGACAGCGGCATCGGCGCGCCTGTCGCGGTGCCGAAGACAACCAGTTCGCCGTCCAAGCCCAGCAATTCAACCAGATCGGCGGATACGTCGCCGCCCACAGAATCGATTGCCGATGCGGCACCGGCCTCACCAACGATATCGCGGGCCTTTTGCACCCAATCGGCATCGGATGTGGACAGCACGTTTTCGATGCCCATGTCCGTCAACTCTTTCACCGCTTCATCGCGGCGTACGAGGTTCAGCAGATTGATGCCGCGCGCCTTGGCCAGTGTCACCATGATCTTGCCCACGGCACCGTTGGCGGCAGTTTGGATGATCCAATCGCCCTTTTTCGCCTTAAGCGTTTCCAGCAGTGAAATGGCGCTGAACGGCATCGCGATCAACTGCGCACCTGCAACGTCGGAAATCATGTCGGGCAGGGGCAGCACGCCTGCGGCTGGGGCCACGAAATATTCGGCCCACGTGCCGTGAACACCTGCGATAGAGACGCGTTTACCGATCATTGCGTCGTCAACGCCTTCGCCGACGGCCTCAACCGTGCCCAACGCCTCTGACCCGCCAATCGCGCCGGGCAATTCGGGCTTGTAGCCATAGTTGCCACGGATGGTCCACAGATCGTGGTTGTGGATCGGGGACAGGGTCATCTTGACCAGCACTTCGCCCGCACCAGCGGTGGGTTTGTCGATCTCAACAGCGTTCAAAACGTCGATGGGTTCGCCGAATGTATCGTGAATTGCAGCTTTCATTTGTATTCTCTTCTTTGGGTTATGGTGTTGAAAGGGTTTTCTTTGTTTCGGAAAGGGCCTGCCTAAGCGGGGTTTCATTGCGTGCGAGTTTCGACAGAATTGCCGCACCTAACCATTTCGCATAGAGCATCTGTGCCGTGGCCTGCGGATCGTCGATTGCCACGACCGAGCCATCCTTGGCCCCTTGCACAAGCAGTGCTGCGATACGGTCGACCAGCGCGCCCACGCCAGCATCAAGCACTTGGCGCATGTCTTCTGACAGGTCGGCCACTTCTGCGCCCAGCTTGACGACCAGACATTGGCTGGCAATGCCTTCGGCCTCTGCATGTGTCAGCCAAGCCGACCAGAAGGCGATCAGTTTATCATGGGCAGACCCCGGACCATTTGAAAGGGCGTCGACCCGGCCAAGATAGTCGGTGACGTAATCCGCCAGCAGTGCTTGGCCAAAGGCCTCCTTTGACGGGAAGTAGTAGTAGAACGATCCCTTGGGAACGTCGCTTTCCTTAAGGATGCGCGCCAAGCCCACTGCGCCAAAGCCATGCTGGCTGACAAGGCTACGCCCTGCTTGCAGAATTTTTTGACGTGTCAGGTCTGATTTCTTTTGCTCTGTCATGAGGGGTAGATAGGAAGTAATAGACCAGTCGTCTAGTGCCCGGTCGCGAAATAGTTTACCGAGAAACGTACCGGCGATACTTGCGGTACGGTTCAGAGACGGAAGGAAAGCGCAGGCGCGACGGCCAAGTAACTTGGCGCTTGGGCGGTGCTGGGGAAAAGGGGGGTGGTTTGGTGGAGCCTAGCGGGATCGAACCGCTGACCTCCTGCATGCCATGCAGGCGCTCTCCCAGCTGAGCTAAGGCCCCATCGTGGATCAATGATCCGGTCGTCGTCGCAACCCGGGATGGCTGCTGCGCCGCTGAATAGGCGCAAGCGAAGGCGGGATCAAGGGGAAAATCCACTCCCGCCTTCGAAACTTCAATCAGTCGTCGTCGTTGGCCGCTACGTCCGCGATTTCTTCCAGCGGAACTGTATCTTCATCGTCGTCGTCATCGTCCAGAATATCGTCATCCAGATCCACATCAACGTCGTCGTCATCTACCAATACGTCGTCCTCAACATCACCTTTTTTGGCTTTTGCTGTGACGGCATCTTCGGCATCGGCGGCGATCATACGGGATTTGGAGTTGTCGACCTCGACAACCTCACCGCTGTACGGGCTGATGATCGGGTTTTTGTTCAGGTCGTAGAACCGCTTGCCCGTTGTGGGGCACAGGCGCTTGGTTCCCCATTCTTCATTGGGCATCGAAGTCCCCTTTTTGAAAGTGTTGTTGCGTATAGATGATTCAGGCCAAGTGCCATATGAGATAGGAACTGTCAAAGGCAATCGCCACCCTGTATTCGCCCGAAAGCCCGAAATGCCCGATCCGTTCCTGCCCGGCAATCCGCCAATCCCGCTAATCCTGCGCCGTTCAGCGCAGGCCAAGCGTATATCTTTGCGCATTTCGCAGCTGGATGGCCGCGTCACCCTGACCCTGCCCAAACGCCTGAAAGAGGCCGAGGGCATCGCATTCGCGCGTGAAAAGGAAGAATGGATTCGCAAGCATCTGGAGGCGCGGGGCGCGGATATACCCATTGGCATCGGTGCGGAGTTCCCCTTGGGCGGGCGCATGGTGCAGGTCGTTCAGGGGCAGGGGCGCCGCGTTCAACTAGGTGACGACACAATCGCCGTGCCCGGGCGCGAAGACCGTGTGCCGGCACGGCTGGCCGCGCATTTAAAGGAGCTTGCGCGGGGCCGTCTCGCAGGAGCTTGCGATGATTACGCCGCCGCTTTGGGCCGCCCCTATAGCAAGCTGACCCTGCGCGACACGCGGTCCCGGTGGGGGTCGTGCACATCCGATGGCGGGCTGATGTTTTCCTGGCGCTTGATACTGACCCCGCCCGAGGTGCTGGATTATGTCGCCGCCCACGAGGTCGCCCATCTGGCGCAGATGAATCATTCGCCCGCCTTCTGGGCCGAGGTCGAACGAATCTATGGCCCCTACAAAGACGCACGCCGCTGGCTGCGCCAAAACGGCAGCGATCTGCACCGTTACCGATTTAACTAGAACCTAACTTATCGGAGCTGCTCATGACACCGCCTAACATCGTCGCCTTGGTTCCCGAACTTTCGTGTAGTGATTTCAAGCAGAGCCTGAACTTCTACACCTCGGTCCTTGGGTTCGAGCTGCTATTCGAGCGGCCCGAGCGAGGTTTCGCCTTTGTAGCGCTCGGGCAGGCACAAATTATGCTTGAGCAATCAAATGGGAATTGGGACACGGGATCATTGCAGCAGCCATACGGGCGCGGCATCAATTTCCAGATTGTGGTTCCAGACCTGCAGCCACTTATTGAGCAGTCTTACTGCATCCGAGATCCCGCTGTTTCGGGACCCAGAAACAGCGTGGTACCGCATCGGCACGGTCGAACGGGGCGTGATCGAGTTTTTGGTACAAGATCAGGACGGCTATCTGCTTCGGTTCAGCCAGTTGATTGGCGATAGACCTGTCACACCCGATCAAGCTTGACGTTGACGCGGCACAGCTTTGTGATCACAACGACCCTATGAACCTGAACCCTCGCCCTCTAGATGCAAATCCGCTTGCCCATGACCGAGTGTATCGGCAATTGCGCAGCCGTATTATGCATGGCGATTTGCCGCCGGGCCATGCCCTGACTTTGCGGGGGATCGGTAAGGAATACGAAGTTTCCATGACCCCCGCCCGCGAGGCCGTGCGCCGTCTGGTCGCCGAAGGGGCGCTGACGATGTCAGCCTCGGGTCGCATCTCTACACCCGAACTCAGCAACGAGCGGATCGAGGAGCTTGCGGCATTGCGCGCCTTGATCGAGGTCGAACTGGCCAGCCGTGCGTTGCCGCGTGCGCATTTCGCACTGATCGACCGGCTTCAGACCATAAACAACGCGGTGTCCGAAGCCGTCGCCCACCGCGATGCCGTTAGCTACATTCGCACCAATCTAGAGTTTCACCGCACGCTATATTTGCGCGCGCAGGCCCCTGCGATGCTGGCAATGGCAGAAACCGTTTGGCTGCAGATGGGCCCCACCATGCGGGCGCTATATGGCCGTTTGCGCCGGACTGAACCACCACATTTCCATCGGCTGATTATTGCAGCGTTGCGTGCAGGGGATGAGCCGGGCCTGCGCCTTGCTGTCAGAACCGACGTTACCCAAGGCTTGCGCATGCTCGCGACCTGAGCCTGGACGTCAAAAAAAGAACGACCCGTTTTCTTGCTCAGAAAACGATACCCGCCTCAGATTACGCCGCCAGACCTTTTGACCCCAAATCCATGAACTTGGCCCGCCGGTCAGCGATCAGCGCCTTGCTGTTCTTACCGCTCAAATCCTTGAGCATGCCTTCAATCGCTTTACCAACAGATTTGATGGCGCTGGCAGGATCGCGATGTGCCCCGCCGCGTGGCTCGGGGATGATACGGTCGTTCACCCCAAGCTGTTTCAAATCTTGAGCCGTCAGGCGCAACGCCTCAGCGGCCTCGCGCATTTTTTCCGCATCTTTCCACAGGATCGATGCGCAGCCTTCGGGGGAAATCACTGAATAAACCGAATGCTCAAGCATCGCGAGCCGGTTCGCCGTGGCAAATGCCACAGCCCCGCCAGAGCCACCTTCGCCAATAACAACCGATACCAGTGGCACGCCGATTTGCAGGCATTTTTCGGTGGCGCGGGCGATGGCTTCGGATTGGCCACGCTCTTCGGCCCCTTTGCCGGGATAGGCACCGGGGGTGTCGACCAAGGTGATCACGGGCAAGCCGAATTTACCGGCCAGATCCATCAACCGCACGGCTTTGCGGTATCCCTCGGGGCGCGCCATGCCGAAATTCCGTTCAATCCGGGATTTGGTGTCGTTGCCCTTTTCATGGCCGATCACCACGACAGGCATGTCATTAAATCGGGCAAGCCCACCCATCACCGCCAAATCATCCGCAAAATTGCGATCGCCGGCCAGCGGCGTGTAATCGGTGAACAACGCCTCGATATAGTCTTTGCAATGCGGGCGGTTGGGGTGCCGCGCCACTTGGCATTTCCGCCACGGGGTCAGGGACTTGTACAAATCGTCTAACATCTGGTGGGCTTTTTGATCCAGCGCTTTTGCTTCGGCGCTGACGTCCATTCCTTCCGAAGACCGTGCGAGGGCGCGCAATTCTTCTGCTTTGCCCTCAATCTCGGCGAGTGGTTTTTCAAAATCCAGATACTGTGTCATCACATGCTCCGCGTTAGGTTATCCGCTATATGGCGTTGATTTGCAGCCTTTGCAACGCGGGCCTTTTAGCCCGCTGGCCAAAGCACCGGCAGCAAGGATGCAACCAGCAAAATTGCCATCGTCCAGTTAAATACCCGCAAACGCCGGGGGTTGGTCAAGAAACGCGCCATTTCCTTGCCCATCACGGTCCATAGTGTCACCGACGGAAACGCCGTCAGCGCCACGACACAAGCCGTAATCAGCAATGGGCCAAAATCCGCTGCGGGCACGTAAATCGTGATGATACTTAAGCCAAAAGCCCAGGCCTTGGGGTTAACCCACTGAAACCCGGCCGCCTGAAGAAAGCTCATCGGGCGACCCGCTGCCGCTGTTTGCTGGGCAGGGCCCGCGGTTGCTATCTTATAGGCAAGGTAAAGCAGGTAAATAACGCTCAATACCTTGAGGATGATATAGATCACCGGAAACGCATTAAAGACGCGGATCAACCCAAGCCCGACCAGCAACAGCATGATCATAAAGCCAATCGTGACCCCCAGCATATGCGGGACAGTTCTGGCAAAACCGTAATTTGCCCCCGATGCCATCAGCATCAGGTTGTTCGGCCCCGGTGTGATGGATGTAATAAAGACAAATAGCGCAAGGGCCGAGAGTAGATCAAAAGTCATCCCCAACTGATGCCCGAACTCGGCACCCGCGCCAAGCCCCCCTTTTCTCTGGCTTGCAAATATCCCGGGGGGTGCGGGGGGCTGGCCCCCCGCGTGGTATGGTTAAATTAACGCGCCGCGATCATTTCCGACTGACGGACGATAACTTCGGCCTGTTTGATGCTGGCAATATCGACCAAGCGGCCTTTGTAAACGGTGGCACCCTCACCATTTGCCTTCGCGGTCTCCATAGCGGCCAGAATTTCGCGCGCTTCGGCAACGGCTTCCTCAGAGGGGGTAAAGACCTCGTTCGCGACGGCGATCTGCTTGGGGTGGATCGCCCATTTGCCGACCATGCCCAAAGTGGCGGAGCGACGCGCCTGCGCACGGAAACCGTCGTCATCTGAAAAGTCGCCGAATGGGCCATCGACCGGCAACACACCATGGGTGCGGCAGGCGGCCACAATGGCTGTTTGCGCCCAGTGCCACGGATCAGACCAATGTTTCACGCCATCATGAAGCATGTAATAGTTTTCCTGCGTTCCGCCGATTCCGGTGGTTTGCATGCCCATGGAGGCTGCGAAATCTGCGGCACCAAGGCTCATCGCCTCAAGGCGCGGGCTGGATGCTGCGATCTCTTCGACATGGGCGATGCCTGCCGCTGATTCGATGATTACTTCGAACGCGATGGGCTTTGACCGGCCTTTGGCTGTTTCGATCGCAGTCACCAGCGCATCGACAGCATAGACATCTGCAGCGCAGCCGACTTTCGGGATCATGATCTGGTCCAGGCGGTCGCCAGCTTGTTCCAGCAAATCAACCACGTCGCGATACCAATAGGGGGTGTCGAGCCCGTTGATCCGCACGGATAATGTCTTGTTGCCCCAATCAATATCATTGATGGCCCCGATGATGTTGGCGCGGGCGGTGTCCTTGTCTGATGGTGCGACGCTATCCTCTAGATCAAGGTTGATCACATCAGCGGCCGAGCTGGCCATTTTTTCAAACAAGGCAGGGCGGGACCCGGGCCCAAACAGCTGGCAGCGGTTGGGGCGTGCGGGCGGCGTTGGCTGAATGCGAAAGCTCATGATCGGGTTTCCTTGGGTAATAATGTTGCAAGTGGGTTGCTTGAGTTGGTATTAAATTACACAGCGGGTCGCAAGCCAGATTTCGCAGGTGCAGCATTGGCTCCCGTGGCGTCTTGCACAAATATTCGACGAAAAGATGAATATGCACATTAATCTCTCGCAATAACTTGTCATGGGGGCAGACTTGCAATCCCCTTGTCACTAGAAACAGCGAAAATGACGCAAACCTATTTTGCTGGAGCACGTAGCGATGATTGAAACACCATATCTTCTTTTCCTGGGCGACGCGCCTGACCAACTGGCTGTTAAAGTCGCGCAAGGGATCAAGGACTGGCGCCCGGATAATGCTGTGGCTCAGTTCCGCATGGACGGATGCAAAGCCGATCTGGGGCTGACCGATATGACCTTGGCCGAGGCCAAAGAGGCTGGCGCAAAGACCTTGGTAATCGGTGTGGCCAACCGCGGCGGCGTGATCAGTGCGGCGTGGAAATCAGTGCTGCTTGAGGCGCTGGATATGGGCTTTGATCTGGCATCTGGATTGCACAACCTTCTGCGTGACGAGGCCGATCTGGCCAGTGCGGCGGAAAAGAACGGCCGCGCCTTGCATGACGTGCGTATTGCTTCCGAACCATATCCCATTGCAACGGGCGTAAAGCGCGGCGGCAAGCGGGTGCTGGCGGTCGGGACGGATTGCTCTGTCGGCAAGATGTATACCGCCTTGGCACTAGACGCGGCGATGCAGAAGAAGGGTATGAAAAGCACCTTTCGTGCCACCGGACAGACCGGCATCTTGATCACGGGCGAAGGTGTGCCCTTGGACGCTGTTGTCGCCGACTTTATGGCCGGATCGATCGAGCATCTGACGCCGGATAATGACGATGACCACTGGGACGTGATCGAAGGGCAGGGCAGCCTGTTCCACGTGTCGTTCTCGGGTGTGACCCTTGCCTTGATCCATGGCGGTCAGCCTGATGCGTTGATCTTGTGCCACGAGCCGACGCGCAAAACCATGCGCGGGTTGCCTGACTACACATTGCCCAGCCTGGAAGCGGTCCACGATACAGCGTTGGCGCTGGCAAAGGTGGCGAACGCAGGCTGCAAGGTCGTGGGCATTTCGATCAACACGCAACACATGTCGGAAGCGGAAGCTGAGGCATATCTCGCCGAGGTGGAAGCACGGCTTGGTTTGCCCGCTGTTGATCCCTTCCGCCAAGGGGGCGATAGATTGGCAGACGCTTTGGCAGCTCTCTGACCGGCCCTTCGGGGAGAGTTTATTTGGCAAAATGAAGGAACGGGTATGCGTATTGAGGTAAGCCGTGATGTGTTTCGGCTGGCGCAGGTCTTCACGATTTCGCGCGGGTCGCGCACCGAGGCGCAGGTGTTGACCGTGCGGGTGTCAGACGGTGGCGTGACGGGCTGGGGCGAATGTGTGCCCTATGCGCGTTATGACGAGACGCTTGAGAGTGTGACCGCCGATATCGAGGGGTTGCCGTCTTCGTTCACGCGGGCGGATCTGTATGATCTTTTGCCAGCGGGTGCTGCGCGCAATGCAGTCGATTGTGCGTTGTGGGACCTTGAGGCCAAGCAGCGCGGCAAGCGGGTTTGGGAATTGGCCGGCTTGCCAGCGCCGGGGCCAGAGATCACAGCCTATACGCTTTCGTTGGATACCCCTGAAAAGATGCAGGCGCAGGCGGCGCTGCACGCGCATCGGCCCTTGCTGAAGATCAAGCTCGGCACGCCCGACGATATGCCCCGGCTTGAGGCCGTGCGCGCGGGTGCCCCTGATGCGCAGATTATCATTGATGCGAACGAGGGTTGGTCGGCGCAGGTGTATGCCGATCTGGCCCCGCATCTGGTCCGGCTGGGCGTATCGCTGGTCGAGCAGCCATTGCCGGCCGGCGAAGATGATGCGCTGATCGGGATGGACCGCCCCGTGCCTGTCTGTGCCGACGAAAGCTGCCATGATCGGGCCAGCCTGCCCAAGTTGAAGGGTAAGTATGACGTCGTGAACATCAAGCTGGACAAGACCGGTGGGCTGACAGAGGCGCTGGCCCTGCGCGATGCGGCGCTGGCCGAGGGCTATGGCGTGATGGTTGGCTGCATGGTTGGATCGTCTTTGGCCATGGCCCCGGCCACCCTGGTGGCGCAGGGTGCGAAGGTTGTTGATCTTGACGGCCCGCTTCTTCTGGCCGAAGACCGCGAGGACGCTTTGATATTTGACGCAGCCGGGGTGCATCCGCCCACGGCCAAGCTTTGGGGATAAGACATGCGGACTGTTTACGTGAACGGCGAATACCTGCCTGAGGATGAAGCCAAGATTTCGATCTTTGATCGCGGGTTTCTGATGGCAGACGGGGTGTACGAGGTAACCTCGGTTCTGGATGGCAAGTTGATTGATTTCGAAGGCCACGCCATCCGCCTAAGCCGTTCGCTGAACGAATTGGAAATGCGCAACCCGATCTCGAAAGATGACCTGCTTGAGGTTCACCGCGAGTTGGTGCGCCTGAACGAGATTGACGAGGGGCTGATCTATTTGCAGGTTACGCGCGGGTCTGACGGCGACCGCGACTTTGCCTTTCCTGACCCGGAAACGACCGAACCGACGATTGTTCTGTTCACGCAGTCCAAGCCCGGTTTGGCCGACAGCCCTGCCGCCAAAAAAGGTGCCAAGATCATCAGCATCGAAGACATCCGCTGGGGTCGCCGCGACATCAAAACGGTGCAATTACTGTACCCGTCGATGGGCAAGATGATGGCCAAGAAGGCCGGTTGCGATGATGCGTGGATGGTCGAGGATGGTTTCGTCACCGAAGGCACCAGCAACAACGCCTATATCGTTAAGGGCAACAAGATCATCACCCGCGCGCTGAGCAACGATATTTTGCACGGTATCACCCGCGCCGCCGTTCTGCGTTTCGCCAAAGAGGCGCAGATGGAAGTGGAAGAACGCAACTTTACCATCGACGAAGCGAAGGGTGCCGACGAGGCGTTCACCACATCCGCCAGCGCGTTTGTGATGCCCGTGGTCGAGATTGACGGCGTTATGCTGGGCGACGGCACGCCGGGCCGCATCGCGCCACGCCTGCGCGAGATTTATCTGGACGAGATGCGCAAGGCGGCTGTTTAGGCGGGAACGACGAAACGGGGCGTATAATGCGCTGAGCACTGCGCGCCCGCTTTGACCCTCAAATCAGCATTTAAAGCTTAATGCGGCATCAATCAGGTGCCGCAATTGGCGACTGTGAATCTTTGCGTCGGCATCGGCCATTCCCGGCACCTGTAGTGAGTATCGGGTGATGGATGCCCCCACGATGACAGCGATGAACATGGCCAGACGCTCTTTGATGTGGGTGCCGCCCATTCGGGCCTCAAGCGGGTTAATCAATTTATCGAACAGGGCGGTGCGCACGCGTTCGCCGACAATGGGGTCATCCGCGTTTAGGATAATCATCCGGGTCGTGGAGAATTTGTGATCCTCCGAGGTAGGATCCGTGAATTTTTCAATCGCCGTTTCAATTGGGTCATTGGCAGGGTCAAGCAGCTCCGGCCAATTAAGGCATTCTTTGAGGCTCGCATCAAACAGACCCAACTTGCCGCCGAAGTAGCGCGAAATCAGTGCGACATCGACACCGGCCTGCCCGGCGATTTGTCGTAAGGACGCATTGGAATAGCCGAACTCCCCAAACTGCCGAGTGGCGGATTGCAAAAGCGCGCTGCGTGTATGTTCTGACTTGCTCATGGTTTTTTATAGGTTGCTCAACATTTGTCAACAAGTGTTGACATGAGGCGCGTGCGCCCCTACCTGATTGTCAACGATTGTTGACTTATGGGGAAAACACATGTCCAACACAGCACTTATCACAGGCGCATCTTCTGGCATTGGTCGCGAATTTGCACGGTATCATGCAGCAAAGGGCGGTGACTTGATCATCACCGCACGTCGCGGGAACAAGCTGGACGAACTCAAAGGCGAGCTTGAGAGCAAACACGGCATTAAGGTGAAAACGATACCGCTTGATTTAGGGGCGTCCGGGGCTGCCAAGGCGCTTTACGACGCCACACAGGGTGCGCAGATCGATATCTTGATCAATAATGCTGGTTTCGGGGGGCATGGTACATTCTTGGATCGGGGGCTTGAGGCCGACATGACAATGCTTGATCTCAACGTCGCGGCGTTGGTGCAACTGTGTCACTTGGTTGGCAAGGATATGGTCGCGCGCGGCAGTGGCAAGGTTCTGAACGTCAGTTCGACCGGGGCGTATCAACCCGGACCATTGCAGGCGACGTATTTTGCGACCAAAGCTTTTGTGAGCACTCTTTCCCCCGCGCTTGATTTTGAGTGGCGTCCCTACGGGGTGACCGTCACGACGCTAGAACCCGGATTCGTTGATACGGAGTTTGCACAGTCGGCCGCGATGGATCAGCTGTCGATGACACAGGATAATCCGGCAGCGCCTGAAAATGTCGCCAAGTTCGGCTATGACGCCATGCTGAAAGGTAAACTGCGGGTGATTAATGATCGGAAAATGCGGTTCATGTTGAACTGGCTCGTTCCACTTTTGCCGCGTCGTATGGTGATGAAAATGGTTTATGACATGCAGATGAAATAAGGCGTTATGGGCGACGGGAATTTCGGGTCGGCGAACGAGATGTTACGTATATAGATGCCGCAATGGCCCTGCATAGGTGGGCATTGCGGCATTTTACCAAAGCGTGCTGATTGGCAGTGTCCGAGGCGAGGTTACGCTAAACCGGTGCTCGTGAGTACCTCTAACCCTTCCCAACATTCTCTTCGAACGCGACCTTGAACGCTTCTTGCTGCTCAGCCTTGGCGTCTGTCTGGTAGTTGGCTTTCCACTCATCCATCGTCATGCCGTAAAACAGCTCGCGGGCTTCTTCTTTGCCCATCTCGATGCCGCGTTCATTTGCGGCTTCTTGGTACCAGCGCGACAGGCAGTTCCGGCAAAAACCGGCGAGGTTCATCATGTCGATGTTCTGCACATCGGTGCGGTCTTGCATCAGGTGTTGTTGCAGGCGGCGAAAGGCGGCGGCTTGCAGTTCGATCTCGGTTTGCGTGGGCATGATGTCTCTCCTGTTTGAGATCAAATTTGGGTTCGGACCAGCATGGTGTCAAGGACACGTCCCTGCGGCACCGGCGGACAGATCATGGCGCAGTTCGCTGGAAAAGGCGATGCCGGTCATATTGCTGAAACCATTTGCCGTATAATTCCGGGTATGGATCGGGCGCAGGGTATTCCGGCCCGCGTTGCGCGATTGATGTTATCGCTAACGCATTTACTATCCACTCTGAGCGACACCCGTGCTAAAGAGGGGTAAGCTTGGATGAATTTGGGGCCGATGACCGGCCCAACTGACGAAGGAAGACGTAGAGTATGAAACGCACACGCAATGTAAAAGTAGTCGCTACTTTGGGGCCTGCCTCTGATACCCACGAGATGATCTCGGCTTTGCATGCGGCGGGTGCGGATGTGTTTCGCCTGAACATGAGCCATGGCAGCCATGATGAAATTCGGGTCAAGCACGACATTATCCGCCAGATCGAAAAGGAAACCGGATCGACCATCGGTATTCTTGCCGACCTTCAGGGCCCAAAGCTGCGCGTTGGTGTGTTTGCAGGCGACAGTGAGTTGTTGGTCGAAGGCGCGCCCTTCCGGTTGGATCTGGACGAGGCCGAAGGCAATGCAAGCCGCGTATGCCTGCCCCACCCCGAGATTTTCGCGGCGCTGGAACCCGGCGCGAGCCTTTTGGTTAATGACGGTAAAATCCGTCTTAAGGTCAAAGACTGCGGTCCCGATTTCGCCAACTGCGAAGTGGTGATCGGCGGTGTGATTTCGAACCGCAAAGGTGTGAACGTGCCAGATGTGGTGCTGCCCCTTGCCGCGCTTTCCGACAAAGACCGGGCCGATCTTGAGTTTGTCTGCGATCTGGGTGTCGACTGGCTTGCGCTTAGCTTTGTGCAGCGCCCCGAAGACGTTCTTGAGGCGCGTGATCTGGCCAAGGGGCGGGCGGCGCTGTTGTCAAAAATCGAAAAGCCATCTGCCGTTGCCCGTTTTGAGGATATTCTTGAGGTCAGCGACGGCATTATGGTCGCGCGCGGTGATCTGGGGGTCGAGCTGCCGATCCAGAACGTGCCACCGATCCAGAAACGTCTGGTTCGCAAATGTCGCGCCGCTGCAAAGCCGGTGATCGTTGCGACGCAGATGTTGGAATCGATGATCGAAAGCCCGATGCCAACCCGCGCCGAAGTGTCGGACGTGGCGACCGCGATTTATGAAGGGGCTGATGCGGTCATGTTGTCGGCGGAATCCGCGGCAGGATCATATCCAATTGAAGCGGTTCGGACGATGGACAATGTCGCCACCGAGGTAGAGCTTGACCCGACATACACGCAAATTATCGAGGCATCGCGTGCTGCTGACCGGATGACCGTCGCGGACGGGATTGTTGCCGCCGCCCGCGAGATTGCCGAAACCACAAACATCAAGGCGATCTGCTGCTTTACCCAAAGCGGCACAACTGCCCTGCTGATTGCCCGCGAACGCCCACGGGTACCGATCATTGCGCTGACGCCGCTGGCCAAGACCGCGGGGCGGCTCACGCTCAGCTGGGGCACCAATTGTATCGTTACCGAACGGCTCGACCGGTTCAAAAAGGCTGTTGTCAGCGCCGTGCGTGCCGCCCGTGACGAGGGCTATGCCAAGCCGGAAGATATGGTGGTTGTGGTGGCGGGCGTGCCATTCAACGTTGAGGGCAGTACAAACATCCTGCGCGTCGCGCCTTGCGATGAAAGTTTGATTTTCAGCGCTGATCCGGACTAATCTGCGCCATCAGGTGAAACGAATTCGGTAAGGGCAACTATTCCATGGACACCGATCTTGCTTTGGTTCTGGGTCTTGCCCTTGCTGTGCTGTCGATCCCATCCATCGTATCGGCGTTTGCCGACAGCCGTCCGCCGCGCGTTTCGATCGTAACGGTGGTCATCGCGGCCGGTTTGGTTATATACGCTTTCCTTGCCCACTCCGACGGGTACAGCCTGCGCGATATCCCCAATGCGATCGTGAACGTGATCGCCCGGTATAAATTCTGGTAACGCTTTTCTGCTTGCCATATTTCCCGGTCCGACCTATACGCCAGCTTCGTTCCGCGCGTCCGGCCCACGTGGCATGCCGAGTCGCGCATCTACCGAACTCAAGTCAAGGAGACGGAAATGCCCAAGATGAAGACCAAGTCGAGCGCTAAGAAGCGCTTTAAAGTATCGGCGACCGGTAAGGTCATCGGCAGTCAGGCCGGCAAACAGCACGGCATGATCAAGCGGAGCAACAAGTTCCTGCGCAACGCACGTGGCACGACAGCATTGTCTGCGCCAGATGCAAAGATCATCAAGGGCTTCATGCCCTACGACCGCTAAGATAGGAGAGCCGATATGTCCCGTACAAAAGGTGGTGTCGTCACCCACGCCCGTCACAAAAAGGTAATTAAAGCAGCCAAAGGTTACTATGGCCGCCGCAAGAATACCTTTAAGGTCGCGCGTCAAGCCGTCGACAAAGCAAATCAATATGCAACCCGCGACCGTAAGAACCGCAAGCGCAACTTCCGCGCATTGTGGATCCAACGGATCAACGCTGCTGTGCGCAGCTATGACGAAGCGCTGACATACAGCCGCTTTATCAATGGTCTGTCCCTTGCAGGCGTCGAAGTAGACCGTAAGGTTCTGGCCGATCTGGCCGTGAATGAACCAGACGCGTTCGGTGCAATTGTTAAGCAAGCACAAGACGCACTGGCCGCGTAAGCGCCTTTCGCCTCTTAAGAATACCAAAACGCCGCTCCGGTCTCGGGGCGGCGTTTTACGTTGTGGGGGCTGCGGTTTTTGCCGCGCCGCCTTGTATTCGGGCGCAATTCTGGTAGCACCAGCTCGAACATAAGACATGAGGCCGATATGGACGACCTGAAAGCGAAATATCTGGGCCAGATCGCTGGTGCCGCCGACGAAGCAGGGCTGGAAGACATCCGTCTGGCCGCTGTGGGTAAAAAAGGCGAAGTCGCGTTGAAAATGCGCGAACTGGGCAAAATGACCCCGGAAGAGCGCCAGACCGTTGGCCCCGCGCTGAATGCCCTCAAAGACGAGATTAACTCGGCCCTTGCTGCCAAGAAGGCCGCCTTGGGTGATGCCGCGCTGGATGAACGTCTGCGCAGTGAATGGCTGGACGTGACATTGCCCAGCCGTGGCACGCGTCAGGGCACGATCCACCCCGTCAGTCAGGTGACGGAAGAAGTGACCGCGATCTTTGCTAATTTGGGTTTCTCGGTGGCCGAAGGGCCGCGCATCGATACCGATTGGTATAACTTTGACGCGCTGAACATCCCCGGCCACCACCCTGCCCGCGCCGAGATGGACACATTCTATATGGCCCGCGCCGAGGGCGATGACCGCCCGCCGCATGTGCTGCGCACCCATACCAGCCCCGTGCAAATCCGCACAATGGAGGCCCAAGGCGCGCCCCTGCGCATCATCTGCCCCGGTGGTGTGTATCGCGCCGATTACGACCAGACCCACACGCCGATGTTCCATCAGGTCGAAGGTCTGGCAATCGACAAAGACATCTCGATGGCGAACCTGAAATGGACGCTGGAAGAATTCTTTGCCGCGTTCTTTGAGGTCGACGGCATCAAAACCCGTTTCCGCGCCTCGCACTTTCCGTTCACCGAACCATCGGCCGAGGTCGACATCCAGTGTTCATGGGTCGACGGTCAGCTGCGCATTGGCGAAGGTGACGACTGGATGGAAGTTCTGGGCTCCGGCATGGTCCATCCCAAGGTGCTGCAAGCAGGCGGGATCGATCCGGCTGAATGGCAGGGCTTTGCCTTTGGCATGGGCATCGACCGCATCGCGATGCTGAAATACGGCATCCCCGACCTGCGCGCGTTCTTTGATTCAGACCTCCGCTGGCTGCGCCACTACGGCTTCGCCAGCTTGGATCAGCCGAACTTGCATGGTGGTTTGAGCCGGTGATCGATTGGATAGGTGATCTTCTACCATACCTGGATGGTATAGTTGATGGTGCTCTCGGTCTCATATTTTCGCTATTGGCGGCACTTATATTCTATATAGTTAGGCTTCGCCCAAAATTGATCTATGGGCGACCTCATAGCAGCCGTCATGTCCTTAACCTAGCGGGTCAAGACGAACCAGTTGACCAACTGGAAATCTACAATGAACAGTTCTTCGTTTCTAATGAGGGGCGCCGTGCGGCTGCTAGTGTTGAGATTGTCCTTAGTCACTTTCCAAGGAACATCGCCATAAACCCGCCGTGTGATTGGAGTGTGAAGAATGTCGAAAACGGTCATTGCCAAATTTTGGTGCCGTATATTGCTGCTCACGAATTGATCACTGTTGATTGTATTTATCTTAATCAGAGGGCCGCTTTTATCGCGTCTGTAAGATGCGAAGAAAGCGTGGGAAAATCTGTCAACTTTTGGACTGTGAGGAGGCTTCCTGATTGGGTGAACCGCGTTGTAATTTTACTGCTCATACTCGGTGTGGCTTATGTTTTGCAATTCGTAATTGAACTCACCATCTTGAACTAAACCGACGCCGCAAGGAGCTTTGGTATGAAATTCACACTCTTCTGGCTCAAGGACTATCTCGACACCACTGCGTGGATTGATGAGACCATCTTCGCCCTCGCTGGGCTGGCCTAATAACGCGCTACTTTTAAATTCCTTCCGTGAGTTGCGCTGGTGAAATTCTTTATACTTCTGTTTTGCTTCAATGTTCTCCTTGCTGCCCCCGCCGCTGCCCAAACCTGCGGCGGTGACATTCCCTGCAAGATCGGCAATCGCGAATATAATATCCTGCTGCCCGATGATTGGGACGGCACCTCCCCCCTTCCGGTGATGATGCATTTCCACGCCTTCCTACGGCGCGGCAAGACTGTGGTGAACCACCCGCGTATCGGTATTGAGACGAAACCGCGTGGCGTGATGCTGATCGCGCCCACCGCGCAAAACCGGGCGTGGCGGTTCTGGCAGGATGATCCTGCCGACATCGACTTTGCCGATGCCGTGTTGGCCGATGTGGCGGCGCGCTATCCGGTGGACCAAAGCCAGATTTATATCTCGGGGTTTTCGTTTGGTGCGGCGATGGCGTGGCGTTATGCCTGTGCGCGGGGTGACCGGATTGCCGGTTTGATGACCATGTCAGGGACAATCCCGCAGGCGACCCCTTGCCCGAACCCGCCCGATCAAGTGCGCCATGTGCACGGGTTGAAAGACATTTGGATGAGCCTGCCGCGCGGTCCCGGCCATGATGCCACCAACGCGGTTGCCCTGTGGCGCAAAACCTTTCGCTGCGGGCAGGGCCGGATCACGCAACATTGGCTGATCCGAGCCAATACCGAAGCGACGAACATCGTCTGGGACCAGTGCAGTCAGGGCCGCAAGGTGGCGCTGGATGTGCATACGGGCGGGCATTTTATTCCTGAACACTGGCTGGGCACGCAATTGGATGATCTGATGGCGCGTGAATGACGCGCTAACCGCATTGAACCCGCGCAGATTAAGCGGTACGCCCTAGCCCAAGCATTTGCACGAGGATTGACCGATGAAATTCACACTCTCTTGGCTAAAGGATCATCTCGACACCACGGCGTCGGTTGATGAAATCACCTATGCGCTGACCGATCTGGGCCTTGAAGTTGAAGGCGTCGAAGATCGTGGTGCCAAGCTGGCTGATTTTACCTTGGGCTATGTGAAGTCAGCGGAAAAGCATCCCGATGCCGACCGTCTGCGCGTGTGTCAGGTTGAAACCGACGAGGGCGTTCAGCAGATCATTTGCGGCGCCCCCAACGCCCGCGAAGGCATCACTGTGGTTGTGGCCAAGCCGGGCGTGTATGTGCCGGGCATCGACACCACGATTGGCGTGGGCAAAATCCGTGGCATCGAAAGCTTTGGCATGATGGCGTCCGAGCGCGAGCTGGAACTGTCCGAAGAACATGACGGCATTATCGAATTGCCATCGGGCAATGTCGGTGATCGCTTTGTTGACTGGCTGGCCGAAAATGACCCGGCCAAGGTTGATCCCGTGATCGAGATCGCGATTACCCCCAACCGCCCTGATGCCTTGGGCGTGCGTGGCATTGCACGCGATCTGGCGGCCCGTGGTTTGGGCACGCTGAAAAAACGCGACACCCCCGCGGTCGAGGGGACCTTTCCCTGCCCGGTTACGGTGTCCATCGACGAAGATACGTTGGACCAATGCCCCGTCTTTTACGGTCGTGTGATCCGTGGTGTTAAGAACGGCCCGTCGCCTGAATGGTTGCAAGACGCATTGCGCGCCATTGGGCTGCGCCCGATATCGTTCCTTGTCGATGTGACCAACTTTTTCACCTATGACCGCAACCGGCCTTTGCACGTCTTTGACGCTGATAAAATCGCCGGCAACACGCTGCGCGTTCACCGTGCCAAGGGTGGCGAGACTTTGATGGGGCTGGATGACAAAGAGTACACATTTGCCGAAGGCATGACGCTGATTTCTGACGCTGAAAAGGTCGAAAGCATTGGCGGTGTCATGGGCGGTGCCGAAACCGGCTGTTCCATGGATACCGTGAATGTGTTTGTTGAGGCGGCCTATTTCGATCCGGTGCGCACCGCCTATACGGGCCGCGCGCTCAAGATCAACTCGGACGCGCGGTACCGGTTTGAGCGCGGGATCGACCCTGAATGGACACCCTACGGGATCGAACATGCCACGCGGATGATCCTTGATATCGCGGGCGGTGAAGCGTCAGAGGTTGTGGTGGCAGGCAAAGTGCCTGACTTCTCGCGTGCCTATAAGCTGGATGCCGCACGGGTTCAGTCGCTGGTGGGCATGACCATTTCCGAGGCCGATCAACGCAAGACGCTGACGTCGCTTGGCTTCCGGCTGGAAGGGAACATGGCCCACGTACCAAGCTGGCGCCCCGATGTTCAAGGCGAGGCTGATCTGGTCGAGGAAGTCGCGCGCATTGCGTCGCTGACCAAGCTTGAAGGTCGCCCCTTGCCGCGTTTGACGACAGGCATCCCGAAACCGATCTTGTCGCCGATGCAGCGCCGCGAGGCTGCGGCCCGCCGTGCCTGTGCCGCGTTGGGCTATAACGAATGCGTATCCTACAGCTTTATCGATCAACCCTCTGCCGCGCTTTTTGGTGGTGGTACGGATGAAACCCGTCTTGAGAACCCGATTAGCAATGACATGAGCCACATGCGCCCGGCCTTGCTGCCCGCGCTGTTGCAGGCCGCTGCGCGCAATCAGGCACGCGGTTTCCCGGATATGGCGCTGTTCGAGGTTGGCCCGGTGTTCACAGGTGGCGAACCTGGCGAGCAACACATGCAGGTCAGCGGTGTTCTGATCGGGCGCACTGGCCCCAAGGACGTGCACGGCGCGTCCCGGTCCGTCGATCTGTTTGACGTCAAAGCTGATGTCGAGGCCGTGCTGTCGGCCATCGGCGCGCCTGCCAAGGTTCAGATCAACCGCAACGGTGCCGAATGGTGGCATCCGGGGCGCCACGGGCAAATCTGTCTTGGCCCGAAAAAGGTTTTGGGCGTGTTTGGTGAAATCCACCCCCGCGTGTTGGCCGCTTTGGATGTGAAAGGCCCCGCAATGGGCTTTACAATCTGGCCCGCCGAGGTGCCTATGCCACGCAAATCAGGTGCGACACGTCCGGCGCTGAAAACCAGCACATTGCAAGCCGTTGAACGCGATTTTGCCTTTGTGGTGGATGCCGATGTCGATGCGATGACATTGGTAAATGCTGCGATGGGCGCGGATAAGGCGCTGATCGACGACGTGCGCGTATTCGATGAATTCATCGGCGGGGCGTTGGGCGAGGGCAAGAAATCCCTTGCGTTGACGGTGCGTATGCAGCCGGTCGAACACACCTTGAAAGACGCCGATATCGAAGCGGTCGGTGCCAAGGTGGTCGAGAAGGTTACCAAAGCCACCGGCGGCGTGTTGCGCGGATAACTGGGGAGACTTGATATGACCTTAACTGTATATCTATCCGGTGAAATTCACACCGATTGGCGCGACCAGATTATCAAAGGTGCGGCCGATCTCGATGTCAGCTTTGACAGCCCGGTGACGGATCACGCGGCCAGCGATGATTGCGGCGTTGCCATCATGGGTGCCGAAGCAGACAAGTTCTGGCATGATCGCAAGGGCGCGCAGCTGAACGCGATCCGCACGCGCAAGGGCATTGAAATGGCCGACGTGGTCGTTGTGCGGTTCGGGGATCAATACAAGCAGTGGAACGCGGCATTTGATGCGGGATATGCTGCGGCCTTGGGTAAATCATTGGTCATCTTGCATGGCCCAGATCACGCCCACGCCCTGAAAGAGGTGGACGCCGCGGCCTTGGCAGTTGTCCAGGAACCCGCGCAAGTTGTTCAGATCTTGCAGTACGTGTTAACCGGAAAACTCCCCAATTAAGCCCTTAAGTGGGGTGAAATTGCCAGTAAGCGTATAAATTACGCGATTTTGCGTGTTTTTCGAAAATAAATGCTCGTAATTGGTGCAACCTGTGCTAACGGGCTGCCACGCGTGGTTAACACACGTAAAAGCTTACGCTTAAAATAACATGAGGGACATACTATGCTTCAAGAATTCAAGGACTTCATTGCCAAGGGCAATGTGATGGATCTGGCCGTTGGTATCATCATCGGTGCCGCATTCACCGCGATCGTAGGGTCGCTGGTAAGCGACTTGATCAACCCGATCATCGGTCTGGTTTTGGGCGGTGCAGACTTCACCAGCCTTTATACTGTTTTGTCGGGTGACGTACCTGCAGGCGTCGGCCTTGATGCCGCACGCGAAACAGGCGCAGCGATCTTTGCCTATGGTGCGTTCATCACTGCATGCATCAACTTTGTAATCATCGCCTTTGTTGTGTTCATGCTTGTCAAAGCTGTCAACAAAATGAAAGCCTCCGCCGAGGCACCAGACGATGTTGCACCAGAAGTCGACACCGGCCCATCCGAGCTGGACGTGCTGCTGCAAATCCGCGACTCGCTGGCCAAGACCAAGAAGTAATTCTGTCTTACCCATTGAACCAAGAAAGGCCCGCAGTCACCTGCGGGCCTTTTGCATTAAAGAGGGTATCAGTTACCCTGCTATGGCTTCGTCAGCGTTAATGCTGTCCATCCCAAGCGCTTCGGCGACGGCCGCATAGGTCAATTGACCCGCGTGAACGTTCAGCCCCGCCTTAAGGTGCGGATCGTCTGCGCAGGCTTTTTTCCAGCCCTTATTTGCCAGTGCCAGCATGAACGGCATCGTCGCGTTGCCAAGGGCAATCGTTGATGTCCGTGCAACGGCACCCGGCATGTTGGCCACGCAGTAGTGCATGATGCCGTCGACCACATAAATAGGGTCATGGTGTGTGGTCGCTTTGGAGGTCTCAAAACACCCCCCTTGGTCGATGGCCACGTCAACCAGCACGGCACCGGGCTTAAGCTCGGACAGTTGGGCGCGGCTGATCAGTTTCGGCGCGGCGGCACCGGGGATCAGGACGGCACCGATAATCATGTCCGCCTCTCGGGCCAGTTCAATCGTATTGCCCGCCGATGCATATGACGTCTTGAACGTACCACCATAGACATCATCCAGATACCGCAAGCGGGGCAGGGACCGGTCAAGCACGGTGACATCCGCGCCCATGCCCGCCGCAATCCGCGCCGCATGGGTGCCAACAACGCCGCCGCCGATGACAACAACGCGCGCGGGGCCAACGCCCGGAACGCCGCCCATCAAAACGCCGCGACCGCCATTGGCCTTTTGCAGGGTCCATGCGCCAACTTGCGGTGCCAAACGGCCCGCAACTTCGGACATGGGGGCCAGCAAGGGCAGGCCGCCGCTACGGTCTGTGACCGTCTCATAGGCGATGCAGGTCGCACCAGAGGCGAGTAGGTCCTTGGTCTGATCGGGGTCGGGGGCAAGGTGTAGATAGGTGAACAGAATTTGCCCCTCGCGCAGCATCTTGCGCTCGACCGCTTGGGGCTCTTTGACTTTCACGATCATATCAGCGTCTGCGAAAACCTCGGCGGCGGTGGCGATGATCTTGGCGCCTGCCTCGATGTAATCGGCATCTTCAAATCCGGCACCAACGCCTGCGCCAGTTTCGATGATAACCTCGTG
The DNA here is from genome assembly GCF_038899995.1 of Sulfitobacter sp. AS59. Classification (NCBI taxonomy): domain Bacteria; kingdom Pseudomonadati; phylum Pseudomonadota; class Alphaproteobacteria; order Rhodobacterales; family Roseobacteraceae; genus Sulfitobacter; species Sulfitobacter sp. AS59. Next base: position 276,158 of record NZ_JBBMQK010000004.1, read on the forward strand.
GCCATTCTTCACGGCCTCGAACGCGGCATTTGGCGTCATGCCAACGCGAAATTCCTGTGGCTTGATCTCTTTCGGGCAACCGATTTTCATGGGTTTTGTCCTGTGTGGGTGAGTCTATGCGCCAAAATACGCCCGTTAAAGTGAAATTAGGCACCAATTATGGGTCGCCTTGGGGGCATAAATTAGAATAATCTGTCGCAAAATTTGGATAAAGTGAGAAAGTATTGCGCGCATGAGCCTTGATGACATCGATCGCCGTATTCTGACCGCCCTGCAACGCAAGGGCCGGATGTCGAACTCGGATCTATCCGAGCAGGTTCACCTGTCGCCGTCGGCCTGTCACCGGCGCGTTCAAAGCTTGGAAAGCGAAGGGTACATCCAAGGCTATGTCGCCCTGCTGAACGCCCGCATGATGGGGGTGCCGACCACCGTGTTCGTTGAAATCACCCTACAAGGGCAGGCGGACGAGGTGTTGGATGCCTTTGAAAAGGCGGTGGCGCGGATACCTGCTGTGCTTGAATGTCACCTGATGGCGGGGTCTGCCGATTACCTGCTTAAGGTGGTTGCTGAAAACACCGAAGATTTCGCGCGCATCCACCGTCAGTTTCTGGCCCGCTTGCCCGGCGTCGGGCAGATGCAATCCAGCTTTGCGTTGCGCACGGTCTGCAATACCACTGCGTTGCCCGTGTGAATAAGCCGCGTTGATCTGGATCAACGCCCGGCGTCACGCGTTCCCTTAAAAAGACGACGTACTCTAAGGGAGAAAAGCAATGATCGAGGTCCAATCTGGAACGCAGGAAAACCTGCTAGAGGTGCATATGAAGGCACCGATTACCGATAAAGATTATAGTGACGTTTTGATGCCAGCGATGGATGCCGCGCTGGCAAAAGGCGAAAAGCTGAAGATGTTGGTCGTGATGAACGCTGACCTGACCGACTTTACCATGGGCGCGCTTTGGGATGATGCGAAAATGGGCATCGGCAATTGGAGCGGCTTTGAAAGAATTGCCATCGTGACCGCGAACACCGCGATGACACGTCTGGTGCGCGCTTTTTCAATTTTGATGCCATGCCCCGTGGCGGTATTTGGCAAATGGCACGAGGACGACGCCCGCCTGTGGCTGTTCGAATCGCTGGGTGCCATTCACCAGACCGACTTGGGCGGCGGTGCGCTGCATGTCGAACTGCTGGGCAAAATCGATGCGGATGTATATGCGTCCGAGACCGAAGACCTGAACGCCTTTATCCGCAAGAGCGACCGCTTTCGCCTACTGTTGGACATCAGACGTTTTGATGGCTGGCAAGGGCTAAGCGCGATGGCTGCGCATTTCCGGCTGGTACGGGACCACGTTGGCCAATTGGACCGTGCCGCTGTGGTGGGCGATTCCAAATGGGAAGCGATGGTCGTTCAGATCGTCAAACGCCTGATCGGCAAAGACGCGCGGTATTTCGACAAGAACGATTTCGAGGCGGCGCAGGCGTGGATCACCGCTGACTGAACCGCGTTAGACAAAATAAAACCCCCGGCACCTAAGGGTATCGGGGGTTCGTATTCTTATGCGTCGCTTGGTATGATTTACATCATGCCTTCGCGTTGCAATTTTTTCCGCGCCAGTTTCCGGGAACGGCGGATCGCTTCGGCTTTCTCGCGTGCTTTTTTCTCGGAAGGTTTCTCGAAATGCTGCTTAAGCTTCATTTCACGAAACACACCCTCGCGCTGAAGTTTCTTCTTCAGGGCGCGCAGCGCTTGATCGACGTTGTTATCGCGAACACTAACCTGCATGTGGTTTTCACCACCTTTCTAGTTTGAAGTTGCAAGGATTTGCAGGAAGTGGCCATATAGCAAGCACGACCTATATTGTCTAGTGCCAAGCCATTGACCGCACAGGAGGCCCGCCATGACCGAAATCAGCCAAAACCCCAAAGAAGAACTGCTGGACGCCGCATTGATGCATGTCCCCTTTGATGGGTGGTCAGAAACCACATTTCAAGCGGCCATTGCCGATACAGGCATCGATTCGACGGTCGCCCGTGCCGTGTGCCCCCGTGGATCGGTTGATTTGGCGGTTGCCTACCACAAGCGGGGCGATGCCCTGATGATTGACCGGATGAACGCCGAAGACCTGAGCGAGATGAAGTATCGCGACAAGATCGCCGCTATGGTGCGGTTTCGCCTTGAAGCCGTGACCGACAAAGAAGTGGTGCGCCGTGGGACAACCTTGTTTGCCCTGCCGCAACATGCATCCGACGGGGCCAAACTGGTTTGGGGCACCTGTGATACGATCTGGGATGCCTTGGGCGATACATCCGATGATGTGAACTGGTACACCAAGCGCGCAACGCTCAGCGCGGTGTATTCCTCGACCGTTTTGTACTGGTTGGGCGACACAAGCGACGGGCATCAAGCCACGTGGGAGTTTCTGGACCGGCGCATCGATAACGTGATGCAGATCGAAAAGGTAAAGGCGCAGGTCAGGAACAGCCCGACCCTAAGCAAGCTGCTGACCGGCCCGAACTGGTTGCTGTCCCATGTCAAAGCGCCATCGCGCGTGCCAAAGATGGATTTGCCCGGCAGTTGGACCAGCCCCCGCCGCTAGGTTGGCTTCACTCTGACATTCAGACCTGCTAGCCACCGACGGGCCGCAATCTTCGCGGGCCTGAAACGTTGGTGCTGAATACGATGTCCGATCCATTGATTGACCTGAATGCCGTGTCTTTTACCCCAAATGGGGCGGCGGTTTTGCATGATGTTTCCTTGCAGGCAAACGAGCGGCGGATCGGTGTCGTGGGGCGCAACGGGTCGGGTAAGACGTCGCTGGCACGCATCTTGGCCGGGCTGGTGGCCCCAACATCCGGGCAGGCGCGCATCGCCGGTATTGATGTCGCAAAAGACCGCAAGGCCGCGCTGCGCAATATGGGCATCCTGTTTCAGAACCCCGACCACCAGATTATCTTTCCCACGGTCGAGGAAGAAATCAGCTTTGGCTTGACCCAGCTTGGCCAGTCCAAGGTCGAGGCCGCGCATAACACGGATACGATATTGGCGCAGTTCGACCGGAGCCATTGGGCGAAAGCGGCAATTCACCAATTGTCTCAGGGACAACGGCAGTTGGTCTGCCTGATGTCGATCCTTGCGATGCAGCCCCGGCTGATTATTCTGGACGAACCCTTTGCTGGTCTTGATATCCCGACGACGCTGCACCTTGGCCGTGTGTTGTCGCAGCTTGATGCGCATTTGGTGCACATCACCCACGACCCGCAATATCTGTCGGATTACGACCGCGTGATTTGGATCGACGACGGGCGGATCGCCCAGGATGGACCGGCCGCAACGATCACCAAAGCATTCGTAACCCGCATGCAGCAACTGGGAGAGCGAGATGATTTCACTCACCTCTCCGGTTAAAACGCGCGCACATGGATGGCCCGCGGGGGCCAAACTAGCGGGCCTATGTGCGGCCACGCTGATATTGTTCAGCTTCACAGCGCTTTGGTTCCAATTGGCGATGCTGGCGGCGACACTGATCTTATACGCCCTTCCCGGATGGAAATTTTTCAAGACGGGGATGGCCCGGCTGCGGATTTTGTGGCCCTTTATGGCGCTGATCCTGATCTGGCACGTCGCCACGAATGATCTGGAAAACGGCGCGGTGATTGCATTGCGGATGGTCTGCGCGGTGGCCATCGCCAATCTGGTCACGATGACCACCAAGCTGTCGCAGATGGTGGATGTGGTGACATGGCTGACGACCCCTCTGCGCAAACTCGGGTTGCAGACCCGCAGCCTTGAATTGGGCATCGCATTGGTGATCCGGTTTATCCCGGTTCTGGTGGAAAAAGGTCAGATGCTGGCACAGTCTTGGCGGGCACGGTCCGCCAAGCGGTTGGGCTGGCGGACGATCATCCCCTTTGCAGTGCTTGCGCTGGATGATGCCGAACATGTGGCCGAGGCTCTGCGCGCCCGTGGCGGCCTCTAACTAGTTTCCTGACAAACATCAGTTCGCGCTGTACGTCCTCACCTGTTGGCTTATGTTATGCGCAACACAGACCCCAGAGGAGGCCCCACATCATGTCAGACACCATGCGCGCAATTGAAATCACCAAACCCGGCGGACCCGAAGTCTTGCAGCCGGTCGAACGCCCGATCCCACAGCCCGCCCATGGGCAGGTCGTGATCAAGGTTGCCTATGCCGGTGTGAACCGCCCCGACGCGTTGCAGCGCGCAGGCATGTACGCCCCACCCCCAACAGCCAGCGACCTGCCGGGTCTTGAAGCCTCGGGCGAGATTTCCGCAATCGGCGAAGGTGTGACGGGCCTGTCCGTCGGTGATAAAGTCTGCGCATTGCTGCCCGGCGGTGGCTATGCCGAATATGTGGCCACGCCTGCGGCGCATTGCCTGCCGGTGCCCAAAGGCATGGGGATGAAGGAAGCCGCATGCCTGCCCGAGACATTCTTTACCGTGTGGTCCAACGTATTCATGCGTGGCGGCCTAAAGGCGGGCGAACGTTTCTTGGTCCACGGCGGATCGTCGGGGATCGGCACGACAGCGATCCAGTTGGCCCGTGAATTTGGTGCGCGTGTGTTTGCAACAGCCGGAACCGACAGTAAATGCGACGCCTGTGCAAAACTGGGGGCCGAGGCCGCGATTAACTATCGAGATACTGATTTTGTGGACGTGCTGAAAGCCGAAGGCGGGGCCGACCTGATCCTTGATATGGTGGGTGGCGATTACATCCCGCGCAATCTGCAGGCTTTGGCGGAAGATGGCCGCTTGGTTCAGATCGCATTCCTGAGCGGCCCTAAGGTCGAGGTGAACTTTGCCACTTTGATGACCCGCCGGCTGACCATGACAGGCAGCACCCTGCGCCCGCAAAGCGACCTTGCAAAAGCCCGCATTGCAGACCAACTGCGCGAACAAGTCTGGCCGCTGCTGGATGCCGGCAAAATATCGCCCGTGATGGACAGCGAGTATGCGTTCGAACAGGCCAGCGATGCCCATGCGCGGATGGAAACCAGCGGTCACATCGGCAAAATCGTGCTGAAGGTGAACGGCTAAGTAAGCGCCGCTTACGCGCCGCTGCCTCCGGCGGGGATATTGAAAAAGCCAGAGAAGAGTAGGACCGCTTGTCTTCTCTGGCTCTTAAATATCCCCGCCGGAGGCAATCGCTCAAAGAGCGATATTTCTATCTGATTGGCGTGAATAGCGCGTCATCTAGCGTGCAGTCTTTGATCACGTCGCGCCCGCAGGGGACCGGGGCCAGTGTCTTGGACAGACATATCCGGACCTCTTGGATGTAGCCGCTTTTGCAAGTGACCGTGACGCCGTTCGGTGAAAGGCTTGGGTTGGCTTTCAAAAAAGCCGCCTCAACCACCGACGCAGGCAGGGTAATATCCTTGGTAAGCTTTCTAAAGACGACAGGACGGGTAATCACGTCATAGGCCGCGCGCGAGGTCGCGTAGTAATCGGTCGCCGAAAGCCCCGTACAGCTGCCGTGTTTTTTCCACTGATGCCACGCAAGGCCGGATGTACCCATAACATCGGCCATCTCGGCGGTCATGCCGCGCGATGGGGGGCGCTGTACGGTGTGGCAATAGGATGGATATCCGCGATGGAATTGCGGCCACAGCCCGTGCATAATCCAACCGTGGTCTTCGCGGCTATCGCATTGGGGGGATCTGCGCGCATCGCCTTCGAGCGCGCACCAGTTTGGCGACCAACTGAGCGCCAGCACATAATAGTCGAACCGCCCTGCTATTTCGCCTTTTGCCATCCCATCGCGGGGGGCAAGCGCTACAAGTGTTAGAAGGCACAGGATCAGCAAACGCATTGGGGTCTTTCCTTATTCAGTGCGGATCATTATATAGGCTGAAAGTTCCCCCACAATGGAAACCGTTCTGCCCCGGCAGGACAGCCAGTTTCAGGCGACGGGGAAGGTGTGTTTTAAGGAGAGACCGACATGGCAAAACCAATTATGGCCCGCGCGACTGCCGTTTGGCTGGTGGACAACACGACCCTTAGCTTTAAGCAGATCGCGGATTTCGTTGAGATGCACGAGCTGGAAGTTCAAGGCATTGCGGATGGCGATGTGGCCCAAGGGGTCAAAGGGTTTGATCCGGTTGCCAACAACCAGCTGACCGAGGAAGAAATCGAGAAAGCCCAGGCCAACCCGATGCACAAGCTGGCGCTGAAATTTAATGCCGCAGCCCAAGGCGAAGAGAAGCGCCGCGGCCCGCGTTATACGCCCTTGTCCAAGCGTCAGGATCGGCCTGCGTCGATCTATTGGCTGGTCAAGTTCCACCCCGAATTGTCTGACGGTCAGATCAGCAAGCTGGTGGGGACAACCAAGCCGACCATTCAGGCGATCCGCGAGCGGACCCATTGGAACATCGCAAATATTCAGCCGATTGACCCTGTCGCCCTTGGCCTGTGCAAACAGTCCGAGCTGGACGCAGCCGTTCAAAAAGCGGCAGCCAAGAAAGCAGCCGAAGGCGGATTGATGAGCGATGACGAGCGTCGCCGTCTGGTGAGCACAGAACAGTCGCTGGGCATGGATCCGGAATCCAAAATCCCGTCGGCCATCGAGGGTCTTGAGACATTTACCCTGTCTGGCAATCCGGCCGAGGATGATGATCGTGATCGCGGTGATTATTCCGACGCCGACAGCTTCTTTAAGTTGCCCGAGGGCGACGCCGAGGACGACAGCAAGTAAGTCGGTAGACACAACCCGCTTTGTCGCAATCGGGGCAAAGTGGAACAAAACGACCAACGAGAGGTTGGGTATTGGGCGGTTGGGTTATCCCTTCCGCCCAATGATGTTCTAATAGGTCAGAAAAGGACCAAGTCAGATGCTCTTGTTAACAACGCTATTCTGGTTTGGTGTCGCCTTTCTTTTTCTGTCCAGCATTCTGCCCTTTAGCAAAATCGCCCACGGGGCCGTGCGCGGTATCGCCTTCCCCCGAGAGCAGTTTTTCGTTCTGAGCTTGGCGATGATCCTGTTGTCGTTTTTTGTGCTGGAACCGCAGCCTAGGGTGTGGGCGATTTGCGCGTTGGGTGTCGTCGCCGCGATCCACGTCGGGTATATCGTGAAATTCACGCCGATCTGGACCAAGCAATCGGTAGGTGCGAGCCAAGCCGAGCTGGCAGATACAGATTCCCATGTCACGCTGATTGCCGCAAATGTGAAGCAATCAAACCGTGACTATCACCAGCTTGTCGATCTGATCAAAGAAGAACAGCCGGATATTGCCACCGCTCTTGAGGTGGATCAGGACTGGGTGGATGCGCTTTATGATGGGCTGAAAGACGACTACGAGCATTGGGTCAAAGTCCCCAAGAGCAATTCATACGGCATGGTTTTGATGTCCAGATTGCCGCTGTCCCAGACGCAAGTGCGCGAACTGCTGGTGGACGAAGTGCCGTCGATCCGCACGCAGGTTCAGACGAAATCGGGTCAAAACTGGCGCTTGTACATCATTCACCCAGAACCACCCGTGCCGAACCATGATACCAAAGGCCGCGATGGCGAGATCGCGATGACGGGGATCGAGGCGGGCAAAGATGACCTGCCTGTGGTTGTCACAGGCGATTTGAACGACGTTGCATGGTCCGCGCCGACGCGCCGCTTTCAAAGGTTGTCAGGCCTGCTGGACCCACGTGTGGGTCGGGGGTTTTACAACACGTTTCATGCAGGCATCCCGCTTTTACGTTGGCCGCTTGATCATCTGTTCCACAGTTCCGAATTTCGCCTGATCCGCATGGATCGGTTGCGCCACATCGGGTCTGATCACTTTCCGATCTTGTTTTCGCTCGCTTTGACCGGCACCAAAAAGGCGAATTCAACACCCGAGCCAAGTGACGCCGAAGAACGGGAGGACGTCAAAGAGATCGTAGAAGAAGAACGTCAAAAAGACAGAGAGGCGATCGGCACGGATTGGGAAAACGATTAAGCCGAACACCAAGAGAATGTGACCGCGCGACCCTGTGAAGTGACTAATATTCACTGGCGATAATTTGGTTCTTGCACGAATCTTAAAACACGCTAGATGCGCGTTCACAGACGCCAACGCACGCGCAGCTGGCTCATCAGGTTTTCTGATTGTCCCGCGTTTATGCAGCGACGGTAACGTCTCTTAAAACGACAGTTTGGGGTGCTCCCGCCCCGCCTTGCTCTTTGGAGATGACCATGACCGCTTCCACCACTGCCGCCCTATCCATGCCCGCACCGTCCAATTTTGACGAAGCCGCGGATTATATCTGGAACAACAGCTTTGACAGGCCGACCCTTGTGGTCAGCCGCGCGCGCGTTGGCGAACAATATGATGCGTTAAACGGGGGCCTTGGCACTGCAAACATCCACTATGCCGTCAAAGCGAACCCGGCACCGGAAATCATCCGCTTGTTGGTTGAACGGGGATCCGGATTTGATGCGGCATCGCGTCAGGAAATCGAGCTGTGCCTGTCCCAAGGGGCGGATCCCGCCAAAATCTCGTTCGGGAATACCATCAAACGCGGCGTTGATATCGCCTTTGCCCATTCCATCGGCGTGACGCTTTTCGCCGCCGATTGCGAGGCCGAGCTGGACAAAATCGCAACCCATGCCCCCGGCGCACGGGTTTATATCCGCCTGATCGTGGAAAATTCACTGGCTGACTGGCCGTTAACCCGCAAGTTTGGCTGCGCGGACACGCTGCTGCCATCCCTGCTGGACTATGCGAAATCCTTAGGCTTGGTGCCGTATGGCCTGTCGTTTCATGTTGGGTCACAAACCCGCAAAGCCGAATACTGGAATCCGGTTCTGGATCAGGTTGCGCCGCTATGGCACGCAGCCAAGGCCGCCGGCCACGATCTGCAACTGCTGAACATCGGTGGTGGTTTCCCCGCCTATCATGGTGATCCGGTCGATGCGCCACGCGGCTATGCCGCCGCTGTTATGAAGGCTGTCAAAGAACGCTTTGGCGACATCCCATATGTTATGGCTGAACCGGGCCGCGGCATGGTTGCCGAGGCGGGTCATATCGCCGCCGAAGTCATGCTGGTGTCGCGCAAATCGACCGAGGCATTGCGCCGTTGGGTGTATCTGGACATCGGCCGTTTTTCCGGTTTGGCCGAAACCGAAGGCGAGGCTATCCGCTATGAATTTGTCACGGCGCATGATGGCGGCGCTGTGGGTCCTTGCGTGTTGGCGGGGCCGTCTTGCGATTCTGCGGATATTCTTTATGAAAAGAACCCTGTTGATTTGCCGCTTGAACTTCGCGATGGTGACAAAATCATGATCAAGAATTGTGGTGCCTATACCAGCTCCTACAGCTCGGTCGGCTTTAATGGATTTCCGCCGCTTGATGTGTTGGTTCTGTAAAGAACGCAAAACGTCGCGCGGGAAGGACCGCCTGCTTTGGGAGGAGCAGGCGGTCTCATTGTTTTTAGGCGGGCGATAGCCGCAAGAATGGCGCTATTTTACTGGAAAGTCTTGACTTCCCCGGCCCCAAACGGTGTACCTGCCACGAACAATTTCAGCCCTAGGAAGGGACCCGTCATGCACGCATATCGCAGCCATACATGCGCCGATCTGGACAAATCAAACGTGGGCGACAAGGTGCGCCTGTCAGGTTGGGTACACCGCGTGCGCGATCACGGCGGCATCCTGTTTATCGATTTGCGCGACCACTACGGCATGACCCAAGTGTTGTGCGACCCTGATTCAGCTGCTTTTGCCGACGTGGAAAAAGTACGTTCCGAATGGTGCATTCGCATCGACGGCGAAGTCAAAGCGCGTGCAGATGATCTGGTGAACTCCAAAATCCCGACAGGCGAGATCGAAGTTTTCGTGCGTGAGATCGAAGTTTTGGGCGCGTCCAAGGAACTGCCTTTGCAGGTGTTTGGCGATCAGGAATACCCCGAGGAAACACGTCTGCGCTATCGCTACCTCGATCTGCGCCGCGAAAAGATGCAGAACAATATGATTCTGCGTTCCGATGTGGTTTCGTCAATCCGCAAGCGGATGTGGGATCAGAACTTTAAGGAATTCCAAACGCCGATCATCACCGCGTCATCCCCCGAAGGCGCGCGCGATTTCTTGGTACCATCCCGCTTGCACCCCGGCAAATTCTACGCGCTGCCCCAAGCGCCGCAGCAGTTCAAACAGCTGTTGATGGTGTCGGGCTTTGACAAGTATTTCCAGATCGCCCCGTGTTTCCGCGACGAAGACCCGCGCGCCGACCGGTCGCCCACAGATTTCTATCAACTCGACCTCGAGATGTCGTTCGTCGAACAGCAAGACGTGTTTGACACGATCCAGCCCGTCCTGACCGGCATTTTCGAAGAATTCGGTGGTGGCAAGGCCGTCGATCAGGAATGGCCGCAAATTTCCTATAAGGACGCGGCGCTGTGGTATGGGTCCGACAAACCTGACCTGCGCAACCCGATCAAGATGCAGGTTGTATCCGAGCATTTCGCGGGCTCCGGCTTTGCCATCTTTGCCAAACTGCTTGAGCAGGAAGGCACGCAAATCCGTGCAATTCCGGCCCCGACCGGTGGCTCGCGTAAATTCTGTGACCGTATGAATGCCTTCGCGCAAAAAGAAGGGCTGCCCGGCATGGGCTATATCTTCTGGCGCGAGAAAACCGCCGACAGCGTCGCGCAAGAGCTGGGTATTCCAGTGAAGGAAGCCCAAGCCAAGCTGAAATCCGGCGAAGTCGAAGGCGGCATGGAAGCGGCAGGCCCGCTGGCCAAGAACATCGGACCAGAACGTACCGAAGCGATCCGCCAGCAGCTGGGCCTGACGGTTGGCGATGCGGCATTCTTCCTTGGTGGCAAGCCCAAGGCGTTCGAAGGTGTCGCAGGGCGTGCGCGCAATGTGATCGGTTCCGAACTGGGTCTGACCGATGAAAACCGCTTTGCCTTTGCATGGATCGTTGATTTCCCAATCTACGAAAAAGACGAAGAGTCCGGCAAAATCGACTTTGAACACAACCCGTTCTCGATGCCTCAAGGCGGCATGGACGCGTTGATGGGCGACCCGCTTGAGGTGCTTGGCTATCAATATGACTTGGCCTGTAACGGGTATGAACTGGTGTCGGGCGCGATCCGGAACCACAAGCCAGAGATCATGTTCAAGGCGTTTGAAATCGCAGGCTACGGCAAGGATGAAGTCGAAAAACGGTTTGGCGGTATGGTTAACGCGTTCCAATACGGTGCCCCGCCCCACGGTGGCTGTGCCGCTGGTATCGACCGCATCGTGATGCTGCTGGCGGAAGAGGCGAACATTCGCGAGGTCATCCTGTTCCCGATGAACCAACGCGCGGAAGACCTGATGATGAACGCGCCAAACGACCCGATGCCCGATCAATTGATGGAGCTTGGCCTGCGGGTGATCCCGCAAGACTAAGCGGACAGTATAGATTGGAAAAAGCCCGCCACCGGATTGCCGATGGCGGGCTTTTTTGTTTATTCCGAGGCTGAAAATACGAGGGGCGTTTAGAATAGCGCCGTGGCGATCTGGAGCGTATCCTCAGTCGCATGGTCTGTGATGCGGGCGTGGATAAATGCCAGCGCAACAAGGGCCATCCCCACCAGATCGGCTGCCAAAACCACCCAGTCCATGCGCGTTTCTTCGCGGTACGCCCGGCACGCCGCTTTGACATTGACCAGCATATGTCGGGCTCCTTTAACGCCAAGCGGGTTCAGTGGGGTCAATGGTGCTGGGTTTTTGTGTCCAAACTTTGGTGAGACTAAGGGCTGCGCCTGACAAGACGCGCTAATTTTACAGGCTTGGCCTTCGTATCGCTTGGCCCTAACGTGATGCTTATGAATGATAATGCCCCCAACTCTTCGCCGCTCGGCTTTCCTGTGCCGAGTTTTGTTGCGCCCCCTTTACCGTCGCGCGAAGGGATGTTGGGGAAATACGTAAAACTCGAACCACTTACCGCCCGTGATCATGCGGCGGTTCTGTTCAACGCGTTCGAAGGGCAGGATCATTTGTGGCATTACATGTACGATGGTCCGTTTTCATCCTCGTCCCAGTTTCACCGCTGGGTGCGCGATACTGAAACACGCGATGACCCGTTCTTTTATGCGATCAAAAACCTTGAGACTGGACGTTGGGAAGGCGTTGCGAGTTACCTGCGCATCGCCCCGGCCGCAGGATCGATCGAGGTTGGATCAATCACCTTTAGCACCGCGTTGCAACGCACGCGCGCCGCGACCGAGGCGATGTATCTGATGATGGAATGGGCGTTCAACGCGGGATATCGGCGCTATGAATGGAAGTGTAATGCGCTGAACATGCCATCGCGCCGGGCCGCGCAACGGTTGGGCTTTAGCTACGAAGGCATCTTTCGCCAAGCGGCTGTCGTGAAAGGGCGCAACCGGGACACGGCGTGGTTTGCGGCCATCGATACGGAATGGCCCGGCCTGAAAGAGGCCTTTGGCACATGGCTTGCGCCCAGCAATTTTGACGCAGATGGCCAACAACGCGAAAGCCTGTCGGACCTGACCCGGTTGGTGCGCGTGGCAAGCGACCCGGCCATCTAAGGCTGTCAAATTTAGATGGCGATACGCTGCGATAGCCGGTTCTGAACCAATCCTGCAATGGTGGCTCGTTCGGTTTCCGCCGGTTGCCCCAATGCACGTTTTTTGGCCAAGGCAAGGGCTGCCTGTTCCAGCGCGGTGTCAGATGCGCTGCGCGCCACCCCGCCCAGAAATTGTGCGACATAATCCAGCGTCACTGAATCGCCGCTGTCATCCAGCACGTCCGCAATATGGGCCATGTCATCCTGATAGGCGATTTCGTCCGGTTCGACGGTTTCATCGACCACGGCGCGCACGCCTTTGGGCTGCCGGTCAGGGGGCAGGACCGATAGAACACTTTGCTGGAACTGCGCCAATGACGTCAGCGGCTTTTCAATAAACCCGTCGGCCCCTGCTGCAATCGCGTCGGGGGCCAAATGCGTATCACCGGAAATGGCAAGGATCGCATCGACCCGGTTTTGGGCGCGCGAAAGTTCCTGGATCAAGTCAATGCCGTTACCGTCGGGCAGGCCCAGATCGGCGATCACCACCGAAGGGCGATAGACCTGTAGATGGCGGCGCGCGGCGCGGATGCAATCGGCCCGTCTAATCCGTGCGCCGGAACGCAGGCACAACAGGCGCATCGCTTCGCACGCATAACGGCTGTCTTCGATCACCAGAACCGTTAGCCCCAGCAAGGGCCGTTCTACCGTGGGGGTGGGAAGGGTGTCTGTCTGAAGGCCCAATTTGTCCATTTCATCATTCTCCTTACTGTCCCACGACCCTGATGGCACTATGGTTAGGCTTGCTTGGCTAATAGGGCGTTAACGTGACGCATTGCTCTCGGCCCCAACCCGGCCCATAAACTGTTAACCTTTAAGAAAGCAGGAGAAGTAAGATGATCGGCCGTCTCAACCACGTAGCAATTGCCGTGCCAGATTTGGAAGCCGCTGCAGACCAGTACCGCAATGCGCTTGGTGCCAATGTGGGTCCCGCCCAAGATGAACCCGACCATGGCGTGACCGTCATCTTTATCGAGCTGCCAAACACCAAGATCGAATTGCTGTACCCGTTGGGTGACGACAGCCCGATCAATGGGTTTCTGGAAAAGAACCCGGCCGGTGGCATTCATCACATCTGTTACGAGGTTGATGATATCATCGCGGCCCGTGACCATCTGAAAGCAACCGGCGCGCGCGTTCTGGGGAACGGAGAGCCCAAGATCGGTGCCCACGGAAAACCCGTGATTTTCCTGCACCCCAAAGATTTTAACGGCGCTCTGGTCGAGCTGGAGCAGGTGTAACCATGGGTGTTACATCAGCCCTCGTACTGTTTGCCGTTATATGGTCCATGATCTTTATGATTGCGCTGCCGATCCGCGTGAAAACCCAAGGCGATTTGGGCGAGATCGTAGAGGGCACGCATGCAGGCGCGCCGGAACATCACCACCTCAAGAAAAAGGCGTGGTGGACGACGGGGATCACGCTGGCGCTTTGGACATTCACTGTCTGGTTCATCCTGTCCGGCATCGTCACCGTGGCGGATATTGAATATTGGCTGCATGGGGATCTGACACCAATTGGTGGAACAGATGGGTAAAGGTCGCCGCGCCTAAGACCGGGATGACAAGGTTCAGCAGGGGAACAGACAGCGGCATCGCCATCAACACCCCTGCGGCCCAGATTGTTGCCATATGTTTGCGTCTGAGCAGTTTTGCCTGGGCACGGCCCACACGGCGGATGGCGGCCAGCGTGAAATATTCACGGCCCAGCAAAAACCCGTTCACCGCCCAAAAGATCAGCGGCGCAAGCGGGGCAAAAAGGATGTAAAAGATCAGCGCGATGACGTTCACGCCAATCAACACCCCCATGAAATTCACCGTATCACGCAGCGCATCGCCAAGGGACACCTGGTTTGCGGGGGGCAGGTGCGGGTAATGTTCTGCCTCGACGGCATCGGCCACGTCATCCAGAAACAATGACGTTATCGCCGATGCGACGGGGATCATCAAAAAGACCGACAGCCCCATCAGTAGCAACCCGGCCCCCCAGCTGAATAGATCATCCAGCCATGTAACCTCGCCCAGCAATGGGATCGACGTCATGTCGCCGGTCAGCCATCCGACAAACCAGACAAAGGCTGCGGCGATGCCGATCAGCAATAGCAGGGCCAGTCCGATGCCTTTGACGAAAACCTTGCGAAACCGCGGGTCGGTTAGTTGGCCAAGGGCAAGGCCAACCGCCTGAAAAATCTGCGCTATAGCCATGTGGTTATTGCGGAAACGTCGGGGCGTGGGCGTTCGGGCGGGGCAGCGGTTTCGGTCCCGATATGGATGATCCCGGCGATGCGTTCGTTTTCAGCCAAGCCAAAGCCCTGTTGCATAAAGACGCGATCGTGGCTGATCCAGCCGCTGAGCCAGTTCGCACCCCAACCCGCAGCAAGCGCCGCGTTTGTCAGCGCAAGGCATACGGCACCGGCGGAATAGGTTTGCTCAAGCGGGGGCACCTTTGGCGATGGTTTCTGCACCTCGACCACGACCACGGCAAGATGGCCCTGATCGAACTGGCCGCGCCCTTTCATGACTTGCATTGGGTCAAGGTTCAGGGCCTCACCACGGGCCTGCGCGATATCTGCCAGACGGCCCATTGCAGGTTTGTCGATCACGATAAAGCGCCATGGTTCAAGCTTGCCATGATCAGGGGTGCGCGCGGCGGCTGTCAGCAGGGGCAGCAACGTATCCCGATCTGGTACAGGGGTGGTCAGCGTCTTGGCCGGGCGGGACCGGCGGGTTTGCAGAAAGTGCAGCGCGTCTGGGTTTGGTGTTGGCATGGAAGTCTCTCTTATCAGTTCAGATCTTGCGCCATTGCATCAATGGCATCGCGCAGGACGGCGTCAAATTTTTGGGCTGGGCTGGCGGTTTTGAATATTCTCCGCATGCGGATCTGGCACGATGGTATCACGGACTGCATAGGCTGCAATGGTGGCGTGGCCACAGAACGGGACATGGGTCACTAGATAGGTAGCTTCGGCGGCCAGTACCAGCGTACCGCGCAAAGTTTTCGAGAGTTTATGCCTGGTCTTGAGCGCCCGATAGGGGCACCAAGCCAGCGGATGACTTGCGTGCCCCAATCAGGACAAGCGTAAATCCGTGCTTCTCTATCCTAATATGTTTAGCCGACCATCCCGACGATCTCGTAAGTTTTCTTGAGGATCGGCGCGGTGATTTCTCGTGCTTGCGTCGCGCCATGGGCAAGGATGCGGTCAATCTCGGCAGTGTCGGCCATCAGTTCGGCCATACGTGTGCTGATCGGTGACATCTTGGCGACGGCAAGCTCGGCCAGCAGCGGTTTGAAGCTGCCGAACTGCTGCCCACCCACATCGGCTAGCACCTGTTCAACCGTTTGGTCGTTCAACGCGGCATAGATGTTTACAAGGTTCCGTGCCTCTGGCCGGTCCTTGAGGCCTTCGACCTCGGAGGGCAGTGCATCAGGGTCCGTTTTGGCCTTGCGGATTTTCTTGGCAATCGCGTCGGCATCGTCGGTCAGGTTGATACGGCTGGCGTCGGACGGGTCAGATTTTGACATCTTCTTGGAGCCATCGCGCAAGGACATCACGCGCGTCGCCGCCCCTTCGATCACAGGTTCCGTCAGTGGAAAGAAATCAACGCCGTAGTCATGGTTGAACTTGGCCGCGATGTCGCGGGTCAGCTCAAGATGCTGTTTCTGGTCCTCGCCCACCGGCACATGGGTGGCGTGGTAAATCAGAATATCGGCGGCCATCAATGCAGGATAGGCGAACAGGCCCAGCGACGCCGTCTCGGCGTTTTTGCCGGCCTTGTCTTTCCACTGGGTCATGCGCCCCATCCAGCCCATGCGCGCCACGCAATTAAAGATCCACGCAAGCTGCGCGTGTTCGGGCACTTGGGATTGGTTGATCAGGATGGATTTGGCCGGATCGATCCCGGCCGCGATAAAACCAGCGGCCAGTTCACGCGTATTGTGGCGTAAGGTGGCGGGGTCTTGGAATTTCGCAGTGATCGCGTGCAGGTCCACCATGCAATAGACGGTCTGGTATGACCCTTCGTCTTGCATATCCACGAAACGCTTCATCGCGCCCAGATAGTTGCCGAGCGTCAGACCACCGGACGGTTGAATGCCCGAGAACACGCGCGGGGTAAATTGGGTGTCGGTCATGGCAACGCTCCGATAAGGCTGGAAAAGACGGCACGATGGGCTTACCCATGCGCACCAACCCCGTCAAGGAGGCCCCATGACTGATCCTGATTTTCAACCGCCCGTCAATCCGATGCCCGCTGCCGTGACGCTGCTTTTTCTGGCGATCGCCGGGATTGAGGCAGGCCTGTCTTTGGCCGAGGCCGGTATCATCGGTGGCCCCGGCGCGGTCGGCTGGCGCTTGGCGTTGGTGCGCGACTACGGGTTTTCAAACGAGGTGTTTGACTGGATGATCGCGAACCGGCGGTTCCCCGCGTCCGAGGTTGTGCGCGTCGTAAGCTATTCCTTTGTCCATCTGGGGTTCACCCATGCGGTTTTTGCCATGGTTCTTTTGCTGGCGCTTGGCAAAATGGTGGCCGAGGCGATGGGCCAAACGGCGGTTGTGCTGATCTTTTTTGCAGCCGGTATCATGGGGGCGATTTTATACGCGCTGGTGCTGGATGATCCGATCTGGCTGGTGGGGGCATACCCCAATGTCTATGGGCTGATCGGGGCCTATTCTTTTGTCATGTGGCGCAAGTTGGCGAACCTTGGCGAACCGCAATACCGCGCATTTCTTCTGATCGCGCTTTTGATGGGCATACAGCTTTTGTGGGGCGTGTTTTTTGAGGCGGGAACACAGTGGCTGGCGGACCTGTTTGGGTTCTTTGTCGGCTTTGGTCTGTGTTTCGTGTTGGCACCCGGTGAATGGGCGAAATTGCGGGCGCGTGTAAGGCATCGTTGATTTTTCACGCGAGGCAGGGGGGCCAGCCCCCCTGACCCCCCGGGATTTTAGACCATTTGGAAAACGGGGATTAGCCGCGTTTTAATGCGCTTTTGAATTCACTTAATTTGAAGGCACCGATCAACTGGCCCGTGCCAAAATAGACAAGGTTGCCAAGAGCGACCAAAATCACCAGCCCAATGCCGCGCCACCATGGCTGGCCAAGCAATGTTTGTAGCGCGACATTTGCAAACCAGATCGTAACACCCATAACGGCGGAGGCTGCGAGAATGCGCCAAATGCGTTTATGGAAGCGGGCATCGAATTTTGCCGCAAGACCAAAGCCACGTGCGCCAAAGGCGAGCAGGCCGAACATGGCCCACCCTGCAAGTGTGGTGGCGATGGCAGGGGCGATCCAGCCGATAACGGGGCTGAGGCCGACGGCCAGCACCACATTCACGACCATCGCCACGACGGCAAAGTAGAACGGGCGTTTGGTGTCTTCGCGGGCGTAATAGAGCGGTTGCAGGATTTTCTGCAGAACGAAAGCGGGCAGGCCAAGGCCGTAGATGGCCACTGCCATTGCAATGGCAGCGGCATCATCAACGGTTGTCGCGCCCCGTTGGAAAAGCACAGAGGCCAGTGTGAAGGGGATGACCATCAAGGCCACCGCTGACGGGATTGTCAGGGCGAGTGATACTTCGGCAGCGCGGCTGATTTGGGTGTGAGAGCCCTGTTCATCCCCAGCCTTGAGGCGGCGAGACAGGTCAGGCAGCAAGACCACGCCAACGGCAATACCGACGACGCCCAGCGGGAGTTGGTACAGCCGATCAGCGTAGTTGAGCCAGGCAACGGCCCCTTCATAAAAGCTGGCCACTTGGCGACCGACCAGCAGATTGATCTGCATCACACCGCCTGCAAGGGCGGCCGGGGCCGCAATGATGGCCAGACGTTTGAGTTCAGGCGTCATACGCGGCCTGCGGCTGAAGCCGAGGGTGAAGCCCGCGCGTTTGGCCGCCCACCAGACCAACGCCAGTTGCGCGATGCCAGCAAGGGGGACAGACAAGGCCAGCGTATCACCGATTTGAATGCCAAGGGCTTTGTCGATGCCAACGCCCAATACGTCGGAGCCTTCACGGCCAAGGGCGGCACCGATCAGGACCGCAATGATGAAAACGATATTCAGAACCACCGGAGCGGCGGCGGCTGCCATAAATCGGCCTGTGGCGTTCAGAACGCCCGACACAAGTGCGGCGAGCGAGATGAAGAGAATATAGGGAAAGGCAAGCCGCCCATATTCAACGGCCAGATCAAACCGAGTGTCGCCTGCAAAACCCGACGCCATCAGCAGCACCAAACCGGGCATCGCAACAATGCCAATGACGGTGAAGATGGTCAGGATAAACGCCATTCCGACAAAAGCGTCTTGGGCAAATTCTTCTGCGCCGTCACCACTTTCTAGCTTTTTCGCGAACATTGGCACAAAGGCCATGTTGAACGCGCCCTCGGCAAAGAAACGGCGAAACATGTTGGGCAGGGAAAAGGCGACCAAGAACGCTTCGGCGGCGGGGCCCGAGCCAAGATATGCCGCAACCATCATGTCGCGGATGAAACCCATAATGCGGCTTAGAAAGGTCCAGATACCGACTGTGAAAAAGCCAGACATCAGTCGGATTGGTTTCATTTGAATGCGTGCCCTGTGACTGCGATGCAAATGGCGTATCGTTTAGCGTCGCATTGCGCAATTGTTGATATGAGGGCGCGCTAGGCCGCAAACGGAAAACCGCCGACCCAGATTGATCCCTCAGGCACGCTGAATATCACTCGTCCTGCGCGCGCTCGATCCCTTCTGCGATGGCGAGGCGCAGGCGTTTCTCAAGGCCTTTTTGCTTGCTTTCCGAGTGGTATTTCAGGCCGAACATGTCTTTGACATAGAAGGTATCAACCACCTGTTCGCCGTAGGTCGCGATAACCGCGTTTGCGATATATACGTTCGCCTCGGCCAAGCTGCGCGTCAGATCATAGAGCAGCCCCGGGCGGTCGCGGGTGTCGACCTCGATGATGGTATAGATTTCGGAACCATCGTTATCAAAGGTGATATGCGTCGGAACCCTGAACGCGCGCTCGCGTTTCTTGACCTTGTCGCGGGATTTTAGTTCCTCGCGGGCAAGGATTTCACCCTTGAGCGTTTTCGAGATCATCTGCCGTAGGCGCGGCAGGCGGGCGGCGTCATAGGGGTTGCCATCCGCGTCCTGAATCCAGAATGCATCGGTCACGTAGCCGTCTTTGGTTGTGTAACTGCGGGCATCAACCACATTTGCACCAACCAGCGCCAAGGCACCGGCAAGCCGTGCGAAAATGCCGGGATGATCGGCCATGACAAAACACGCACGCGTGGCATCGCGGTCGTCGTCAGGGTGCAGGTCGATCCGAATTTCGCCGTCTTTAATGTCGCGCAGCTGCTGGGCGAACACCACATGGGCCGTGACGTGCAGACCCTGCCAATAGGGCGGATAGTGACGCGCGGTTTCGATCTGCAAATCCTTGCGCGGCCAATCGGCAAGCGCGGCGCGCAGGGTCTTTTTCGCCTCGTTCCCGCGATTTGCGCGATTGAGGTCTTCGAGCCCGGTTTCAAGGGCGCGTTTTGTCTGGCGGTACAGGCCACGGATCAGCACGGCCTTCCAGTTGTTCCACGTGTTCGGCCCCACGCCGCGGATGTCGCAAACGGTCAGGACGCATAGCAGATCAAGCCGCTTGACCGTTTGCACGGCCTTGGCGAAATCACGCACGGTACGGGGGTCGGCAATGTCACGTTTCTGCGCCATGTCGGACATCAACAGGTGATAACGGACCAGCCATTCAACCGTGTCGACTTCGGCCTTGTTCAGGCCCAGCCGTGGGGCGATCTTGCGGGCCATTTGTGCGCCAAGGATCGAATGGTCTTCGGGGCGGCCTTTTGCGATGTCATGCAGCAGCAGTGCCACATAGATGACTTTGCGGTTCACCCCGCGCTTTAGGATGTTTGAGGCAACAGGCAGGTCTTCTTCCAGCTCGCCCTTTTCGATCAGCGCAAGGTTGGTGATGCACTGGATCGTATGTTCGTCCACCGTATAGCTGTGATACATATTGAACTGCATCATCGCGACGATGTTCTCAAATTCGGGGATAAAGGCGGATAGAACGCCCAATTCGTTCATGCGGCGCAGCCCGCGTTCGGGGTTGCCATGCTTGAGCATCAGATCAAGGAAAATGCGCTGCGCTTCGGCATTGTTGCGCATATCGTCGTCGATCAAGTTCAGGTTCAGCTTTACCAGACGCATGGCATCAGGATGGATCAGCATGCCGGTCCGCAACGCCTCTTCAAAGATGCGCAACAGGTTCAGCTTGTCGGCGATAAAGGCGGCGTCATCCACAATGGCCAACCGGCCGCCGACGACGTGATAGCCGTTGCGCATTCTGGGGCGACGGCGAAAGATACGCTCCAGCAGGGGTTCGGCCTTGATGTGGATACTTTCCAACTTGGTCAGAAAAATGCGCGTCAACTCGCCCACTTGGGTGGCATGGCGGAAATAGTTCTGCATGAACACTTCGACGCCGCGCCTGCCACCAGTATCCGCATATCCCATCGCTTCGGCGACGGCGACTTGCATGTCAAAGGTCAACTGCTCTGTCGCGCGCCCTGACAGCAAATGCAGATGGCCGCGCACCGCCCACAGAAAGTTTTCGGCGGCGACAAATGTTTTGAACTCTTCTTCTAGAAAGATGCCACGATCCACCAGATCAGCGGCTGTTTCGACGCTATAAATACGTTTGGCGATCCAGAACAACGATTGCAGATCGCGCAGGCCGCCCTTTGCTTCCTTAACGTTCGGCTCAACCTGATAGCGCAGACCTTGCTTGCGATGGCGCAACCCGCGTTCTTGCAGCTTGGCCTCAATAAAGCTGCGCCCCGAGCCCGAGAAAAGATCGGTTTTCAGCGCTTCGTCCAAGTCGGCGGTCAGATCAAGGTTCCCGGCGATAAAGCGGTGTTCAAGCAGGGCGGTCTGGATCGTGTAGTCTTCGGTGCCCAAACGGATGCAGTCGCGTATGGTGCGGGTGGAATGGCCTACCTTTAGCTTTAGATCCCACAGCATATAAAGCATGGATTCAATGACGCTTTCTGTCCAGGCGGTCGCCTTGTAGGGGATCAAAAACAGCAGATCGACGTCGGAAAACGGGGCCATTTCACCCCGGCCATACCCGCCAACGCCAATCACGGCCAACCGTTCGCCGGATGTGGGGTTGGGTTTGGGATGCAGGCGTTGAACAGCGATTTGCAACGTGGCGCGCACCAGTTGGTCGGTCAGAAAACAATAGGCGGATGTCATCGCACGGGCATCGAAAGGGGTCGCCGCAAAGGCGCGCGCGATCTCGGCCCGGCCTGCTTTTTGTGCGTCGCCCAGAATGCGCACGGCGGCGGCGCGCACCTCGCTGCTGTCTGTGACGCCTTCGAATGCGGCCGTCAGGGCGTCTGAAACCGCATCTTCGTCGAATATCAATTCGGGTGCGCTGATCAGGTGAAGCGCTGTTGCCTCACCTGATTCAGCCTGTGCAACTAATGGTTTTACCACTTAGTGTCCTTTAGAAACCGGCCCCGCCGAAAGCCTTGGGGGCGGGGTCAATGATCACGACGGAATTGTTGCGCACGGTTGCAACCGCCAGACCGTGTTCGGTTGTGCCGTCTGCTTTGAAACGGAACACACCGCTGGCCCCGCGAAAGCCTGCGCCTTGGGTCAGGCGGGCAGCAGACAACGCATCCGAATGGCCGGATTTGACCAATGCACCGACAGCGGCGATGCCATCAAAAGCCAGGCCCGCAATCGGGTTTGGCAACGCGCCATAGGCCTGGGTGTAGCGTTGCGAGAATGCAGTCGATGCCGATGGGTCAGGCAGTGCAAACCAGCCGCCCTGAACGCCCGGCAGTGACAGCGTTTGGGCTGGAATATCCCAGCGGGTCAGGCCGATGTATTGGGTTGTCGCGACGGGTAGGCCTGCTTCGGGCAGCAGCTGTGTAAACAGTGGCAGCGCGCTGGCCGATGATGTGGTCAGGAAAATCGCGTTGGCACCATTTGCGGTGACCGCTGCCTTGACGCGGGGGACCGCTGCAATAACGGCTTCCTGGCTTAGCGCGTAATCGACAACGCCCGCAGATGTAGCACCGTTTGCTGCGATGGCTTTCTGGATCGCGTTGCGGCCCAGTTGCCCTGCCACGTCATCGCCGTGCAGGATCAGGATTTTGTCTTTCCCCCTGGCCTTGGCATAGCCGACCAGACGGTCTGCGGTGTCACCGAACCCTTGGCCCATTACAAAGACGTTGCCCCCCGCAATGCTGGGGTTGTTTGAGAAGGCCAGAACATTGACACCCTTGCCAGAAACGGCCTTGCCCGCGGCGTTCGCAGCTTCGCCATAAAGCGGTCCGATAATGATTTGCGCCCCTTCGTTGACGGCCTGTGCCGCAACTTGGGCGGCCATGGCCGCGTTGCCGCCGGTGCCATAGACGCGCAGATCAATCTGCACCCCCGAAAGATCGCGGATCGCAAGCAGCGCTGCATTTTCAAGATCTTGCGCCAGCACGTTATCGCTGTCAGAACCGCCGCGCGGAATAAGCAGGGCAACCGGAACCGGCTTGCTTGCATCAATGCGGGGGCCATTGTTTGACCCGATACCGGTCATTCCGCCCGGCTCGCATGCCGCTAGAACAAATGCCACAAGGGGCAGGATCAAAAGCCGCAGTGGCTTGCGAAGGGTGTCGAAAACGGCGAACATAGCGGGGTCACTCCATTGGTGGCATGTCGGCGGCAATAGCCCGTGAACAGATGCTTTAATCATAGTGCGTGCGAAAGGCGGGTCCAGCTTGAATTACCAGAAGGTACCGCTCTCAGCGGGGCTTTACTTTGTCGGCGTGCCAATTGGAACCGCCCGCGACATTACTTTGCGTGCGCTTGATGTGTTGGCCTCGGCTGATGTGCTGGCGGCCGAAGACACCCGTAGCATGCGCCGGTTGATGGAAATTCATGGTGTTCCGCTTGACGGGCGCAAGGTGCTTGCGCTGCATGACCATTCGGGCGCAGGTGTACAAGACAAGCTATTAGCTGCTATTCGGGATGGAAAATCCGTCGCTTACGCGTCCGAGGCGGGAATGCCGCTTATTGCCGATCCCGGGTTCGAGCTGTCGCGCGCCGTGTCGCAAGCCGGGCTGATGGTGACCTGCGCACCGGGGCCGTCTGCGGTGTTGACGGCGCTGGCTTTGGCTGGGTTGCCGACCGACGCATTTTTCTTTGCCGGATTTATGCCAAATGCGAAATCGGCCCGCCTGACCGCAATTCAAAAGCTGAAAGACGTCCAAGGGACGTTGGTATTCTACGAATCGCCCAAACGTGTTGGTGCCATGTTGCGGGATGCCGCACATGCGTTGGGCGACGATCGCCCCGCTGCCGTTTGCCGCGAA
Source organism: Sulfitobacter sp. AS59 (assembly GCF_038899995.1). Taxonomy (NCBI): domain Bacteria; kingdom Pseudomonadati; phylum Pseudomonadota; class Alphaproteobacteria; order Rhodobacterales; family Roseobacteraceae; genus Sulfitobacter; species Sulfitobacter sp. AS59. Next base: position 300,085 of record NZ_JBBMQK010000004.1, read on the forward strand.
TTGACGAAAAAATTCGAGGAAGTCCGCCGGGGCACATTGGCAGAACTGCAAGACCATTATGCCGACAAAACCCCCAAGGGCGAGATTGTGGTTCTCATTGACCGGGGGCGTTCACAATCTGTTAGCCAGAGTGACCTAACCTCTGATCTGGCTTCGGCGTTAGAGAATATGTCGATGCGTGATGCGGTCGATATGGTGGCACAGGCGCATAATCTGCCGCGCCGGCAGGTGTATCAGGCCGCGTTGGAGCAGGGCAAAGGGAACGGTTAATCATGTCTGCGGCAAAGCAAATTCAGGGGTCGGTCAGCTATTACGCAGGTCAGGCCGCTGAAAATGCTGTCGCGCGGGATTACGTTTCGCGGGGATATACCCTCGCTTGTGAAAGATGGCGGGGCAAGCGCGGCGAGATTGACCTGATCATGCGCAGCGATGCCGATTTGATTTTCGTTGAGGTCAAGAAAAGCCAAAGCTTTGAGCGCGCGGCCTTGCGGGTGTCACGCCGCCAGATCGACAGGATTATGGGATCAGCCGAAGAATTCCTTGCCGGGGAGCCAAACGGCCCGCTGACCAATGTGCGATTTGACGTCGCCTTGGTCGACCAAACGGGGCAGCTGCGCATCGTCGAAAACGCGTTTGGCCACGACTGACCCATTGCACCCCGCGCCGTGCTGCGTCATCTAATGTTGAACAGTACGGAGATCTGGTATGAAAATCGCCTTTCAAATGGACCCGATCGGGGCCGTCAACATTAACGCCGACAGCAGCTTTCGCATCGCCGAAGAGGCGCAGGCGCGGGGGCATACCCTTTTCTATTACCTGCCTGACAATCTTGCGTTCCAAGAGGGTCGGATCACAGCAAAAGGGCATGATCTGACGGTTCAGCGCGTGCAGGGCGATCACGCGACGCTTGGCCCGCTGCGCGAGGTTGATTTGGCGGATTTCGATGTAGTCTGGCTGCGCCAAGACCCGCCGTTTGACATGCATTACATCACATCAACGCATCTTTTGGACCGGATCAAAGAAACAACGCTGGTTGTGAATGATCCGTTTTGGGTGCGCAATTACCCCGAAAAACTGATGTGCCTCGATTTCCCCGATCTGATCCCGCCGACCACAATCGCGCGTGATCTTGATACGATCAAGGCGTTCAAGGCCAAGCATGGCGATGTGATCCTGAAGCCGCTGTACGGCAATGGCGGGGCCGGTGTGTTCCGGCTTGACGAAAACGACCGCAACCTTGGATCGCTGTACGAGCTGTTTACCGGTTTCTCGCGCGAGCCGTTGATCGTGCAAAAATTCCTGCCAGCGGTGTCCAAAGGCGACAAACGTGTGATCTTGGTGGACGGGGAGGCCGTGGGCGCCATCAACCGCGTCCCCGCAGCGGGCGAAACACGGTCCAACATGCATGTTGGCGGCAGACCTGAAAAGGTCGGCCTGACCGACCGCGATCTTGAGATTTGCGCGGCCATCGGCCCCGTGCTTAAGGAAAAAGGTCAGATATTTGTCGGCATCGATGTGATCGGCGATTACCTGACCGAAATCAACGTCACCTCGCCAACCGGCATCCAAGAGCTTGAGCGTTTTGACGGCACCAACATTGCGGCCAAAATCTGGGAAGCGATTGAAGCGCGCCGCGCATGAGCCTGATACGTCCAGCGCTGAACACCTATTTGCGGCTGGTTGAAAAGCGCAAGATGCGCCGTGCCAAGACGCCGCAGAAACTGCGCAAGAACCTTGAGCTTAGTGCGCGACTGCTGTTTCACGCACCGCGCGGGACGACGATTGAGAAGACGACCTTACCGGGTGACGTCGATGTGCTGACGGTGACGCCAAAGCATGTTACCTCTGACATCGTTATTTTCTATATCCACGGTGGCGGTTTTGTCTTTGGCAGCCCCGAAACCCACGCGGCGATGTTGGGCCAATTGGCGGCGCGTGTGGGCGCACGGGTTGTGATGCCACGCTACCGGTTGGCACCTGAGTTCAAGTTTCCCACAGCCGCAGATGACGTGGAAGCCGCCTATCGCGCATTGATTGCGTCAGGTGTGAGCGCGCAAAATATCGTGGTGGGCGGTGACAGTGCCGGGGGTGGGCTGGCCTTTGGTCTGCTGTCCGAAATTTTGACTAAAAAACTGCCTGCGCCTCGTGGTGTTTTCGGGTTTTCGCCCTTTGTGGATTACACACGCCAAGGGGCCAGCGTGGTTGAAAACGCCGACCGAGAGGCCGTCCTTCCCTCCGATCGTGCGGGCGAGTTGCTGAATATGTATTTGGGCGATGCGGATCGCTCAGATGTACGACTGAACACGTTAAGCGCCAATTTTCGTGGCGCGCCGCCCGTGTGGTTATGTGTGGGCGATACGGAAATCTTGCGCGATGATGCGCGCGCGCTGAACCAACATCTAAAGTCCTGCGATGTCGACGTCTCCTTTCACGAGGAGCACGACCTGCCGCATGTTTGGCCGCTTTTTCACAACATTTTGCCCGAGGCCCGTCAGACCTTGGGCAACCTTGCCGGATGGATCAAAGCGCTGCCGACGCCGGTATCCGAAAGCTAAGCGCCTCGGCCAGATGGTGTTTTTGGACGGTCTCGGCTTGATCCAAATCAGCGATGGTGCGCGCGACACGCAACACGCGATGATAGCCACGCGCCGACAGGTGAAACCGCTCCGCTGCCTGCAACAACAGCGCGCGGGCCTCGGCATTAGGTGTTGCAATGCTTTCCAATAAATCGCCCTCGGCATCTGCGTTCAAATGCGCATCTGGGGCATCGGCAAAGCGGGTCTCTTGGATCTGGCGCGCCGATGCGACACGGGCTGCGACCTCGGCCGACCCTTCGCTATCGCCGGGCAAATCCAGATCGGTAAAAGCGACAGGGGGCACATCCACCCGCAAGTCAAACCTGTCCATCAAGGGGCCGGATATGCGGGCCATGTAGTCTTCGCCGCAGGCGGGGGCGCGGCTGCAAGCGCGTGCCGGATCGCTAAGATATCCGCATTTGCAAGGGTTTGCGGCGGCGACAAGTATGAATTCACACGGATATCGCACATGCGCATTGGCGCGGGCGATCATGACCTCGCCGGTTTCAACCGGTTGGCGCAGCGTCTCAAGCACCATGCGGGGAAACTCGGGGAATTCATCCATGAATAGGACACCGTTATGCGCCAAGCTGACCTCGCCGGGTTTGGCCTGCCGCCCCCCGCCGATGATCGCGGCCATTGATGCAGTGTGGTGCGGTTCGCGAAACGGCCGCGTGCGTGATATCCCGCCCTCGACCAGTAATCCGGCCAGTGAATGGATCATTGACGTGCTCAATGCCTCGCGCGGCGTGAGCGGGGGCAAGATCGACGGAAGTCGCGCGGCCAGCATGGATTTTCCCGACCCCGGCGTGCCGACAAACATCAGATGGTGACGCCCAGCGGCAGCAATTTCCAAGGCACGTTTCGCGCGTTCCTGCCCTTTGACGTCGCGCAGGTCTTTGGTTTGGTGCGGCGCGGAAACTTCGCCCGGATCGGCGGGTGCGATCGGCACCTGTCCGGTATAATGACGTACGACAGCGCCCAAGGAACCGGCCGCGATCACTTGGGTATTGCCGACCCAAGCCGCTTCTGCGCCAGAGGCTTCAGGGCATAGAAGGCTGCGGTTGTGTTCGGCTGCCGTCATTGCAGCGGGCAATGCGCCGATCACTGGTATCAACGCTCCGTCCAACGACAGCTCGCCCAGTGCGACAACCGATTGGGTGACATCCTGGGGTAAAATGTCGATGGCGGACAGCAGCGCGAGAGCAATGGGTAGATCAAAATGGCTGCCTTCTTTGGGCAGATCGGCAGGGCTTAGGTTAATGGTGATCCGTTTGCTGGGCAGTGCAATCGCCATCGACGAAAGTGCGGCACGCACCCGGTCGCGGGCCTCTGACACCGCTTTGTCGGGCAGCCCCACAATCGAGAATGCGGGCAAACCGGCAGAGACGGCGCATTGTACTTCGACAATGCGCGCCTCGACGCCCTGAAACGCAACGGTATATGCACGCGAAACCATAGGGGCCCTTTCGGTGGCCAAGATGGTTAATGCGTAGGTCTCGGGAGTTTAAGAAGCGTTAACTCCGGTGGATGCGTCGGAATTTGAGTTTATTTTGCAAAATGAAATAGGCGCTGGATCAAGCCACGGGCCAAGGGGCCGTGGCGCAATCGATGTCGTATGGGACAGGGTCATAGCTTACCTTGAGGCCTTCTGCGCGCCATGTTTTGAAGGCAGGATCGTTCAGAGTGACTAGGCAGTAGTCCCGCGCGGACTGGGACACTGGCAAGTCATACCCGATGATCCGTGCGCAGACGGGGGCGTAAAACACATCGGCCAAGCTGTAGCTGCCGAAAAGCCACGGGCCTTTGCCGTCGGATGCGTTGTTTGCGTAATCCCACAGCTCTTGCAAGCGCGCGAGCTCTGTTTTCAGCGCGTCTGACACCGGCAGGCCCTTGTTCACGTGTCGAAGCTCCATGGGACATTCGCTGCGCAGCGTGGAAAACCCTGCCGTCATCGCCGCACATAGCCAGCGCGCGCGGGCCCGTGCGGAAGGGTCTGCTGGCCAAAGCGCTTTATCCGGGTGCCGTTCGGCCAAAGTCTCGGCCATGGCAAGAGTTTCGCCAATCACTTCGCCTTGTGGGGTTTTGAGGGTCGGGACCAGCTTGGCCGGTGCCAGCTTTGCCATGTCTTGGGCCATGGTGCCGTCGTATAGGCTGACCATATGGCTTCGGTAGGGGATGTCGAATTTTTCAAGCATCAGGCAGCCGCGCAGGGACCAGCTGGAGAAGGTTTTGTCGCCGATATAAAGATCATATGTCATGGGCGATTTCTAGCCACGCTCGCGTGATCTGAGCAAATGCTATTTTGTGACGTCCCCTATCACGGGGAATGATTGATGTGGGTTACGGCCCACTGGGCTTGGCGCACCGTGATTTGCGTGGCGGATAGGTTGTCGATCTTATGGGAAAATGCCTCTGTCGCGGTGATGTTCAGGGCGCGCTGGATTTGCGTCAGGATGACCCCGAAATGGGCGACTGCGATAATGTGTTCATCGGGGTAACGGGCATTCAGACGGTCCACCGCGGCGTTAACGCGAGAGGCGGCAGCGTTCCAGCTTTCGCCTTGCGGGGGGGCGACATCGCCAGGTGTGGTCCAATAGGCCCGACTAAGTTCGGGGTGCTGTTCAGACACGTCGCGGAAGTGCATGCCATCCCAGAGGCCGAAATCCATCTCTCGTAGTTTTTCGTCATGGGGCAGGCGCTGGCGCTGAGGGTGGGCTAAGACATCTGCCGTCGCAGCGGCGCGGATCAGGTCGGATGACACAAGGATCGCTTCGCGTGGCAAATGCGCATTTAGGCGCGCGATCTGGGCGTGATCAGACAAATCAGCCGGAACATCGCGCCATCCAACAAAGGCTTTTTCATGCGTCGGCCCGTGTCGAACCCAATGCCACGTTGTCATTTTGCCGCCCCCAAAACCCCTGATGATGCGGCGGACACTAGCGCAGTTAACCCGGTCCTCAAGCGGTCGGGTGCAGAAATATTAAAAATATTTGAACCAAGCGGCCAGTTTTGGAGTTCATAAAATAAAGAGCCAAAATTCTTCTATCAGGGGGTGATTACTGTGGCACAATCTCAAGCGCGTGAATTTTCGTTGACCCGTACCGCAATGAAAGCAGAGCTTTTGGATGCGGAAACTGAATTGAGGCTGGCCTATGCCTGGCGGGACCAGCGTGACGAAGAGGCGCTGCACCGGTTGATCACTGCCTATATGCGGCTGGCCGTGTCGATGGCGGGTAAATTCAAACGCTATGGCGCGCCGATGAATGACCTTATTCAAGAGGCAAGTCTGGGGCTGATGAAAGCCGCCGATAAATTTGACCCCGATCGCGGCGTACGTTTTTCGACCTATGCGGTTTGGTGGATCAAGGCGAGCATTCAGGATCACGTTATGCGTAACTGGTCGATGGTGCGCACCGGATCGACATCTTCGCAAAAATCGCTGTTTTTCAATATGCGCCGTGTTCAGGCCCGGATCGAGCGTGAGGCCCAAGTGGCCGGTGAAACGCTGGACGGGCATCAGCTGCGCCAGATGATCTCGACCGAAATTGGCGTACCGATGCATGATGTCGAGATGATGGAGGGCCGCTTGTCAGGTTCTGATTATTCGCTGAACGCCACGCAATCCGCCGAAGACGAAGGGCGCGAATGGATTGACGCGCTGGTGGACGACAGTGCGCAGGCGGCGGAAAAAGTCGAGGAAAGCCACGATATCACGACGCTGCGCAATTGGTTGTTGGGTGCGATGCACGCGTTGAATGAACGTGAGCAATTTATCGTGCGCGAACGCAAACTGCGCGAGCAGCCGAGAACCTTGGAAAGCTTGGGCGAAGAGCTGAGCTTGTCGAAAGAACGGGTGCGCCAGCTCGAGGCAGCGGCCTTTGGAAAAATGCGCAAAACGCTTGAAACACAGTCAGCCGAAGTCCATCACTTCTTGATATGATTCGATACCTTACTGTTTTTCTGGCACTGCCAGTTTTTGCTTCGGCTCAACCTTTAAACGATGATTTGCGCGCGCAGTTACATGCGGCGCAAATTATTTTTTTGGGGGAGACGCACGACAATCCCGCCCATCATGAAATCCAAGCAGATATTGTGGCACAGGTCGCGCCCAAAGCTGTTGTGTACGAGATGATCACCGGTGCGCAGGCGGCACAGGTTCATGGCGAGATTGTCGAAGATGAAACGGCGCTAGAGCAGGCGCTTGGTTGGAATGACAGTGGCTGGCCTGATTTCGCAATTTACTATCCGATATTCGCGGCAAGCGCTGATGCCCAAATCTATGGCGCTGCGGTGCCGAGAGAGACAGCGCGCAAGGCGATGGGTGAGGGCCTTGTCGCGGCATTTGGCGCGCAGGCAGCGGGGTTTGGGTTGGACGCGCCGTTGGAGCCCGACCAGCAAGCAGAGCGCGAGGCGATGCAGATGAAGGCCCATTGTGACGCCCTGCCGGCGGAGTTGTTGCCTGCGATGGTGGATGTGCAACGCCTTCGGGATGCGCGGTTGGCGCAGGCCGCGATTGAAGCATTGGATGATACGGGCGGGCCGGTTGTCGTCATTACCGGAAATGGCCATGCGCGTGCTGATTGGGGCGCGCCTGTTGCCCTCGCGCAGGTTCGGCCCGATGTCGCTGTAATGACGGTGGGGCAGGGCGAGGATGGCATCGTGCCCAAGGGGCGTTTCGATGCGGTTCTGCAGTCTCCTCCGGCAGAGCGTGAAGACCCTTGTTTGGCGTTTAACTAACTCTGATGGGGCTGGCAGAACGGGGCCTTGCGGCCTATGGTTCACCCTAACTGTGTGAAAGAGGGCCGAACATGCTGGCTGGTAAACATATTCTGCTGATTATCGGTGGTGGCATCGCGGCGTTTAAATCGCTGGATCTGATCCGCCGCCTGCGCGAGCGTGGCGCGACGGTGACACCGGTTCTTACCCGCGCTGGCGAAGAGTTCGTGACGCCCCTGTCTGTGTCGGCCTTGGCGGGGCAAAAGCTGTACCGCGATTTGTTCGATTTGGGCGATGAGGCCGAGATGGGTCATATCCAGCTTAGCCGTGTCGCCGATTTGGTTGTGGTTGCGCCCGCGACAGCTGATTTGATGGCCAAGATGGCGGGCGGCATGGCGAATGATCTTGCCTCGACCCTATTGCTTGCCACGGACACGCCGGTGATGATCGCCCCTGCGATGAACGTGCGCATGTGGGAACACGCGGCCACGCAGCGCAACCTTGCCACGTTGCGCGGTGACGGTATCGCGGTTGTCGGGCCAAATGACGGCGATATGGCCTGCGGGGAATTTGGACCGGGGCGCATGTCGGAACCGTTGGAAATCGTGGCCGCGATTGAAGCGCAGCTGAACGATGGACCCCTAAAAGGCCGGCGCATTCTGGTAACCTCTGGCCCGACCCATGAACCGATTGATCCGGTGCGCTATATCGCGAACCGGTCCTCTGGCGCGCAAGGGACGGCCATCGCCAGTGCCCTTGCTGCGTTGGGGGCGGATGTGGTGTTTATCACGGGCCCTGCCGATGTGCCGCCCCCAAGCGGGGTAGAGGTCGTGCCCGTCGAAACCGCCCTGCAGATGCAAGAGGCCGTCGATGCGGCGTTGCCCGCTGACGCTGGTGTTTTTGCCGCCGCCGTGGCGGATTGGCGCGTCACCACGGCAAGCGACCGCAAGCTGAAAAAGTCAAAAGACGGTTTGCCGATGCTTGAGTTCGCGGAAAACCCGGACATCCTTAAGACGGTCAGCCACATGGCATCGGGCCGGCCCCAGCTGGTTGTCGGATTTGCCGCAGAAACCAATGATGTGATCGAGAACGCCACCGCCAAACGTCTGCGCAAAGGCTGCGACTGGATCGTCGCGAACGATGTGTCACCGGGCACCGGAATCATGGGGGGCGGTGAAAACGCTGTCACCTTGATCAGTGACGCTGGCGCAGAAGATTGGCCGCGTATGGGCAAGGATCAGGTGGCAAAAAAGCTGGCCGCGCGCATTGCCGAGGCGTTGACGTAAAAGCTTCTATGCCTTCGGCGAGGATTTAAAACCATTTGAAAATAGCTGCTGCGCAGATGTTTTGAGGGATAACGATGTCTGAGATTAAGTTTAAGCGGGTGGCGGGGAATGCGGATTTACCCTTGCCGGATTATGCCACGGCCGGTGCGGCCGGGATGGATTTGCGCGCGTTCTTGCCTGACGGCCCTATGGTTTTCACAAAGGGCGAGATTAAGCTGATTTCGACCGGCTTTCATGTTGAGCTTCCCCGCAAGACAGAGATGCAGATCAGGCCAAGATCGGGACTGGCGCTGAAGCACGGTTTTTTGATCCCCAACGCGCCGGGCACGGTGGACGAGGATTATCGCGGCGTCGTGATGGTCGGGCTGTATTATATTGGCGATGCGCCTTTCGAAATCCAGCATGGTGACAGGATTGCGCAGGCGGTGATTGCCGACGTGAAACGTTACGCCACTGTTGAGGTCGACACATTGTCGAACAGCACCCGCGGGGCTGGCGGATTCGGGTCGACAGGGCTGAAATAGATGTTGCTGGTTGTTATCCTTGCGGCGGTCATCTGGGGTGCCGGTGCGGCGATGGGCAGCGCCCGCGAGACCCGGTTGAAGCTTTTAGGCGCGTTGTTTGGGGCAGTGATCGGGATAAACCTGCTATTGCCAGAGACGAACCCCTTGCGGGTGGCGACAGGGGGCAGTGCAGCACCTTGGTTGTTGTTAACCGGGTTTGTTGTGTTGGCCTTTGCCTATGGTTGGGGTTTGAAATATTTACGCAACCGGGCGGCACCGGTTGGGGAGACGACATCCCAACCCGCAGGCACATTTTCCGAGACGGAGCTGAACCGGTACGCCCGCCACATTGTGCTGAGAGAGGTGGGCGGCAGCGGCCAAAAAGCATTGAAGAGTGCCAAGGTTTTGGTTGTTGGCGCTGGCGGTCTGGGCGCGCCTGTTTTGCAGTATCTAGCGGCGGCGGGGGTGGGCACAATCGGCGTGATTGATGATGACGTTGTCGAAAATGCAAACCTGCAACGCCAGGTCATTCACACAGACAAAAACATTGGCATGGCCAAGGTCTTTTCGGCGCAGATGGCGCTTGAGGCACAGAACCCCTTTGTCAAAATCCGCCCCTATCATCGTCGGTTGGACGAAGAGATCGCCGAGACCCTTATCGCGGAATATGACATCGTTCTGGATGGGACCGATAATTTCGAAACGCGCTATTTGGTTAACCGCGCCTGTGTTGCTGTGGGCGTTCCGCTGATCTCGGGCGCGCTGAGCCAATGGGAGGGGCAGCTAAGTGTCTTTGACCCGGCCAAAGGCGCGCCATGTTATCAATGTGTGTTCCCGCAAGCCCCCGCCGCACATCTGGCCCCGTCTTGCGCGCAGGCCGGGGTGATCGGCCCGCTGCCCGGTGTCATTGGGTCAATGATGGCGGTCGAGGCGATCAAGGTCATCACGGGGGCAGGCGCGCCGTTGCGCGGGCAGATGGTGATCTATGATGCGCTTTACGGAGAAAATCGTGTAATCGGCGTCAGCAAGCGCGATGATTGTCCGGTTTGCGGTGACGTCTCATAAATACCGCGTTGTTCAAAAAACGCGCTAGACTGGTCCCAATTTAGAAGGAGGAGAAACCCATGAAACGATTCGTACTTGCCGCCGCATTGGCATTGGCTCCGCTGGCGGCCTTCGCCGAAGGCGTAGCGCATAAAGTTGCCATTCACGTTGATGAAAACGACCCTCAGGTGATGAATATGGCGCTGAATAATGCCAGCAACCTTGCCCGCTATTATGAAAGCCAAGGCGATACTGTTACCATCGAAATGGTTACCTATGGCCCCGGCCTGAACATGTTGATCGCCGACAAAAGCCCAGTGGCCCAGCGGGTTTCCGCGATGTCGCTCGAGCTGGACAACATCAGCTTTTCGGCCTGCGCCAATACGATGGCCGGTATGAAGAAAAAGTCCGGCCATGATGTGGTGTTGCTGTCCGAGGCAAATGTCGTGCCATCGGGTGTTGTCCGGTTGATCGAATTGCAGGAAGACGGGTTCGCTTACATCCGGCCTTGAGGGATAATGGGGGGCGGATGTCGCGGCGAAACCCTTGCCTTTAGCCGCTGATTTGACGCGGATACCCCACAGGTGATTGCAACCGCGCGGCGTGAACCTTACCTGTAATGGCAAAGGAGAACACCATGACAAACCCCTTGCTTCAGGACTGGAACACGCCGTTCGAACTGGCCCCGTTCGACAAAATTTCCGATGATGATTTCGAGCCAGCGCTGGATCAGGCGCTGGCCGCGCATCGCAAGGAGATTGATGCGATTGCCAACAGCGATACCGCGCCTACATTCAGCAACACAATTGAGGCGCTGGAGCAGGCAGGTCGGCAGCTTGATCGCGTGTTAGGGGTGTTTTTCACGGTGGCTGGCGCGGACAGTAACCCGGCCCGGGAAGAGTTACAGCGCAAGTTCTCCCCCCTTTTGGCGGCGCATTTTTCTGAGATATCTAGCAACAAGGCATTGTTCGCCCGTGTGGCTGAGGTTTGGAAGAAACGTGACAGTTTTGATTTAACGCCAGAGCAAGCCCGCGTGCTGATGCTGACGCATCGCGGGTTCGTGCGTTCTGGTGCTGCTTTGGAAGGTGCGCAAGACGCTCGTATGAAGGAGATCAAGGGCCGGCTGGCTGTTCTAGGCACGCAATTCACGCAGAACCTTTTGGCGGATGAACGGTCATGGTTTATGAAGCTTGAGGAAGCCGACCTTGAGGGGCTGCCTGAGTTTGTTATTGATGCGGCCCGCAACGCTGGTGTGGAAAAAGACGCAGGCGGCCCGGTTATTACCCTGTCCAGATCGTTGATTGTGCCGTTCCTGCAATTCTCGCCCCGCCGCGATCTGCGCGAAAAGGCGTTTCTGGGATGGCAGGCGCGCGGTGCCAATGAGGGCGAAACGGATAACCGTGCCATTGCTGCCGAAACACTGGCCTTGCGTGAAGAACGCGCTAAGCTTCTGGGGTATAAGAATTTTGCAGCCTTCAAGCTGGAAACTGAAATGGCAAAGACGCCTGATGCCGTTCGTCAGCTGTTGATGGATGTGTGGGAGCCCGCCAAAGCGCAGGCCGAGGCCGACGGCGCGGTATTGACGGACATGATGCACGCAGATGGCGTGAACGGCGATCTGGCCCCGTGGGATTGGCGCTACTATGCGGAAAAGCAGCGCATGGCCGAGCATGATCTCGACGAAGCCGCGTTGAAACCATATTTCCAGCTGGACCGTATGATTGACGCGGCCTTTAGCTGCGCCACGCGTTTGTTCTCTCTCGAATTCGCACCCCTTGATGTGCCGCTTTATCATCCGGACTGCCGCGCGTGGGAGGTGACACGAGGTGGCAAGCATGTCGCCGTGTTCATCGGAGACTATTTTGCACGTGGGTCCAAGCGGTCGGGTGCGTGGTGCTCCGCCATGCGGGCGCAGGCCAAGTTCCCGGCAGAGCAATCGCCCATTGTGATCAATGTCTGCAACTTTGCCAAAGGCTCGCCTGCCTTGTTGTCCTATGATGATGCGCGGACGTTGTTCCACGAATTTGGCCATGCTTTGCATCAGATGTTATCGAATGTGACATATGAATCGGTGAGCGGCACGTCGGTCGCCCGCGACTTCGTGGAGTTGCCAAGCCAGCTATATGAGCATTGGTTGGACGTGCCAGAAGTGCTGGGTGAATTTGCGACCCACGCCAAAACGGGCGAGCCGATGCAGAAAGAGATGTTGGAGAAGGTCCTGGGCGCTGCCAACTTTGGCATGGGGTTTGCCACGGTCGAATATGTGGCGTCTGCGCTGGTTGATCTGGAATTCCATGATGGTCCCGCGCCCAGCGATCCGATGGCCACACAAGCGCAGGTTCTGGCCGATCTGGGCATGCCCGCTGCGATCACCATGCGCCACGCGACGCCGCAATTTGCCCATGTCTTTTCGGGGGATGGCTACTCCAGCGGATACTACAGCTATATGTGGTCAGAGGTCATGGACGCGGATGCGTTTGAGGCCTTCGAAGAGGCAGGTGGTGCCTTTGACCCCGAAAAGGCAAAGGCGCTTGAGGCGCATATCCTGTCCACTGGCGGCAGTCAGGACGCGGCGGAATTGTACAAGGCGTTCAGAGGGCGCTTGCCCGGTGTTGAGGCATTGCTGAAAGGGCGTGGGCTTATCGCGGCTTGAAAAGAACTTTTTGCCTTCGGCGAGAGTTTAAGGGCAAAATGAAATATCAGGCAAACCGCGCTGATTTCATTTTGCCAAATAAACTCAAATTCCGACCTAAAGGCATGTGGGTTCAGTAGCCTAAGGTGCGATCGACCAGATGCAAAAAGGGCTTGCCAGTTTCGCCGCGTTGGATGTTCTGGACGATCATTTGTGATGCTGTCACAGCGCGTGTTTCCGCGGCGATGTGGGGGGTGACGGTGACCTTGGGATGTGCCCAATAGGGGTGCTGTGCGGGCAAGGGTTCGGTTCTGAAAACGTCTAGGGTGGCATGCGCGATCTGGCCGCTATCAAGTGCGCTGATCAGGGCGTCATCGTCAATCAGCGGCCCGCGGCCGGGGTTGATGATATACGCCCCCCTTGGCATTTTTGACAGTGCCGCTTGGTCTATTGTGTTTTCGGTTGCCGGGGTGTCGGGTAGCAGGAGCACCAGTATTTCACTGCGGGCCAGAATATCCTGCAAGCCGTCTTCGCCGTCGAAGCATTTTATCCCAGGTTCGTTTTTGGGACTACGCGACCAGCCCCCCATATCAAAGCCGAGGCTGGCCAGCGTTTTTGCCGCCTCGGTGCCCAAAGCACCCATGCCAAGCATACCGACCTTACGCTCTTGTGCCAGCGGGGGCGTGCGCGGTGTCCAATCGGTGTTTGTGTTCAGAATGTCGATGTCCAGCCCAAGGTGATAGCGCATCACGTGTCCGGTGACCCATTCCACCATTCCCTTGGTCAAGCCGGGGTCGACCATACGTGCCAGCGGGATGCTCAGGGTTTTGTTGCCGGTGATCTGTTCCACCCCGGCCCATAGGTTCAGCACGGCTTTGGCACGGGTATAGGGGGTGAAATCCTGCAAGTGGCTGTTGGGGGCATAGACGATATAATCGACCTCGGAAGGCGCAATATCGGTGCTGAGATTGGCGGTAATCCCCGCATCCTGCAGGGCCTTGCGCAGGGGTTGTTCGTAGCTGGCCCAGCGTTCGGTACGGGCGGCAAATAGAATATTGAGGGGCATAGAGACCTACCTTGGGCGATGAACATGTGCAGATTGAACCAGCCCGAAAGCCAGCAGAAGAACCAGCATGGCCGATCCACCATAGCTGACAAGTGGTAAGGGCACGCCCACGACCGGGGCCATGCCCATGACCATCGACATATTCACCGCAAAGAACAAAAAGAAATTCAGCGCAATGCCAAGCGTAAGCAGTGACGAAAAGCGGTCCTTGTTGATCACGGCTGCGGTAATGCAGAACACAATAATCAATGCATACAGGCCGAGAAGCGAGACGCCGCCGATAAAACCGAATTCCTCGGCCAGGGTGGTAAAGATGAAATCGGTGTGTTTTTCCGGCAGGAAATTCAGGCGCGATTGCGTCCCTTGCATAAATCCGCGCCCTGTCCAGCCACCTGATCCAAGGGCGATTTTGGATTGGGTGATGTGATAGCCAGCGCCCAAGGGATCAGTGCTGGGATCAATAAAGGTGTCGATGCGCCGGAATTGATAGTCTTTTAGCAATTGCCAAGGGGTGCCGCGCGATTGGAAAACGGCGGTGATCAACCCGATGCCAGCGGAGAGGACAACAGCGAAATAGGCCCAGTGCACGCCAGCCAGAAACATCAGCCCCCCGCCCGCACACATCAGCAACAGCGCGGTGCCAAGGTCGGGCTGCTTTAGCACCAACGCTGTGGGGACAAGGATCATGGTTATGGGCAGCAACACCCAGATGGGCCGTGACGTTTTCTTGGCGGGTAGCCAGTCATAATAGGCTGCCAGCATCATCACCAAAGTGATCTTCATAAGTTCTGAAGGTTGCAGACGAAAAGAACCCAGCTCAATCCAGCGCTGCGCGCCCATGCCGACAGACCCGAAAAGTTCGACCGCAATCAGCAATACAACCGTCCCGAGATAGGCGACACCAGCAAGGTTGCGCCATAGCCAGATCGGCACCATCCCCACGGCAATCATCAACCCCAGCCCAAGGGCAAAGCGTTTCATTTGCGGCTCGGCCCAAGGCATAAAACTGCCCCCCGCGACGGAATACAGCATCAGGAAGCCGACACCTGATACAGCAATCAGCAACACCGTCAGCGGCCAGTTCAGATGCAGGATTTTTTTGAACCCGGTGGGGACGTGTTTGACGTTATATTCAAGATAACTCATGCCTGATCTTTACCTTTGATCGTGGCCTGGGGTTGGACGTCGCGAAGTTGCTTTTGCTGCTCGGCAATGCGGTCCCTGTCGGCTGTTGGATAGGCATCAAGGGGAGGCTCTCCGCCATAAAGCGCCTGCAAAAGCACGTCGCGCGCGATTGGCGCAGCGGCCGTTGAGCCACCGCCGCCATGTTCCACCAGAACCGACACGGCATAGCGCGGCTTGTCAGACGGGGCAAAGGCCACGAACAGCGCGTGGTCGCGCCGTTCCCAAGGCAAATCTTCGTTGCGGCTGACACCACGCGCGCGTTCTGCGGTGGTGATGCTGCGCACTTGGCTGGTACCGGTTTTGCCTGCCATGCGCATTTCTTCTGCAATGATGCGTGACCGGTATCCCGTGCCCCGTCGATCGTTGACGACGACATGCATTCCTTTGCGGATTTTGCGCAGGTTGTTTTCGTTCACCCCCAACGGTTCGCCCGCGCCCGAGGGTTGTTCGATCCCGTCGATGGATTTGATGAGGCGCGGCGTGACCATGCGGTTGGTGGCCAAACGTGCCGTCATCACCGCCAATTGCAGCGGCGAGCTGAGCGTGAAACCTTGGCCAATCGACGCATTGACCGTATCACCAATCACCCATTCCGCGTCGCGGGTTTCGCGTTTCCATGCTTTGGTCGGGGCCAGACCGGACGCGACCGACGACAGTGGCAAATCGTGGCGGATGCCCAGACCAAATCGTTTTGCCATTGCCGAGATTTTCTCGATCCCGACTTTGAGGGCAAGGTCGTAATAATACACATCGCAAGATTGCTTGAGCGAGTTTTCCAGATCCATCCAGCCGTGGCCCGCGCGTTTCCAACAGTGGAACTTGCGCCCGCCAACCTCGACATGACCGGGGCAATAGACGGTGTCGTCGGGGCCCACGATGCCTTCTTCCAAGGCGGCCATCGCCACGACCATTTTATAGGTTGATCCGGGGGGGTAGGTGCCTTGGACCGTCTTGTTGACCAGGGGGCGGAATTTTGATTCCAACATCGGATCGTAATCCGCCGATGAAATCCCCCCGATGAACAGGTTCGGGTCATAGCTGGGCGAGGACGCGTTCGCGATCAAATCACCATTTTCGCAATCAATGATGACCACGGCGGCGCTTTCTGTGCCCAGCCGGGCCTGAACATAATTTTGCAGTTTGGAATCGATGGTTAGTTGAATGTCGGCACCCGATTGCCCCTCGCGGCGGGACAGTTCGCGCATTACGCGGCCTGTTGCATTCACCTCGACCTGTTTGGTGCCAGCGACACCGCGCAACAACCCTTCCTCGCGGGCCTCGACATTGATGCGACCAATTTGGAAACGTGGGATGCGCAGCACTGCATCCGGGGTTTCCTGCGCGTCGATATCTGCCTTACTTACGCGGCCCACGCGCCCTACAATATGGGCAAAGTCGGACCCACGCGGATAGACCCGTGTCAGGCCGACCTCGGGGCTGACGCCGGGCAGCGCGGGGGCATTCACGGAAACGCGGCTTAGTTCATCCCAAGTGACGTTGTCAGCGACGGTAACAGGCAAGAACCGTTCGGCGGCTTTTACTTCGGCAATGGCGCGGTCGCGGGCTTCGGGGTCAAGGCCGATCACTTTGGCCAGGCGGTGCATGACCTCTACGACATCACCCGCTTCCTCGCGGACCATGACGATGCGGTAGGACGGGATGTTTTGTGCCAACTGCACGCCGTTGCGGTCAAAAATCTCGCCGCGTGTGGGGGGGATCAGGCGGATGTTGATGCGGTTTTCTTCGGCCAACAGCAGGTATTGATCGGCCTGATCCACCTGCAGATAGTTCATGCGCGCGGCAAGACCGCCCATGAACAGCAATTGTACGCCACCCAACAGGGCGGCACGGCGGCTTAGCTTGGTTTGGCTTGCGTCTGTTTCAGCCCTGCTGCGTCTCATCCCCGTCTCCTCATGCGCGGCTGCCGGCACTGTCAAAGTCACCCGGTGTGGCCTTGCGGACCCCCATAAGCAGATGGGTAATCAAAACGACGATGGGATAGACCAAAATCGTCAGTCCTAATTCGATCAAGCTGAGCTTGAGATCAGGCCGGGGGACCAATACCAATACTAGCACAAGGCGGTTCAGCAGCAAAATAGCCACGAGCCATAATGTCACCGCGAACCATTCAGGCCCGAAACTGCTGTCGCGCAAGGATCGCCCGCGTACCTTCAGGTTTTCGCAGGCAACCAAAGCCAGCAAGGCCCAAAGGCCCGGTGGGCGTTGAAGCAATAAATCAGTTAGCAAAAACACCGCGCATAGCAGAACCGCGGGTACATATTCGGGCCGTCGCACAGACCATGCAAAGGCGAATGCAATCAGCAGATCAGGCGCGACCATGTAGCGTGCATTGCCTTGGTTCAGCAGGCTGCGCAATCGCGCCTCTGCAGGGTCGATGGTGGCCAGCGGTGGCAGCAGATCGACCTGAAACAGGGCCACGGGCTGTGTCTCAATCGGCAAGAGGTGGAAAAACAGCAACGTCATCGCCAGCATCAGAAACACCGCGCGCATCATCCACAGGCGAAGGGGCGAGTGCGTGTCCATTATTCGCCAAGCGCCTCGGGGATAGCTGGTGCCGGGGCGGGTGTTTGGTCCAATATGATCGACGCGCCCTCGGTCACCGTTTCGACGCTGTGACCGCGCAATACCCGCAGAAATTCCAGCCGTTCAAAATCGGCAGCCAGCCGCACACGCAGACGGCCGCCGGGGTCTGCGGCGACCTGACCGATCAACAGGCCAGCAGGAAAGACCCCACCATCGCCGGAGCTGATCACACGGTCACCGGGGCGGACAAGATCGGGGTTTTCCAGAAAATCAATCGGCGGCGCAGAGGAGTTATCGCCCGCAATAATCGCGCGCTGGCCCGAGGGCTGGATGGTCGCGGGGATGCGGCTGGACGTGTCGGTGACCAAAATGACCCGCGCCGTGTCTTTGCCGACGCCGGAAATCCTGCCCACAAGGCCGATCCCATCCACGGTGGCCCAACCTTCCACAATGCCGTCTCTTGATCCGACATTCAGCAAGACGGATTGCCGAAACGGCGATCCGGAATCCGCCAGTACAACGCCGGTGATATAGGTCAGACGCGGATCAAGCCGCACCTTATTCAGGTCCAGCAACCGGGCGTTTTCCTGCTCAAGCTGAAGCGCTGCTTCCTTCCATGTCTGCATCTTGCGCAGCTCGGACCGCAGTTCCTGATTTTGCACGGTAAGCCGCTGATAGCTTTGATAGTCGCGCAGCAGGTTTATTGTTCCGGTCACGGGGGCCATGGCCCAATCCAGATTGGGAACGAGGCGATCCGTGATTTGCGCGCGAAACCGTTCGACGCGCGGGCTATCGATGCGCCACAGAAGGAACACACCCAAAAGCAACAACATCAGCACAGCCAACATGATCCGCCGTAAAGGCCGGCCAAAGTCGTTGGATGAGGATTTGTCTGTAGCCATGACGTGACGTGTTCCCTGCCTTTAGGGCAGGGCCGTCCTGCCGCTGATCGGGCTTTGGTAAAGTGTGCCTGATTTAGCTGTCGTAGTCGATGGCGTGGCGCAATTGTTTTTCGTATTCCAATGCCTTGCCTGTGCCCAGTGCCACACAATTCAGCGGCTCATCTGCCACGGAAATGGCCAATCCCGTCTGTTCACGCAGCGCCAGATCCAGATCGCCCAGCAACGCGCCGCCACCTGTCAGCATGACGCCGCGATCCACGATATCGGCGGCAAGGTCAGGCGGGGTGGTTTCTAGCGCGGTCATCACCGCTTCGCAGATTTGCTGCACGGGTTCGGCCAAGGCTTCGGCGATTTGTGCTTGGGTGACTTCGATTTCCTTGGGGACACCGTTTAACAGGTCGCGCCCGCGGATTTGCATCGATGTGCCGCGTCCGTCATCGGGCATCCGTGCGGTACCAATCGATGTCTTGATCCGTTCAGCCGTTGTTTCACCCACCAGCAGGTTTTGCTGACGCCGCAGATAGCTGATGATCGCTTCGTCCATGCGGTCACCACCGACGCGCACGGAGCGCGCGTAAACAATATCGCCTAGCGACAGGACCGCAACTTCGGTTGTACCACCACCGATATCAACGACCATGTTGCCGGTTGGATCGGTGATCGGCATGCCCGCACCAATGGCGGCGGCGATGGGTTCTGCGATCAAACCAGCGCGGCGCGCACCAGCCGACAGAACCGACTGACGGATAGCACGTTTTTCAACGGGGGTCGCACCATGGGGGACGCAAACAATGATCTTGGGTTTTGAAAAGGTCGAGCGTTTATGCACTTTGCGGATGAAATGTTTGATCATTTCCTCAGCGGTATCAAAGTCGGCAATCACGCCTTCGCGCATGGGGCGGATCGCTTCGATGCTGCCCGGCGTCCGGCCCAGCATCAGCTTGGCGTCTTCGCCCACAGCCAGGACTTTTTTAACGCCGTCCTTGACGTGATAGGCCACAACCGACGGTTCCGACAAAACGATGCCCTTACCTTTGACATAGACCAGCGTGTTTGCCGTCCCAAGGTCGATGGCCATATCGGACGAGAACAAACCACGGAATTTATCAAATATCGACATGAGCAGCAGAACCTTGCAAAAAATCGTTTTGGGCCAACGCCTCTGAACTCTGATCAGAGACCGACCGTATGGTTGTATAGGATGATGTGCCCCCAGACGAAAGGGGGATTGACTCTCTTGGTGGCATGATGCCGCCACTACGCTATATTTTCCGCAAAGGGACAATATCGGGAAAGAAAAAATGCAAAAGATTCAAGTTTTAGGCGTTCACCATATCACGTTGATGGGCGCGGACCGCCAGACGAGCATCGACTTTTGGGAGGGGCTGTTGGGCATGCCCTTTATATTTGATCAACCCAATCTGGACGACCCGAACGAGGGGCATCTGTATTTCGATCCCGGGGATGGCCGCTTGATCACAATTTTCACCAACGAGAGCCGCAAACCCGTTCATAGCCGGACCCCGACGGATGCAGGTTGCGTGCATCATCTCGCGTTCGAGGTGGACCGCGCCATGTTCGACCAAGTGCTTGAGCGTCTGAAAGAACGCGGCATCGGGAATTCCGGCATCAAGGATCGCGGCTTTATGCACTCGATTTATTTCAAGGACCCGCTGGGTTTTCTGATCGAACTGGCCTGCTATACCTTTATCCCGCCACGCGGATCATCACATGCCGAGGTTATGCTGGAAGCCCATAAATTGCGCGTCGCGCGGGGCGATCACCATATTGAACGCCAACATCTAGCGGATGCGACAGTGACGATCGTCGAGCGGTCCCAAAGGTCCCTGTCGGACGATCGGTCGCCTAAAAATCCGTACTGATTGAAAATGGGGTGCCCGCAAGCCGCCCTGTCGAACTAGCGGACGCCCCATCAATTCTGCGAAAATTCAAGCAACCGATCTTGACCACGATCTGAAATTGGCGATGTTGGGGGTGGTTTTGTGTTACCTGCCGCGCGCATCCTTCGGGAACGGTGAAAGTCGCTTTAGTCTAAACTCCAATTTCCGACCAGCGTACGGTCGGTAACGCGCGCGCCGCTGTAGATACGCTGGTATGGAGAACACAATGTTCAGTTCAGATCAGGTCAAATCAATGGCCAGAAAACTGCGTGCAGCCCTTGCCGTGGAAAACACTGATATTTCACACGCAACAGCCCTTGAACTCATCGCCAAAAGCCTTGGCTTTCCCGATTGGAACACCGCGACCGCGACACTATCGGTGACCGCACCAAAAGAGATTGAATTCACAGGATGCAGTCCAATCCTGCGGATATTTGACGAGGCAAAGGCCCGAGAATTCTACTGCGAATTTTTGGGGTTTGGGGTCGCGTTCGAGCATCGGCATACCGCTGACCTGCCTCTTTATATGGCGGTAGAGCGTGAAGGCTTGCAACTTCATCTGTCAGAGCATCACGGGGATGCCAGCCCGGGATCGAATGCGTTTATCCCGACAACGAACCTGCGCGCATTGCATCGTGAATTGTCAGATAAAAACTATGTCTTCAATCGTCCGAAGCTAGAGAAACTGCCTTGGGGGCTACAGATGCAAGTCCATGACCCGTTCGGCAATCGCCTGCGGTTTTGCGAGCAGGGCTCGTAAGTAGCGGCGGGTTCAGGCAATCCTTCTGAGCCTCGCTCACCCCCGCGCCATAGATCATGGGTGGGGGGAAAGGGGCTGAAGGTAGCCTAAGAAAAAGGCAGGGTCGAAACCCTGCCTTGTCCCATCAACCAGCGTCTTTGTAGCTGATCTCGCGTTTGTCGGTGCCGCCTTTTTCGCGGCGTACCAACAGACGGTTGAGCGCGTGAATATAGGCCTGCGCCGAACTGACCACCGTATCTGTGTTGGCGGCTTGCCCGGTCACGATACGGCCGTCTTCCTCAAGCCGGACGGACACGGTTGCCTGCGCGTCGGTGCCTTCGGTGACGGCGTGCACTTGGTACAGTTGCAGGCGGGCGGAATGGTCCACCAGCGCCTTGATGCACTTGAACGACGCATCGACGGGGCCGTCGCCGGTTTGTTCGGTGCTGTGTTCTTCACCATCCACGATCAGCGTCATCTTGGCCACGTTCGGGCCATCGGTGCCGCAAACCACATGCATCGACTTCAGCTTGATCCGGTCGCTTTCAGGGTCCGTTGCCGTGCGCATCAAGGCGATCAGGTCATCGTCGTAGATTTCCTTTTTGCGATCAGCCAGTTCCTTGAACCGAACGAACACGTCCTTGAGCTGGTTGTCGCCCAATTCATAGCCAAGGTTCTCGAGCTTGGACCGCAACGCGGCGCGGCCCGAATGCTTGCCCATGACAATATTGGTTTCGGTCAGGCCCACATCTTCGGGGCGCATGATTTCAAACGTCTCGGCGTTTTTCAGCATACCGTCTTGGTGGATACCGCTTTCGTGGGCGAAAGCATTCTTGCCGACGATGGCCTTGTTAAACTGCACGGCAAAGCCCGACACGGTCGCCACGCGGCGCGAGATGTTCATCAGCTTGGTGCTGTCCACCTGCGTTTGGAACGGCATAATGTCGTTGCGCACCTTCATGGCCATCACGACTTCTTCCAGCGCGGTGTTGCCTGCACGTTCGCCCAAACCGTTGATCGTACATTCGATCTGACGCGCGCCTGCCTCGACGGCGGCAAGGCTGTTGGCGGTCGCCATGCCAAGGTCGTTGTGGCAATGGGTGGCAAAGATGATCTCGTCCGCGCCGGGCACATTTTCCAGCAGCTTGCGGATCAAATCGGCACTTTCACGCGGGGCGGTATAGCCGACGGTGTCGGGAATGTTGATCGTGGTAGCACCGGCCTTGATCGCGATTTCGACAGTGCGGTACAGATAATCAAGCTCGGTCCGGGTGGCATCCATCGGCGACCATTGCACATTGTCACACAGGTTGCGCGCATGGGTGACCGTTTCGTGAATCCGGTCGGCCATTTCATCCATGGTCAGGTTCGGAATGGCGCGGTGCAGCGGCGAGGTGCCGATAAAGGTGTGAATGCGCGGTTGGGCTGCGTGTTTCACGGCCTCCCAGCAGCGGTCAATATCGCCGAACTGCGCGCGCGCCAGCCCGCAGATCACGGAATTCTTCGACAGGCGGGCAATTTCGCTCACGGCGGCAAAGTCACCTTCCGAGGCGATGGGGAAACCTGCCTCGATGATATCGACGCCCATTTCGTCCAGCAGACCCGCGATTTCGATCTTTTCGGCGTGGGTCATGGTGGCACCGGGCGATTGTTCGCCATCGCGCAACGTCGTGTCAAAGATCAAGACGCGGTCTTGTTTTGTCGTATCGGTCATGTGTTGGGTTCTTTCATTCTGCTTTTCAATCCTTGGCGCGCTGCACATCCCTCTGAGCGGGCGCGCCGGATGGCACGCTCAGAGGCGGATTAGCAGGAGTAGGTTTGCACACAGCGACAGCGCAGGAACGTGCAGCAGGGTCGGTGTATGATCAGCATAAGTCATGGGGCACGTTATACTGGTGCAAACACAAATGGGAAGCATTTTTTGGGACTGTGCAAGCCGGGTGCGAGGGGTCGCTGTTGATTAGAGACGCACCCCCGCTACATCATGCTGATGAAACGGATTTTGATAATAGGTGCGTCCGGCGGGGTCGGATCAGCGCTGGCCGCAGCGTATGCGTCACGTGGTGATCAGGTGACCGGGTTATCGCGGTCGCAGGACGGTTTGGACCTGACCGATGAAGCGAGTGTGCAGAAGCATATCGGCGGCTTGGACGGCCCATTTGACATTGTTTTGGTGGCTTCCGGCGCGCTTGAGATCGACGGGGCCGTGCCAGAGAAATCGATCAAGTTCATCAGTCAAAAGGCAATGATGGATCAGTTTGCTCTGAATGCAGTTGGCCCTGCATTGGTGTTGCGCTATGCGCATGATTTATTGCCCCGCGACGGGCGCGGCGTGTTTGCGGTATTGTCCGCACGGGTCGGATCAATCGGCGATAACAAGATCGGCGGCTGGATCAGCTATCGCAGTGCCAAAGCCGCCCTGAACCAAATCATCCGAACCGGCGCAATAGAGTTGGCCCGCAGTCACAAACACAGCATTTGCGTGGCGCTGCACCCCGGCACGGTCAAAACGCCGTTCACCGAGAAATACCTTGCCCGCCATCCAGCGGTGGAGGCGTCTGAAGCTGCAGAAAATATACTGGGTGTTCTTGATGGGCTGGGAACGAAAGACACCGGGCGCTTCTTTGACTGGGCCGGTAAGCCCGTGCCGTGGTGACGCAGAGAGCGGCCCGCCTTTGGCTGCAGTCTGAATGCGCTCCGCGCGGGGATATTTAAGAGCCAGAGAAGGCGGACAAGGTGTTCTGTTTAGTGGAAAGCTGTGCATCCCGGTGATGGGGAGCGGTGCTAGAACATGGCGTAGTCGCGCATCACGTGGGCGACGCGAATGCGAAAATCCTGAAAGTAATCTTCGCGCGCGGCTTTGGGGATTTCTTGCCGGGTGGTTTTCTCGCGCCACTCGTTTAAGGCAGCTTCGTCCCGAAAAATGGATATCGATAGTATTTTGTCGGGATTGGCGAGCGATTGAAATCGTTCGACCGATATAAACCCGTCGATCTGATCCACCAGGCCGCGCATTCTGGATGCCATATCAAGATAGTCGCTGCGCTTTTCAGCATAGGGGAACGCTTCGAATATAACGGCAATCATTCTGAAAGCGCGCCGTTAACCCAAGTGCCCGAGGCTTCCTCGCCTGTGGCATAGCGCATGGTGCCGGACCCTTGGCGTTTGCCGTCCTCAAACGTACCTTCATAGACATCGCCATTTGCATAGGTTGCCACGCCTTGACCTGACATCATGCCGTCTGACCATTCGCCGTCATAGGTGAAGCCATCGGTCATGGTAATCTTGCCCGTGCCATCGCGTTTGCCGTTGGCAAATGAACCCTCGTAGACTGTACCATCGGGATAGGTCGCTTTGCCGGTGCCATGGCGTTGGCCGTCTTTCCAGTCACCCTCGTAACGGTAGCCATCGGCATAGGTCATCGTACCCGTGCCGTCATTGCGCGCATTCTTGAAATCGCCCTCATAGACGATGCCGTTGGGGTATGTCGCGGTGCCGCGCCCTTCGATCACGCCTGCGGCCCACGAACCGTCATAGCTGGACCCGTCCGGATAGGTGATCTTGCCCTGCCCATCGGCCAGGTCATCACGGAAATCACCCGCATATACAGACCCGTCGGGGTAGGTGACCTGACCTGTCCCTTCGATCTGGCCGGCCACCCATGCGCCGGTATAGACATAGCCGTCGGTGCCGGTGAACGTACCTTGCCCGTCGCGGCGGTCATCCTTGAACTGCCCCTCGTAGGTGTCGCCGTTGGCATAGGTTACTTTGCCCATGCCCTGACGTTGCCCGGCGACCAGATCACCTTCGTAAATGTCACCATTTGGCTGGGTCAATGTGCCGGTACCGTCGATTTGTCCGTCCTTCCAAAGCCCGACATAAACCAGCCCGTCGGGCATGGTCAGAGTGCCCGTTCCATGGCGTTCACCGTCTTTGATCTCGCCATCATATATCGCGCCATCAGGATAGGTGATCTTGCCGATGCCTTGCTTGGCGCCGTCGACCCAGTCGCCTTGATACTCGTAGCCGCCGGGGGATTGCATCACGCCCTTGCCGTGGTGTTTTGCATTGCGAAACGCGCCCTCGTAACGCACGCCATTGGCATATATCGCGATGCCCTGACCCATGATCGCGCCGCCTTGCCATTCGCCCTCATAGGTGCCGCCATCGGCAAAGGTGATTTTGCCGATGCCGTCGGGCTTGCCTTTGGAAAAGCTGCCCTCGTAGATTGACCCGTTGGGAAAACGCGCCGTGCCAGCCCCTTTGATTTCGCCATCGACCCATTCGCCGGAATATTCATAGCCATTGGGGAGCGTATAAGTCCCTGCGCCGTGCTGAACGCCGCCGCGAAATGTTCCCTCATAGACGCCGCCATCGTCATATTGCTTGCTTAGCACCGACCCGTCTTGAGCCGACACTGAAAACGGCAGCAAGCTGAGACACAGGATGAGAGGCGTAAGGGGTAATCGGGACATGGCACAGCTTTCGGCTAAAGGAGCACCAGATCATCAACGGTGCTTTTGTTAGCGTCGAGACTAAGCAATGGCCATCAAGGGGGCAATCGTCTTTTGCAGGCGGCGGCGGTGCTTGGCCTTTCCCTTGGCGCGTGATCTGCTACATCCTTCGCGTAGATTATCGAAGGACTGCCACATGACATCGCGTTTTCGCATCACGCTGGGACAATTAAACCCAACCGTTGGGGATTTGGCAGGCAACGCAGCACTTGCCCGAGATGCATGGGAGCAGGGCAAAGCGGCGGGTGCTGATATGGTGGCGCTGCCGGAAATGTTCATTACCGGCTATAACGCGCAAGATTTGGTGATGAAGCGCGCCTTTCAACTGGATGTCATGACCCATATTGAGGCGCTGGCGGCAGATTGTGCCGATGGCCCCGCATTGGCCATCGGTGCCCCTTGGGTCGAGGGGGCGGAGCTGTATAACGCCTATCTGATCCTTAAGGGTGGCAAGATCGCCAGCCGGGTTCTAAAGCACGAACTGCCGAACGAGACTGTGTTCGACGAGGTCCGTATCTTTGACAGCGGACCGCTGGGTGGCCCTTACTCTGTGGGAAATACCCGCATTGGCAGCCCGATCTGCGAAGACGCATGGCACCCCGACGTTGCCGAAACCTTGGCCGAAACCGGTGCGGAGTTCCTGCTGGTGCCGAACGGATCGCCGTATTATCGCGGCAAGTTTGAAACACGGCTGAACAATATGGTCGCCCGCGTGATCGAAACTGAACTGCCGCTGATCTATCTCAACATGGTTGGCGGTCAGGACGATCAGGTGTTTGACGGTGCCAGCTTTGGCTTGAACCCCAGCGGCAAGCTGGCATTCCAGATGCCGACCTTTGACGCTGAAATCGCGCATATAGACCTTGAGCGGAACGCCGACGGGTGGCGCATTGCGGATGGACCCAAGGTGCAATTGCCATCCGAGTATGAGCAAGACTATCACGTCATGGTGTTGGGCCTGCGTGACTACATGCGCAAGACAGGCTTCAAGAAAGTTCTGCTGGGCCTGTCGGGCGGGATCGATTCGGCGATTGTGGCCGCAATCGCGGTTGACGCGCTGGGCGCGGAGAATGTGCGCTGCGTGATGCTGCCGTCTGAATACACATCCCAAGCGTCATTGGACGATGCCGAGGCCGTCGCAAACGCACTTGGTTGCCGCTATGACTATGTGCCGATCACGCAAGGCCGCGCGGCAATCACTGATACGCTGGCCCCGCTGTTCGAGGGCACAAAGCCTGATCTGACCGAGGAAAACATCCAGTCGCGTTTGCGCGGGCTGCTGTTGATGGCGATGAGCAACAAGTTTGGCGAGATGCTGCTGACCACAGGCAATAAATCAGAGGTCGCGGTCGGCTATGCCACAATCTATGGCGATATGGCGGGCGGCTATAACCCGATCAAAGATATGTATAAAACCCGCGTTTTTGAAACCTGCCGCTGGCGCAATGAAAATCACCGCGACTGGATGATGGGCCCCAAGGGCGAGGTGATCACGCCGCGCATCATCGACAAGCCGCCAACAGCCGAACTGCGCGAAGATCAAAAAGACAGCGACAGCCTGCCCGATTATCCCGATCTGGATGCAATGCTGGAAATTCTGGTCGATCAGAACGGATCGGTCGCCGATTGTGTTGCGGCGGGGTTTGATCGTGATCTGGCAAAGAAGGTCGAGCAGCTGATATATATTAGCGAATATAAACGGTTTCAGTCCGCCCCCGGCCCGCGTTTGACCAAGGGCGCGTTTTGGCTGGATCGCCGTTACCCCATTGTGAACCGGTGGCGTGACCCAAGCTGAACGCCGCCGCATAATCTGGACAATCAGGCCGCGCTGTGACAAGCCAGCGGCCAACAGGAGAACCCAATGACCATCACACGTTTTGCCCCATCGCCCACAGGTTATATTCACGTCGGCAACCTGCGCACGGCGTTGATGAATTACATGATCGCGCGCAAGAACGGCGGCACGTTCATCCTTCGGGTTGATGACACTGACCAGGTGCGCAGCAAGGAAGAATATGTTGAAGGGCTGAAAGAAGACCTGACATGGCTGGGCCTTGAGTGGGACCGGGTTGAGCGTCAGTCTGAACGGCTGGATAAATACCACGCCGCAGCGGATAAACTGCGCGAAATGGGCCGTTTTTACGAGGCGTGGGAGACCCCCACCGAACTGGACCTTAAGCGTAAGAAACAACTGAACATGGGCAAGCCGCCGGTCTATGACCGCGCCGCGTTGAACCTGACCGAAGCTGAAAAGAACAAGCTGCGCGAAGAGCGTGGCCCCGGTGTTTGGCGGTTCAAACTGGACCAAGAACGGATCGAATGGAACGACGGCATTCTGGGCGATATTTCGATTGATGCCGCGTCTGTGTCGGACCCGGTTTTGATCCGCGCCGATGGCCAGATTTTGTACACGCTGGCGTCGGTTGTGGATGATACCGAAATGGGTGTGACCAATGTGGTGCGTGGGTCGGACCACGTGACCAACACGGCAACCCAAATTCAGATCATTCAGGCACTTGGCGGGACTGTCCCCGCATTCGCGCACCATTCGCTGTTGACCGGCCCGCAAGGCGAGGCGCTGTCCAAACGTCTTGGCGTGCTGGCGCTGCGCGATCTGCGTGAACGCGGTGTGCAACCCTTTGCCCTGCTGAGTACCTTGGCGCGGTTGGGGTCTTCCGATCCAGTGGAATTGCGCACAAGCATGGAAGAGTTGATCGAAGGGTTCGACATCGGGCATTTCAGTTCTGCGCCGACCAAGTTCGACGTCGAGGACCTGTTCCCGATGACCGCCCGCTATTTGCAGACATTGCCGCTTGAGGCTGTTGCCGAGGATATCGCGGCGATTGGTGTGCCCGACGACAAAGCGGCGCTGTTCTGGAAAGTCACGCGTGAAAACATCACCACGTTGCACGACCTCAAGGGCTGGTGGGAGATGTTCAGCCAAGGGGCCGAGCCCGTGATCGCGGACGAGGACAAAGAGTTCATCGCCGAGGCCATGGCGATGTTGCCCGAGGGTGCATTTGATGAGACCACCTGGAGCACATGGACCGCCGCCGTCAAAGAGAAGACGGGCCGCAAGGGTAAAACCCTGTTCATGCCACTGCGTCTGGCGCTGACCGGACAAGCGCGCGGCCCCGAGATGGCCGCGATGTTGCCACTGATGCAAGTTGTGAAGGCGCGCGGATGAGTTTGGCCGGGCATCTGGACGAAAGTTCGGGAGCCTTCGGCGAGAGTTTATTTCGCAAAATGAATATAGGGCGCGCTTGTCATGGCTGACGGGCGCGCCAAGTTTTTGTCGGGCAACCTGTTTGGCCATGTCGCGTCGATGTCGCTGTTGGCGTCGGTCGGGTTGGTCGCGGTTTTTCTGGTCGATTTTGTCGACATGATTTTCATCTCAATGCTGGGCAAGGCTGAACTGGCGGCGGCGGTTGGCTATGCCGGGGCGATCTTGTTTTTCACCACATCGTTTGGGATTGGTTTGGGAATTGCTGCGGGGGCCTTGGTCGCGCGGGCCTTGGGGCAAGGCGACATGGAATTGGCGCGCGAGCGGACGACCCATGCGCTGTGTTACGGCGCGATTTTCGGGGTGGTGTTTGCGATCTTGGTGTTTCTGGCGTTGGACCCTTTGGTGCATCTGGTCGGTGCAAAGGGAGAGACGGCGGATCTGGCCGTACATTTTCTGCAGATTGTTGTGCCTTCGGTGCCGTTCTTGATGTTGGGTATGATGGGCAGCGCGATTTTGCGTGCCCATGGCGATGCCCGCCGCGCGATGATGGCGACGATCGCGGGCGGGATTGTGAACGCAATCCTTGATCCGATTCTGATCTTTGGCTTTGACCTTGATCTGACCGGTGCGGCGCTGGCGTCTTTTGTGGCGCGGGTGGTGATTGCCTATACGGCGTTGATGCCGATTGTACGCCACTATGGTGGGATCGCGCGCCCCAGACTGGCGGGCATGTGGCGCGATTTATTCCCGGTGTTGGCGATAGCGGTGCCTGCGATTTTAACACAGGTCGCAACGCCGGTTGGCCAAGCCTATGTGACACGCGCCATGGCGGCTTATGGCGAAGACGCGGTCGCGGGGATGGCGATTGTCAGCCGTATGATGCCGGTGGCCTTTGCGGTGATTTTTGCCCTGTCGGGGGCGGTGGGGCCCATCATCGGTCAGAACTTTGGCGCGGGCGACATGGGGCGGGTCAAGCGGACCTATAATGCGGGTATCTTGTTTGCAGGCATTGTGATTGTCACGATTTCAGCGGGATTGTTTTTAACCCGCGGGCCGTTGGCGGCGCTGTTTGATGCCGATGGTATCACCATGACGCTGATATTCTTGTTCTGTGGCCCGCTGTCACTGGCGTTTTTCTTTAACGGGGTGTTGTTCGTGTCGAACGCCGCGTTCAACAACATGGGCCATCCCTATTATTCGACGGTCACAAATTGGGGACGTAACACTGTTGGTATGGTGCCGCTGGTGTGGCTTGGCAGTGTCTTGTACGGGGCACCGGGGGTGCTGATCGGGCAGGCCGCGGCGGGCGTGCTGTTTGGCGGTTTGGCCTGGGTGCTGGCGCTGCGGTTGATTGCAAGCGGTGGCCGCCCCAAAGAACAACGGGCCGATGTTTTCGGTCGCGAAGGGCGTTTGATGGCGCTACTTCACCTGCGCCGATAGACGATCCAGATTGTCGTCAACCAATGCGATTTCCTGCCGCGTCAGGGTTTGATGCCTTGGGTAGCGCGGTGCCGCGCGGTCGTTCAGCACAGGGGCATCCCAGCCTCGTGTGGTGTCAAAAAACCGCGTGACGCCAGCAGTGCCATATTCGCGCAGGAACCCCTGAACCACCACATCAAGATAGCTGAGTAGGATGGCGTTATCGCCACTTTGCTTTTGGTTTTTCGGCGCAATCGAATAATGCGCCATGTCGGGGGAGGGCAGGATATCATGCAGCACTGCGCCGCCTGAGCTGATGCGATCATAGCCGGTTTCGCGGGCATCAAGGGCGTTCCAATCCGCGCCGGGAACCGCTGCAATCAGCCCGTCGATGGTGGTTGTGGGGTCTGGCTCAACGCTTAGGAAAACCATGTCGCGCTGCGCGGTGCGTACCCAAACCCGCCGCCAGCCCTGAAGTTGCGCGGGGCGTCCATCGGGATAGCTGTGAGTGTTGCGGTTTACGAGGCTGCCATAGCCGAAGAAATATGGTGTCATGGCAGTGTTTTGGCCGATGATTGCAAAGATGTCCACTGCCCTGCGTGCCGCGCCAAAACTGCGGGCATTGTGAAAAACATTTGCATGGGAAGGCGCGACTTTGCTTGACGCTGCGCGGTGATCCGGCATAGCAATAGCCATCGTAACGGGAGAACTGGGAGAACCCAGTGCCGAAGGAGCAACCGCCCCGGAAACTCTCAGGCAAGTGGACCGTTACGTGACCGAAACACTCTGGAGAGTGGTGCCACATGCACCCGCCGAAGGGATAACGATCTCAGGCGAAAGGACAGAGGGGGCATTTTGTGGGTCGCATCGTGCGGCCTGCTGAATGCCAGTTTGGTCAAAGGCCTTCTGGATTTGAAAAGAAAAGGCCTGTGACCATGAGCGATTTGCATCAAACGCCACTATACGATCTGCATCTGGAACTGGGTGGCAAGATGGTGCCCTTTGCCGGGTATTCCATGCCCGTGCAGTATCCCATGGGCGTGATGAAAGAGCACCTGCACACCCGCAGCCATGCCGGTTTGTTCGACGTCAGCCACATGGGGCAGGTGATGCTGTCCGGCGCATCATGGGAGGCAGTGGCGACCGCATTCGAGCGGCTTGTGCCGATGGATGTGCTGGGACTTGCCGACGGGCGGCAGCGCTATGGGTTGTTCACCAATGACGCGGGCGGGATCGAGGATGATCTGATGTTTGCCCGGCGCGGTGATGACCTGTTTGTGGTGGTGAACGCAGCCTGCAAAGCGACGGATATTGCCCGGATGAAATCGGCGCTTGAGCCTGAGGTCACCGTGACGCCGATAACCGACCGCGCCTTGGTCGCGCTGCAGGGGCCAACGGCTGCGGCGGCAGTGGCGACGCTGGATGCTGCGGCGGCGGATATGCGGTTTATGGATTTTGGCACATTGAACTTGGACGGGATCGAGGTTTGGGCCTCGCGCTCAGGTTATACCGGCGAAGACGGGTTCGAGATTTCGGTGCCAGATGCGGATGCCGAAACGCTTGCGCGTCGGTTGCTGGCACTGGACGGGGTCGAGGCCATCGGATTGGGCGCGCGGGATTCACTGCGGCTTGAGGCGGGGTTGTGCCTGTATGGAAATGACATCGACGCGCAAACCAACCCGGTTGAGGCAAGCCTGAACTGGGCGATCCAGAAACTGCGCCGCCCGGGTGGCGACCGTGCAGGAGGCTATCCCGGCGCTGACGTGGTGCAAGCGGCCTTCGAGGACGGTGTGGCGCGCAAGCGCGTCGGGCTGGCCCCCGAGGGCCGCGCGCCGATGCGGGAAGGCACGCAGCTTTATGATGACGAAACCGGCGGACGTCTCGTGGGCAGCGTCACGTCAGGTAGTTTTGGACCGACCGTAGGTGGACCTGTTGCCATGGGCTATGTCGGTAGTGAATATGCCAGCATGGATACCGCGCTGTGGGGCGAGGTGCGCGGTAAGCGTTTGCCTGTGCGTGTGGCCAAGCTGCCCTTTGTGGCGGCGAATTTTAAGCGATAATCAACAAGGGACGAACAGATGATATTTACTGAAGAACATGAATGGCTGCGCGTTGAAGGCGACGAAATCACCGTGGGCATCACGATCCACGCGGCAGAACAGCTGGGCGATGTGGTGTTTGTGGAACTGCCCTCCGAAGGGGTGACCGTCAGCAAGGATGACGAGGTCGTTGTGATCGAATCCGTCAAAGCGGCATCCGACATTCTGGCCCCGATTGATGGCGAGATCATCGAAGTGAACGGTGCCCTGACCGACAATCCGGGCATGGTGAACGATGACCCGCAGGGCGAGGCATGGTTTTTCAAGATGAAAGCGTCTGACCCCAGCCAGATGGACGAATTCATGGATGAAGCCGCCTATCAAAAATTCATCGGCTAAGCCGATCTGCCCCCGTCGGAGCCTCCGGCGGGGATTTTAGACCATTTGGAATGAGGGGCGTTGCGCCATGGTTTTCAAGCCAACCGAATATTTGCCGTATGATTTTGCCAACCGCAGACATATCGGGCCGTCTCCGGCGGAAATGTCGGATATGCTCAAGACCGTGGGGGCGCAAAGCCTTGCTGCGCTGATTGACGATACAATGCCTGCGAAGATCAGGCAGAAAGAGCCGTTGGATTTCGGCAAGCCCATGTCAGAGCGCGAAGTGTTGGAGCACATGCGTGTGGTGGCGGGTAAGAACAAGGTGCTGACCTCGTTGATCGGGCAGGGCTATCACGGGACGGTCACACCCCCAGCGATCCAGCGCAATATCTTTGAGAACCCCGCCTGGTACACGGCCTATACGCCTTATCAGCCCGAGATCAGCCAGGGCCGGCTTGAGGCGCTGTTGAATTTCCAAACTATGATCAGCGATTTGACCGGGCTTGAGATTGCCAATGCGTCCTTGCTGGACGAGGCCACGGCCTGTGCCGAGGCGATGACCATGGCGCTGCGGGTCGCAAAATCCAAGGCCAAGGCGTTTTTCGTGGACCGCGATTGCCATCCGCAGAACATCGCCGTGATCCAGACCCGCGCGGCCCCGTTGGATATCGAAGTGATCATCGGTGATCCTGACAAGATGGACGCAAGCGGGGTATTTGGCGCGCTATTCCAGTATCCGGGCACCTATGGACATGTGAGGGATTTCACATCGCATATTGCAGCGTTGCATAACGCGGGGGCGTTGGGTGTTGTCACTGCTGATCCGATGGCGTTGACCTTGTTGAAGGAACCCGGCGCGATGGGCGCTGATATCGCTGTGGGGTCCACCCAGCGGTTTGGTGTGCCCGAAGGGTATGGCGGACCGCATGCGGCCTATATGGCGTGCAAAGACGCCTATAAGCGCGCGATGCCGGGGCGGATTGTGGGCGTGTCGATTGATGCCCATGGCAACCGCGCCTACCGCTTGTCGCTGCAAACCCGCGAGCAACATATCCGCCGCGAAAAGGCGACCTCGAACGTATGTACCGCGCAGGCGTTGCTGGCCGTTATGGCGTCGATGTATGCGGTATTCCACGGGCCCGAGGGGCTGAAAGCCATTGCGCAGCGCATCCACCGTAAAGCGGTGCGGCTGGCGAACGGGCTAGAGGAAGCCGGATTCAAGGTCGATCCACAAGCGTTCTTTGACACGATCACCGTGGACGTTGGCCCATTGCAGGCGGCAGTGATGAAATCGGCCGTGGATGAAGGTATCAACCTGCGCCGCGTTGGCGAAACCCGCGTTGGGATTACATTGGACGAACGTAGCGTGTCTGCCACGATCGAGGCGGTTTGGCGTGCCTTTGGCATCCTGCGCACGGATGAGAAATTCGAAGCACAGTACCGGTTCCCCGATCAGATGATCCGCGAGAGCCAATATCTGACGCATCCCATTTTCCACATG
This sequence comes from Sulfitobacter sp. AS59, assembly GCF_038899995.1. Taxonomy (NCBI): domain Bacteria; kingdom Pseudomonadati; phylum Pseudomonadota; class Alphaproteobacteria; order Rhodobacterales; family Roseobacteraceae; genus Sulfitobacter; species Sulfitobacter sp. AS59. Next base: position 334,262 of record NZ_JBBMQK010000004.1, read on the forward strand.
AACCGCGCCGAGACCGAGATGATGCGCTATATGCGTCGTCTTGCGGACCGCGATCTGGCGTTGGACCGTGCGATGATCCCGCTGGGGTCGTGCACGATGAAGCTGAATTCAGCTGCGGAAATGATGCCGGTCAGCTGGCGCGAGTTTTCGATGATTCACCCGTTTGTGCCCCAAGATCAGGCGCTTGGCTATAAACATATGATCGACGATCTGTCGGCCAAGCTGTGCGATATCACCGGCTATGACGCGATTTCGATGCAGCCCAACTCGGGCGCGCAGGGGGAGTATGCGGGCCTGCTGGCCATCGCATCCTATCATCGCGCCAATGGCGAAGGGCACCGCAACATTTGCCTAATCCCGATGTCGGCGCATGGCACCAACCCCGCCAGCGCCAATATGGTGGGCTGGAAGGTTGTCGTGATCAAAACCGCCGCCAATGGTGATATTGATTTGGACGACTTCCGCGAAAAGGCTGAGAAGCACAGCGAAAATCTGGCGGGCTGCATGATCACCTATCCGTCGACCCACGGCGTGTTCGAAGAAACCGTGACCGAGGTCACCCGCATCACCCATGACCATGGCGGTCAGGTTTACATTGATGGGGCCAATATGAACGCGATGGTGGGGCTAGCCCGGCCGGGCGATGTGGGGGGCGATGTCAGCCACCTGAACCTGCATAAAACTTTCTGCATTCCGCATGGTGGGGGTGGTCCCGGTATGGGACCGATTGGCGTCAAATCGCACCTGATCCCGCATGTGCCGGGCCATCCGAATGGCGGCGAGGGCGCGGTATCAGCGGCACCTTACGGATCGCCATCTTTGCTGCCGATCTCGTGGTCCTACTGCCTGATGATGGGCGGTGACGGGCTGACGCAGGCCACACGGGTTGCGATCCTGAACGCCAACTACATCGCAAAACGGCTCGAAGGGGCCTATGACGTGCTGTACAAAGGACCGACGGGTCGGGTCGCGCATGAATGTATCTTTGACGTCCGCCCGTTCGAGGAAAGCGCAGGCGTGACGGTCGATGACGTCGCTAAGCGTTTGATAGATGCGGGTTTCCACGCCCCCACGATGAGCTTTCCGGTTGCAGGCACGTTGATGGTCGAGCCGACGGAATCCGAGACCAAAGCCGAGCTGGACCGTTTCTGCGACGCGATGCTGGCGATCCGCGAAGAAATCCGTGCGATTGAAAACGGTGATATGCCGCGCGAGAATAACGCGCTGAAAAATGCGCCGCATACGGTCGAGGATTTGGTGGGCGATTGGGACCGGCCCTACACTCGCGAACAGGGGTGTTTCCCCCCCGGCGCATTCCGCGTCGACAAATACTGGCCGCCGGTTAATCGCGTGGACAACGTGCATGGCGACCGCAACCTGATCTGCACCTGTCCGCCGATGGAAGACTACGCAGAAGCGGCAGAATAAGTACGCACCTGCGCATGGCGAAATCCCATGCGCAGGGCACCTCTGTTTGACGAAACAGGGACTACTCTCGGGCGCGTAGCACCTGTGCCGGGCGGGCATTCAACGCTTTGACGGCAAACCCCAGCGAGGCAAGGACGGACGCCAATGCGCCGCCGACGATGATCAGTATGGCCGAGGGCCAGATGACGCTGAACTGCGTTTCCATCACAAAACGGCTGACGGCCCAACCGCCCAAGATACCGGCAAGCAGGGCAACAGCCCCGGCAAACAAACCCAAAAGCGCGGCGCGTAGCAAAAAGCTGGTTGCGATGGCGCGGCGGGATGCGCCCAATGTTTTCAGCAATGCAGCCTCATAGCGTCGTGCATCTGCGCCTGCCGCAGCCGCACCGATCAAAACCAGAAACCCCGTCAAAAGGGTCGCTGCTGCGCCGTACGATGTGGCGGCTGCCAGCCCCGCCAGCACTGCGGCCACACGGTCAATGGCATCACGGACGCGAATGGCGGTGATGTTGGGATAGGACGTTGCGATATCGCGCAGGATCGCGGCTTCGGCCTCGGGCTCGGCATAGACGGTCGAGATGAATGTATGCGGTGCCCCTTCGAGCGCGGAGGGGTTCATGGTCAGGATGAAGCCGATGCCTGCGGTGGAAAAATCCACCTCTTGAAAGCTGGAAATCGTGCCGGTGACATCGCGCCCCAGCACGTTGATGGTTAGGGTATCGCCAAGGCTAAGGCCGATTTCCTCGGCCTCTTCGGCGGCAAAGCTGATCAGGGGCGGGCCGGTGTAATCGGGCGCCCACCATTCACCGGCAGTGATATTGGCATCCTTGCCCGGTTCGGCGGCGTAGGTCACGCCGCGATCACCGCGCACAACCCAGTGATCGCCTGCCACATCTTTGGCGGGGCGGCCGTTGATTTGTGTCACCACGCCGCGCAGCATCGGCGCGCTGTCGATGCGGCTGACAGCGGGGTCATCGGTCAGCCGTTTGGTATAGCCGTCAATCTGGTCTTTCTGGATATCGACAAAGAAATAAGATGGCGCGATGTCCGGCAGGTTGCCCGAGATGGCCTGCCGCAGGTTGCCATCGATCTGCCCGACCGCTGCCAGAACCGACAGGCCAAGACCAAGTGACAGCACCACGGCGCTGGCCCCTTCGCCATTGCCGCCAATGGCGGTCAGTGCCCAACGTATCTTTGGATACCCCCGCGCAAAATGGGCCGCGCGCTGCGCAAGAAAACGTACAATCGCGGCGGCCAAGGCCAGGATGAGCAGGGCACCGGCGATCCCGCCAAGCGTCCACAGCGTCAGCATCCAACTGCCGTTGAACCATCCTGCCAACCCGACCAAAAGCGCGACGGTCAGCGCGATGACCACGATATAGCGCGGCGCAGGGAAGCGCGCGGCCCCGTCCCAAGCATCGCGGAAAAGCGTGGCGGCGCGGATGTTTTCGCTGCGGGCAAGCGGCCAAAGGGTGAAGGCAAAGGCGGTCAGCAGACCGTATATCCCAGCCTCAATCAGCGGGGCTGGATAGATTGAAAAGGCCGCAGGGATTGGCAATCGGGCCGAAATCAGCGGCGCGAAAACCAGTGGCGCGATGGCCCCAAGGATCACGCCAATGGCGACGCCCAGCAAGGACAACAATCCGATCTGGATAAAATACGTCTGAAAGATCGTGGCGCGGTCAGCACCAAGGGCGCGCAGGGTCGCGATCACCTCGGTCTTGCCGTTCAGATAGGACCGCACGGCTGCCGACACGCCGACGCCACCCACGGCAAGGCCGGACAATCCAACCAGCACCAGAAACGCCGTCAGCCGTTCGACAAAGCGTGAGACACCGGGGGCACCATTGCGCGCGTCCGTCCAGCGCATACCGCTGTTCTCGAACCGCGATTGCGCGGCGACCTTTAATTGGTCGAGTTCGGTTTCCGGCGGCAAAAGCATCCGGTATTTCGAATTGAACAACGTGCCAGCCGACAGCAGGCCCGCACCCTCCAGACTGTCGGTGCGCAGCAACGTGCGCGGCCCAAGGGCAAAGCCGCTGGCGGCGCTGTCGGGTTCACGCATGATCAGGGCGTTCAGGCGGAATTCTTTGGTGCCCAATTTAAACACATCATCGGGGGACAGGCCCAGCCGGTCTGACAACGCGCGTTCCATCACCGCGCCAGCCAACCCATCGGTTTCGGCAAGCGCCTGATCCAAAGGCATTTCGGGGTCCAGCACCATCGTGCCAACAAGGGGGTAAAGGTCATCGACCCCTTTGATTTGCGTTAGCGCGCGGTCGGCGGCGGCACCATCCCCGACAACAGCCATGGATCGAAACTCAACGATCTCGGAAACATCCGTGGCCTGCGCATCTATCCAGGCGCGTTCTTCTTCGGTGGCAAACCGGTAGGTGAAATCAAGCTCTGCCGTGCCGCCCAACAGGGCAGCACCTTCGCGCTGCAATCCGCCCTCGATCGCGGATCGTACAGATCCCACAGCAGCGATTGCGGCGACACCCAGTGCAAGGCAGGCCAAAAACAGGCGGAACCCCCGCAGCCCCCCACGCATTTCGCGGCGGGCAAAGCGGGTCGCAAGTGAAAGGCTCATACGATGCGCCCGTCGGTCAGGGTCACGATCCGGTCACAGCGCGCGGCCAGATCGTCAGAATGGGTCACCAACACCAGCGTCGCCCCGTGCTTTTCCCGCAGATCAAACAGCAGGTCCATGATTGCGGCCCCGTTTGTGCTGTCCAGATTGCCGGTGGGTTCATCCGCCAGCAAAATCGCGGGGCGTGGGGCGGAGGCGCGGGCAAGGGCCACCCGTTGCTGTTCGCCGCCCGACATCTGCGCCGGGTAATGGTTCAGGCGATGTCCAAGACCCACGGTGATCAGTTCAGCCTCGGCCCGTTCGAACGCATCGGCGACGCCGTTCAACTCTAAAGGGGTGGCGACATTTTCCAGCGCGGTCATGGTGGGGATCAGGTGAAACGACTGAAACACGATGCCCATGCGCCCGCGCCGGAATTTGGCCAATCCGTCTTCGCTCATTGCGGTCAGGTCTTGGCCCAAGGCGCGAACGGTGCCACCGGTCGCTTTCTCAAGTCCGCCCATGACCATCAGCAGCGATGACTTGCCAGAACCGGACGGGCCGGTCAGCGCAACCGTTTCGCCTTGTGCAACATCCAAAGTGATCCCATGTAAGATATCGACCTCCCCGGCGTTGCCATTCAATTGTAAAGACGCATCTTGTAGTTGGAACACGGGGTCGGTCATTAGGCTGCCTTTTTGTTGGTCGTCCCTGTTGGATATGGAGTTTTCGCAATGATGCACAAGGTTATGGCTGGCATTGTTATGGTTTTTGCAGGCCCTGCGGTCGCGGAGCAGGTGATAATCGCCGCCTTGGGTGACAGTTTAACGCAGGGCTATGGCCTGCCCGCCGAAGATGGGTTGGTGCCGCAATTGCAAACCTGGCTGGATGAAAACGGTGCAGATGTGACGCTGGTGAATGCTGGCGTGTCGGGTGACACGACCGCAGGCGGGCTAAGCCGCGTGGGCTGGACCCTGACGCCTGATGTGGATGGGATGATCGTGGCGCTTGGCGGCAATGATCTGCTGCGCGGGCTGGACCCGGCGGTGAGCCGCGCCAATATCGACGGTATTCTAGAGGCCGCCAAAGGGGCCGATGTCGAAGTGTTACTGGTCGGAATGACGGCACCGGGGAATTACGGGCCGGAATATAAGTCGGCATTCGATGCCTTGTACCCCGAGTTGGCCGATCAATACGGCGCAGAATTTCTGAGCAGCTTTTTTGCTGGATTGGCGGTCGATGGGGAAATGCCAGAGTTGTCGCAGGCCCAAGCGTTCTTTCAGCCAGATGGCGTACACCCCAACAAAGAAGGCGTGGCGAAAATAGTCACTGCGATGGGGCCAAAGGTGTTGGCGCTGATCGAAGATATCAAAGCAAACTAAAACGGGCACCGAAGTGCCCGCAATTGTCTTGATATAAACCCGCCAGCTTTAGGCGAGGGCGATGTTGCCCGCGCTTTCGCGGCCGTCACGGCCATCTTCGATGTCGAATGTCACCTTTTGGTTGTCAGCCAGACCCGTCAGGCCTGCGCGTTCCACCGCCGAGATGTGAACAAAGATGTCCTTGCCGCCACCATCAGGCGCAATAAATCCATAACCCTTGGTTGTGTTGAACCATTTTACGGTGCCAGTTGCCATGCCCCGTTTCTCCTGTCTTTGGGCTGCCCGCATTATGCGGCAGCGTGGCTCGGTCATAACTTGATCGAACCGTGGCCAAAGCCAAAGAGGTCGAAAGTTTTTCGCGTCGCACGAGAATATTGCCAGCGCCCTTTCTAAAATCAAGAGTTTTTGTCGCAGAACGCCCTATCGGCGGGCAGTTGCGCATGAAATTTCACAACTTTGAAATAATTTTACCAGTTGATAAAAAAATCAATCCGTTGCACCGTTCAAACAACAGCAGGTGACAGCAGAGGTGTATCAATGTCGCAGAAAATGTTTGAGCCGGGTATCACGGCAGGGCGGCTAGAGGCGTCGGCCTATGCCGATCAGTTTTCCGATCTTCATCCGCCTCTTGACCAACACGAGGCATTGGTCGCGGCGGATCGGTGTTACTTTTGCCATGATGCGCCATGCATCACCGCCTGTCCGACGGATATCGATATCCCCCTATTCATCCGGCAGATTGCAACGGGTACGCCCGATGCTGCCGCCAAAACGATCCTTAGCCAGAACATCATGGGCGGCATGTGCGCCCGCGTATGCCCGACAGAACAATTGTGCGAAGAAGTCTGCGTGCGCGAAATCGCTGAAGGCAAACCGGTGAAAATCGGCGAGCTGCAACGCTTTGCGACGGATCATTTGCAACAGCAAGGCAAGCACCCGTTTGAACGCGCGGCCCCAACGGGCAAGCGTGTTGCGGTTGTCGGTGCCGGGCCAGCAGGCCTGTCATGCGCGCACCGTCTGGCTATGATGGGGCATGATGTCGTTGTGCATGATGCACGGCCCAAGCCGGGCGGGCTGAATGAATACGGCATCGCGAGCTATAAGACGCCAAACGGTTTCGCACAGGCCGAAGTGGACTGGTTGATGCAGATTGGTGGCATCACAATGCAGACCGGATCCGCCTTGGGGGCCGAGATTTCCCTCGAGGGCCTTAAAGCCGACTATGATGCTGTGTTCCTTGGTATGGGATTGGGCGGTGTAAACGCCTTGGGTGCCGTGGGCGAGGATAAGGCCGGGGTCTTGGACGCCGTCGATTTCATCGCCGATCTGCGCCAAGCAGACGATATAGCGCAGGTGCCTATCGGGCGCGATGTCGTGGTTATCGGGGGTGGTATGACCGCGGTTGACGCTGCGGTTCAGGCCAAGCTGTTGGGCGCGTTGAATGTGACATTGGTCTATCGCCGTGGTCGTGACCGGATGAACGCAAGCGTGTTTGAACAAGACCTTGCCGCATCAAAGGGCGTACGGATTGTGAACCACGCCGTGCCAGTTGCCGTGCATGGGAACGGTGCCGTGCGCGAAATCGAGTTCGAATATGTCGACGCCGACATGCAAGGAACGGGGCAGATGCTGCGCCTTGCTGCCGATCAGGTGTTCAAGGCCATCGGTCAGACGCTGGAAGGCGACGCGTTGCCAGCCCTTGAGGGGCGCAAGATCAAGGTCGATGCCGCCGGACGCACCAGTGTTGATGGTGTTTGGGCTGGCGGCGATTGCGCCAGCGGCGGCGACGATCTGACCGTGACTGCCGTTGCCGAAGGGCGCGATGCGGCGATGGATATTCACACGACATTGGTGGGTTGAACCACCCGAGGGGAGAACGCAAATGGCGGATCTAAGAAGCGAATTCGTAGGGATCAAAAGCCCAAACCCATTCTGGCTGGCCTCTGCGCCGCCGACCGATAAAGAATACAACGTGCGCCGCGCTTTTGAAGCGGGCTGGGGCGGTGTGGTCTGGAAAACGCTGGGCATTGATCCAGCCGTGGTGAACGTCAACGGGCCGCGATATGGCGCAATCTATGGCGCTGACCGCCGGTTGTTGGGCTTGAACAACATCGAATTGATCACCGACCGCCCCTTGGAGTTGAACCTGCAAGAAATCAAATCTGTAAAACGTGACTATTCGGATCGCGCCATGGTGGTTTCGCTTATGGTTCCTTGCGAGGAAGAGCCGTGGAAATACATTCTGCCCTTGGTCGAAGAAACCGGCGCTGATGGGGTCGAGCTGAACTTTGGGTGTCCGCACGGGATGTCTGAACGCGGTATGGGCGCGGCGGTGGGGCAGGTGCCCGAATATATCGAAATGGTCACCCGTTGGGTCAAGGCCAGCACGCGTATGCCCGTCATCGTTAAGCTGACGCCAAACATCGCCGATATTCGCAAACCAGCTGAGGCCGCGCAGCGCGGTGGTGCCGATGCGGTCAGCCTGATTAACACCATCAATTCGATCACTTCGGTGGATTTGGATTTGTTCGCCCCGGAGCCAACAATCGACGGTAAGGGCGCGCATGGCGGTTATTGCGGGCCAGCGGTTAAACCGATTGCGTTGAATATGGTGGCCGAAATTGCCCGTGACCCGGGCTTGGCCAGTATGCCGATCAGCGGGATCGGCGGTGTCACGACGTGGCGCGATGCTGCGGAATTCATCGCCCTTGGCGCTGGCAACGTGCAGGTATGTACGGCGGCCATGACATACGGGTTCAAGATCGTCCAAGAGATGATCAGCGGCCTGTCTGAATATATGGATGAAAAGGGCATGACGTCGATCGATCAATTGGTCCGCAAAGCGGTACCAAACGTGACCGACTGGAATCAGCTAAACCTGAACTATATTGCCAAGGCCAAGATCAATCAGGACCTGTGCATTTCTTGTGGCCGTTGCTTTGCCGCGTGCGAAGACACGTCGCATCAGGCGATCGCAATGGACGAGGGCCGCGTTTTCTCCGTCATCGACGACGAATGTGTCGCCTGCAATCTGTGCGTCAATGTTTGCCCGGTAGAGGATTGCATCACGATGGAGGCCATGACCCCCGGTCTTACCGATCCGCGTACAGGGAAAGTTGTTGAACCTCACTATGCCAACTGGACGACGCATCCCAACAACCCAGCTGCAACCGCAGCTGAGTAACTGGCCTTAGGGTGCCCGGCTGTTTTTGAACTTCAGCAGAATATCTGCGGTCGGGATAGGCAGCGGGCCCTCGGCTTTGGGCAGCGTCGCTTGCGATGTCTCGGACCCGCCATCGGGTTCGGACGCGTTGTATTTGATTTCTGACAAGACGACGTTGCCGGTTTCCTTGGTCGCGTTGCGCAAGGTTTCATCGGCCAGTTTTTGACCGGCTGCTTCGGCTTTTGCATCAACCACAGATTTGGCCGAGGCATTGGACGGTCCCGTGTCGATGATCTTTATCCAAGCCCGTGCATCATCCTGCGATCCCCGGCCCGCGCTGGCCCCGTTGTCTGCAGATGTGCCGCTATCGCCGCTAGAGGATGAGGTTGATACCGGTGCAATATCAGGGGGCGGATTTGCCGCGCTGATGGATGTCTGAGCCGGGGCCGAATGATGTTGAGGCGGTAGCAAAGTGCTGACAGTTGAGATAGATGCCATTTTCCGTACTCCTATAAAACAAGGTTAAAGTTGCCCGCCACCACGCAGTAACTAATTATCAGCCTGTCTTAATCAGACATCAAAATCACCTGTTATTTGGTAAGTCGGTTAATCAATCCTTGACGCAAAGCATCCTGCCAAACATCTCGCGTAAATGCTGTGATGCTGTGTCATGAGCATCGGGATCCCCGCCAACAAGCACCGATACTTGGGCTTCGAAATCGGCGTAATGCTGTGTCGTCGCCCAGATTGAAAAGATCAAATGCTGCGGATTAATATCTGCAATTTTACCGGCTTTGGCCCAGCCTGCGATCACGGCGCATTTCTGATCAAACAAAGGTTTCAATTCACTGTGCAGACGCGGGCCAATACGGGGCGCACCTTGCAGGATTTCACCAGCAAACAAGCGGCTTTCGCGTGGCAGGTCACGGGCCATATCCAGTTTGCGCTGCACATAATCCAAAATCTCGGATTTCGGGTCACCATCGGCGTCAAGTTCGACCAAGGGGTCCAGCCATGTCTCCATCAGCTGGCTTAGCAGAGTCAGGTGAATCTGTTCCTTGCCTTGGAAATAATAGAGGATATTCGGCTTGCTCAATCCCGCTTCGGCGGCGATCTGATCAAGGGTGGCCCCCCGATATCCATGCTGTGAAAATACGTTTAGCGCGGCATCCAGGATGACGCGGCGGTTGCGCATCTGAATGCGGCTAGGTTTTTTCGGGACGCCATCGGGCAAAGCGTATCTCTTTCTGCATCGGTGCCTGAAAAATCAGCATGCACCGTGGCATACATAGATTCAATTGAAAGCATTTCTTGACAGATACAAGGCTAACCGCAATCGTGGATTTACCAAATGGTAAAAATTTTTGTGATGCGCAAGCTAGTCTGAATGAGGAGCCTTCCTATGGCCGCACCTGGTGAAAACCTGAAGATCAATCCTGATCGTTTGTGGGACAGCCTGATGGAGATGGCCCAAATCGGCCCCGGCGTTGCGGGCGGAAATAACCGCCAAACGCTGACCGATGAGGATGCCGAGGGCCGCGCCCTGTTCCAAAAATGGTGCGAGGCTGCGGGCTGTACCATGGGTCTTGACCAGATGGGCAATATGTTTGCCCAGCGTGATGGCACCGATCCTGATGCCTTGCCGGTCTATGTCGGGTCGCATCTGGATACGCAGCCCACGGGCGGCAAATACGATGGGGTGCTAGGGGTGCTGGGTGGTCTGGAAATCCTGCGCACCATGAATGATTTGGGGATCAAGACAAAGCATCCCGTTGTTGTCACGAACTGGACCAACGAAGAAGGCACACGCTATGCCCCCGCGATGCTGTCGTCGGGCGTTTTCGCCGGTATTCATACCCAAGGTTGGGCATATGACAGGACCGACGCCAATGGGTTAAGCTTTGGTGATGAGCTGAACCGGATCGGATGGCGGGGCGATGAGGAAGTCGGGGCACGCAAGATGCATGCATTCTTTGAGCTACATATTGAACAGGGCCCTATCCTTGAGGCCGAGGGAAAAGACATTGGCGTCGTGACCCACGGGCAGGGCCTGTCTTGGACGCAGGTGACAGTAACCGGCAAGGACGCACATACTGGTTCAACACCGATGCCCTTGCGAAAGAATGCCGGGCTGGGCATGGCGCGGATTTTGGAGGCTGTTGACCAGATCGCATGGGCGCACGCCCCACATGCTGTTGGCGCAGCGGGACATATAGATGTGTATCCGAACTCGCGCAATGTGATCCCCGGAAAGGTCGTGTTCACCGTTGATTTCAGATCGCCCGACCTGCTGGTGATCGAAGAAATGGAGGCGCAACTTCGGACGCAAGGCCAGGAGATCGCCGATGACATGGGGCTGGAGGTTGCGTTTGAAAAGGTTGGCGGATTTGACCCTGTCGCTTTTGACGAAGGTTGCGTTACTGCTGTGCGGTCTGCCGCTGAGCGTCTGGGGTATAGCCACATGGATCTGATCTCGGGTGCAGGTCATGACGCCTGTTGGATCAATCGCGTGGCCCCGACGGCGATGGTCATGTGCCCCTGCGTGGATGGTCTAAGCCATAATGAGGCAGAAGAGATCACAAAGGATTGGGCAAAAGCCGGGGCAGATGTGTTGCTGCACGCGGTGCTAGAGACTGCGGAGATCATCGGGTGATGTGGGATCGTTTTCTTTCAAAGAAAACGGGCCGGAATTTTCAAAAATTCCGTGGCGGCGCGTGATGCTTGAGCAGGATCTTTCCATAGGAGAGCGGATTTCTGCGCTGATTGACGCGGAAATTGATGAAGCCCTGGAAAGTCAGGACATGGTTCTTCGGCGTACGGCCGAAGCGTTTCGGCAGACCCTGCGGCCACCGAGGCAGATCAAGGTGAATTTTAGCGGTGGGATCACGCAACGCTGTTGGTCGGTGTCAAAGGGCGATGGGACCTACCGCGTCGTTTACATGCCGCGGGCGGGGTATTTTTCGCTATGTGTTGAGAGCGACTTTGGCCCGCTGGACATCGGTGTTCATGGGCCAGCATTAGGATGTTTCGGATCGGTTTGAGCGGTGAGTGGGGGCCAGCCCCCACGCCCCCGGGATTTTGATCCATTTGGAATGAGAGATGAGATGGGAGAGTTGAGATGAGCAAGGTAATCAAAGGTGGACTGGTGTGTACCGCTGACAGGACGTGGAAAGCGGACGTTCTGATTGAAGGCGAGACGATCGCGCGGATTGGCGAGAACCTTGTCGGGGATGAGTATATCGACGCCGAGGGGGCCTATGTCATTCCCGGCGGTATTGATCCGCATACCCATCTTGAAATGCCTTTTATGGGCACGACTGCGGCTGAAACCTTTGAGAGTGGGACTTGGGCTGCCGCCGTTGGGGGGACAACTATGATCGTTGATTTCTGTCTTCCGGGCGAGGACGGGTCGATCAAAAATGCGATCAATGAGTGGCACCGTAAATCTGCCCCGCAGATTTGTTCTGACGTCGGATATCATATGGCGATCACCGGTTGGAACGAGAATGTATTCAACGAGATGAAAGATGCCGTGGATATGGGCGTCAATTCCTTCAAGCATTTCATGGCCTACAAGGGTGCATTGATGATTGAGGATGACGAGATGTTCGCGTCCTTCAAGCGCTGTGCGGAGTTGGGTGCCTTGCCCATGGTGCATGCCGAAAACGGTGACTTGGTTGCCGAGCTGCAGCAAAAGTATTTCGATCAAGGGATCACTGGCCCCGAGGGTCATGCTTATTCCCGCCCGCCGGAACTGGAGGGTGAGGCGGCGAACCGGGCGATTACCATCGCTGATACGGCCGGTGTGCCGCTGTACATCGTGCATGTGTCTTGTGAACAGACCCATGAGGCGATCCGGCGCGCGCGGCAAAAGGGCATGCGGGTTTACGGCGAGCCGTTGATCCAGTTTTTGACCTTGGACGAGTCAGAGTACTTCAACAAGGATTGGGACCATGCCGCGCGGCGGGTGATGTCGCCCCCGTTCCGGTCAAAGGATCATCAGGACAGTCTGTGGGCTGGGTTGCAGGCCGGGTCCTTGCAGGTTGTGGCAACGGACCATGCTGCATTTTCCACGGCGCAAAAGCGCGCGGGCAAGGATGATTTCCGGATCATTCCAAACGGGTCGAATGGCCTGGAGGAACGCCTTGCAGTGTTATGGACCGAGGGCGTTGAGACAGGTCGGTTGACGCCGAATGAGTTCGTTGCGGCGACATCGACCAATGTTGCAAAAATCCTGAACATCTATCCGCGTAAAGGTGCGATTGTTGAGGGGGCTGACGCAGATATCGTGGTGTGGGACCCGAAGATCAGCAAAACGATTTCGCCGACGAACCACCATTCTGTGCTGGATTATAACGTGTTCGAGGGCTTCAACGTTACCGCGCAAAGCCGGTACACGCTGAGCCGGGGTGAGGTGATTTGGGCCTGGGGGCAAAATTCGCAGCCTAACCCGGGCCGGGGCCGGTTTGTGCCGCGACCAGCGTTCCCTTCGGGCAATGTTGCGCTTAGTAAGTGGAAAGAGCTGACGGCCCCCAAGATGATCCAGCGCGATCCATTGAATATTCCTGCGGGCATCTAACGCAAAATTGCCCCTAAGCGGCGCGGCGGCTGTGTTGCCGTGCCCACGAAAAGAAGAAAGAGGCCAGCTGCAATGCGAGCACACCATACGACAGAAAACGGGCGGGTAATATGACGTTAGCCCCTGTTATTTCTGCCAAGAATCTCTCCCTCACATTTGAGACCAATGATGGCCCTGTCCACGCGCTTAAGGACGTGTCGTTGGATATTGAAAAGGGCGACTTTGTGAGTTTCATCGGGCCGTCTGGTTGCGGGAAAACCACGTTTTTGCGGTGCATGGCAGATCTGGAACAGCCCACAGGTGGGTCAATCACGGTGAACGGCGTTAGCGCCGAAGATGCGCGGATGGCTCGGGCCTATGGCTATGTGTTTCAGGCGGCAGGGCTTTATCCTTGGCGGACAATCGGTGGAAATATTCGGCTGCCGCTTGAGATTATGGGGTATTCCAAAGCGGATCAGGCGGCGCGTGTGGCGCGGGTGCTGGAGCTTGTGGAACTGGCAGGGTTTGAAAAGAAATTCCCGTGGCAATTGTCTGGCGGCATGCAGCAGCGTGCCAGCATCGCGCGGGCTTTGGCCTTTGATGCGGACATCTTGTTGATGGACGAACCGTTTGGCGCGCTGGACGAGATTGTACGGGATCACCTGAACGAGCAGTTGTTGCGGCTTTGGGCGCGGACGGAAAAGACGATTGCATTTGTAACCCATTCCATACCCGAGGCGGTGTATCTGAGCACCAAGATTGTTGTGATGAGCCCGAGACCGGGTCGGATCACGGATGTGATTGAAAGCACGTTGCCGAAAGAGCGGCCTTTGGAAATCCGCGAGACGCCGGAGTTTTTGGAGATCGCGCACCGTGTCCGTGAAGGGCTAAGGGCGGGGCATGGCGATGACTGAATGTGCGTTTGTGGCAGGCCGGCCCTTCGGGGAGGATATTTGTGAGCCAGAGAAGCGGGGGGCTGTCTTGTGAGGCAGAGCTTTGCCCCGGTTTTGACCGTTGTTGGATTGCTTTTGGTGGTTTGGTACGCGGCGGCCATTTGGCTGAACGCGGATTGGACATATGACAAGGCGCGGCGAGCAGGAGAGGTCGTGACGACCACATCCCTGATCAAGGATACTTGGGCGCAGGAAAAACCCAAACTGCCCGCGCCGCATCAGGTCGTCGCCGAGATCTGGCGCACGACGGTTGAGAAAAAGATAACGTCGAAACGGTCTCTTATCTATCATTCGTGGATTACGTTGAGCGCGACATTGCTCGGGTTCGGGTTGGGGACTGTTTTGGGGACCTTGCTGGCCGTGGGTATCGTTTATAACCGGACCATGGATATGTCGGTCATGCCCTGGGTGATCGCGAGCCAGACCATTCCTATTCTGGCCATTGCACCGATGATTATCGTGGTGCTGAACGCTGTCGGAATTTCTGGCCTGCTGCCAAAGGCAATGATCGGCATGTACCTGTCCTTTTTCCCGATTGTTGTTGGCATGGTCAAAGGGTTGCGCAGCCCGGACCAGATGCAGTTGGACCAGATGAGGACGTGGCATGCGAGCGCATCGCAAACCTTTTGGCGGCTGCGGTTGCCGGCGTCGATGCCGTATCTGTTCACCTCGCTGAAGGTCGCCATGGCGGCGTCCTTGGTCGGGGCGATTATCGGGGAGCTGCCCACGGGTGCTGTTGCGGGGCTGGGCGCGCGTCTTTTGGCCGGTAGTTACTATGGTCAGACGATCCAGATCTGGAGTGCATTGCTTATGGCCGCCGCGTTGGCTGCTGTTTTGGTCGGCATTATTGGAATCGTTCAGCGGGTCACCCTGAAACGCATGGGGATGGCGCGATGAGTTGGGTTATTTTTGCAATAGCAGCTTGGGCGCTTGGCTGGTGGACCAACATGCGTCTTGCACGGGGACGGCCTGTGCGCTGGCGGTCCTTGGCCGCGCCGATCGTTTTCGGGGTCACGCTGATTGCGATTTGGGAAGGTGTGGTACGCGGGCTTGAGATTTCGCCAGTATTGCTGCCGCCGCCCACTGCAATTGCGGCGCGGTTTGGTGCATCGCTTGATATTCTTTGGGTCGATTTCGTGCAGACCGTGCTGAAAGGCGCGCTGTCGGGTTATGTTATCGGCTGTGGTGCTGCGTTCCTGATCGCGGTGGCGGTGGACCGGTTTCCGTTTTTGCAGCGCGGGCTGTTGCCCGTGGGCAATTTTGTGGCGGCTTTGCCGATCATCGGGATGGCACCCATTCTGGTGATGTGGTTCGGGTTTGACTGGCAATCCAAAGCGGCGGTGGTCGTGGTTATGGTGTTCTTTCCGATGCTGGTGAACACCGTGCAGGGATTGCAAGCAACGGACATGATGCAGCGCGATCTGATGCGGACATATGGGGCAAGCTATTGGGTGACGCTGTTCAAGCTGCGCTTGCCTGCCGCCATGCCTTTCGTGTTCAATGGCCTCAAGATCGGGACCACGCTGGCGTTGATCGGCGCAATTGTTGCTGAATTTTTTGGCTCTCCTATCCGGGGAATGGGGTTTCGTATCTCGACCTCGGTGGGGCAGCTTGCACTTGATCTGGTCTGGGCCGAGATTGTCGTGGCGGCGATTGCCGGATCGGCGTTCTATGGCGCTATGGCGTTGATCGAACGGCGGATTACATCCTGGCATCCCAGCCAACGAAATTAAACGTAGAGAAACGACCAACACAACAAGGGAGACTATAATAATGAAAAATATCACCAAGATGACAGCCGGGCTCGCATTGGGTCTTTGGGGCAGCATGGCACATGCCGCCGATGATCTGACGCTGCAATTGAAATGGGTCACGCAAGCGCAATTTGGCGGCTATTACGTCGCATTGGACAAGGGCTTTTACGAAGAGGAAGGCCTGAATGTTACGATCAAGCCGGGTGGCCCCGACATCGCACCTGTGCAGGTTTTGCTGGGCGGTGGCGCTGATGTGATGGTGGATTGGTTGCCATCCGCGCTGGCAGCCCGCGAAAAAGGCGCGCCGATTGTGAACATCGCGCAACCCTTTGCAAAATCGGGCCTCATGCTGACCTGCCTGAAAGAGCACGGCATCACCAAGCCTGAGGATTTCCCCGGGCACACATTGGGCACATGGTTCTTTGGTAACGAAATCCCGCTGCTAAGCTGGATGGGCAAACTGGGCTATGCGACCGACGGCTCGGATGGCGGTGTTACCATTCAAAAGATCAACTTTAACGTCGATCCGCTGCTGCAAAAGCAGGTCGAATGCGCCACGACCATGACCTACAATGAATATTGGCAGGTTATTGATGCGGGTCTGACGCCGGACGATCTGGTTGTCTTTAAATACGAAGACGAAGGCATCTCGACGCTGGAAGACGGTCTTTATACCACAGAAGAAAATCTGGCCGATGCTGAAATGCAAGACAAGCTGGTACGTTTTGTGCGCGCGTCGATGAAGGGCTGGAAATACGCCGAAGAGCATTCCGATGAGGCGGCTGAAATCGTGCTTGAGAACGATCAAACCGGCGCGCAAACCGAAAAGCACCAAAAGCGCATGATGGGCGAGATTGCCAAGCTGACTGCTGGCAGCAACGGTGCGTTGGACGAGGCGGCGTTCAAGCGCAGCGCGGACATCACAATGGAAGGTGGCATGATCACCAAGGCACCTGAAGGGGCCTGGACCCACGACATCACCGACAAAGCGCTGAACTAAGATTTAAAGCGTTATTAACGAGAAAGGGCCGGTGGAAACACCGGCCCTTTTTGTCATTCAATGGAATGTCATTTGATTAAAGAACAGTAACCGTCGTCCCAATCGGCACACGTTCGTAGAGATCTTTTACATGTTCGTTGATCATGCGAATGCAGCCGTTTGATACCGAACGCCCAATGGTGTTGGGCTGCGTTGTACCGTGGATGCGGAAATAGGTGTCTCTGCCATTTTGGAACAGGTACAGCGCGCGCGCGCCCAATGGGTTTTGCGGGCCGCCCGGTTGGGCGTCGGTGTTACCAATAAAACGCGCGTATGTGTTGGGCTCACGTTCGATCATCTCGTCCGTGGGGCGCCAAGTGGGCCATTCTTTCTTAACCGAGATCGTCGCGGTACCGGTGAATTCCAGACCTGCCTTGCCGACGCCAACGCCATAGCGCATCGCCTCGCCGGGGGCGGTGACCAGATACAGGTAATGGCTGCGCGGGAGGATCAATAACTGGCCAGCTTCATACTGGTTTTTGATTTCGACCAGCTGTGGCGCTGGATCATAGGCAGCGTTTTGGGCAAAAAGCATTTTCGGAAAGGCAAGTGCGGCCAAGGAGCCTGCGATAAATGAACGGCGACGCATGTGATGTTCCTGACTGGTTTTCTTGATCATACATGATGCGGGTTAAGCGTTTCTTGGCAACCCTGTAGACATAAAAAAACCGGCTGTCCCATGGGGTCAGCCGGTCAATTCTTTGTGTAGGCCGAAGCCTAACTGACTTATGCCAGTGCGATGTTCGACGCAGATTCGCGACCGTCACGGCCGGCTTCGATGTCGAAAGTCACTTTCTGGTTGTCGGCCAGACCGGTCAGGCCTGCGCGCTCAACGGCAGAAATGTGTACGAATACATCTTTGCTGCCGCCATCGGGTGCGATAAAGCCGAAGCCTTTTGTTGTGTTGAACCATTTTACGGTGCCAGTGGCCATATCCGTAGTCTCCTCTAGTGTACCATCCGCATCGTGCGATGGCTTGGCGTGGTCGGTCTGGATCGAAGTCTGAACGCCGTATAAGGAGACAGTGGGTCGAAAAAGAATAACGTTTGCCTTGCCCGTATGCCAGAGGCAGGGGATTCGCGCAAGGGGGTCGCATTAGGCGTGTGTCGCACAGCGAAATGGCGCCGACGGTTTCACATTATTGACATGTTCTGATGCGCGCCGCCCAAAGTCGGCCTTGTTTTAAAGGTCATAGCCCCACCCGGCTGCCTTATTTGTTTTCGATAACGGACCATAAAATTGCCGGAAAAGCGTGGAATGTTACGCGTTAGAGCGGGTGCTCGGGCAGTGTCGCCCGTAGATCGTAGGTAAGGCAGATTATGAGAATTTTAGCAGTAGATGATGATCCAACAGTTCTGGATATGTTGTCCGACTATCTAACGCCAAAACACGGGTTTGATCTGGTCTGTGCCGAGGATGCGGAAAAGGCGCTTGTTCTACTCAATGAACCGGGTCCGGATTTTGACTGCTTCTTGTTGGATATCATGCTGCCGGGCATCGACGGGATCAGGCTATGTGCCGAACTGCGGAATCTGAAAAAGCATCAAAAGACCCCGATCCTGATGATCACATCCAGCACCAGTCATGACCTGATGGAGCGTGCGTTCGAGGCGGGGGCGACCGATTTTGTTTATAAGCCGTTGAACGGCGTCGACTTGGGCGCGCGTATCAATACGGCAGGGTTGCTGAGTGAAAGCCTGCGGGGCGAACAAGACGCGCGCCGTTCCTTGGCCGAGCTTACCGAGCAGATCAAAGCCAGCCGCGAGGAAGGTTTTGATCTGGGGGTACCGGACGTGGTCGATCTGAACGGCTTCGAACACCGTCTGAAGGGGCTGCCCGAAGGGTGCTATGCGATGAACCTGCTGGCAATCAAGCTGCCGCAAATGCGCAATATCTTTGAAACGCTTTCCCCGACCGAATTCTGCGATCAGATGGCCCATGTTACGGAAGCATCAATCAACGCCCTGCAAAGCCACCGTTACATTCTGGGCTATGTGGGCAACGGGGTTCTGGTTGCGGCGATATTGGCGCGTCACCGGGTCAACCCCGCGGCCATTCAACACCTTATCAAAGCGGATTTGGCGAAAAAGCCCATGCACTCTAGCGCTGGCAACGACATAGGGGTGGATTTGTCTGTCCACTCGATCTCGAACCAACGTTTATGGACGGGGCGGTCTGCTTGCGACAAGGTGCGCGAATATATCGGCGAGCATGCGCTTAAGGCCAAAGATACCATGAAGGATATTGACCGGCTGGTTTCTTTGGAAATGTAGGATCAAACGCAAAACGGGGGCATCTTTTGATGCCCCCATTTTCTTTGTCTCAAAAGGCCTTGCCTTAGCGCGAGAATTTTTTGTGTTTCAGGCGCTTTGGTTCCATCGCGTCAGCGCCCAGGCGGCGCTCTTTGTCTTCTTCATAGTCGGAAAATCCGCCCTCGAACCATTCGACATGGGCATTGCCCTCGAAGGCGAGGATATGCGTACAAATCCGGTCAAGGAAGAAACGGTCGTGCGAAATGACCACGGCGCAACCGGCGAAATCCACAAGCGCATCTTCGAGCGCACGCAGGGTTTCAACGTCCAAGTCGTTGGTCGGTTCATCGAGCAGCAAAACGTTGCCGCCTTCTTTGAGCAAACGCGCCATGTGCACGCGGTTGCGTTCACCGCCTGACAGCAGGCCGACTTTCTTTTGCTGATCGCCGCCCTTAAAGTTGAAAGCACCGCAATACGCGCGGGAGTTCACTTCGGCGTCACCCAGTTTGATGATTTCCGCCCCGCCCGAGATGGCCTGCCATACGTTGTCGTCAGGGTTCAGGTCATCGCGCGACTGATCCACATAGGACAGATCGACAGTGTCACCGAGGCTGATGGAGCCTGTATCTGGCTTTTCATTGCCGGTGATCATTTTGAACAGGGTCGATTTGCCCGCACCGTTGGGGCCGATGACACCGACGATACCGCCGGGTGGCAGCGAGAATTCGAGGTTTTCGATCAACAACTTGTCGCCCATTGCTTTGGACAGGCCTTCGACCTCAAGCACTTTGCTGCCCAAACGTGGACCGTTTGGAATAACGATCTGCGCACGGGTCAAGCGTTCGCGCTCTGAACTATCTGCCATCTCGTTATAGGATTTGATCCGGGCCTTGGATTTTGCCTGACGGGCCTTGGCCCCCTGACGCATCCATTCCAATTCGCGCGACAGCGTCTTTTGCTTGGATTTGTCTTCACGGGCTTCTTGCTCAAGCCGCTTGGCCTTTTGGTCGATCCAGCTGGAATAGTTCCCCTCGTATGGGATGCCATTGCCGCGGTCGAGCTCGAGGATCCAGCTTGTGATGTTATCCAAGAAATAGCGGTCGTGGGTAACGATCAGGATCGTACCTTTGTAGTCGATGAGGTGTTGCTGCAACCAAGCAATGGTTTCCGCGTCCAAGTGGTTGGTCGGTTCATCGAGCAGCAGCATTTCAGGGGCTTCAAGCAACAGTTTGCACAAGGCAACGCGGCGCGCTTCACCACCGGATAGGGTTGTCACATCGGCGTCGTCGGCGGGGCAGCGCAGCGCTTCCATCGACACGTCGATCTGGCTGTCGAGGTCCCACAGGTTTTCGGCATCGATCTGATCTTGCAGCGCGGCCATTTCGTCGGCTGTTTCGTCAGAGTAGTTCATCGCCAGCTCGTTATAACGATCCAGGATGTCTTTTTTCTTTTTCACGCCCAGCATAACGTTTTCACGAACGGTCAGGGCGGGGTCCAGATAGGGTTCCTGCTCGAGGTAGCCAACTTTGGCTCCCTCAGCGACCCATGCCTCGCCCGAGAAATCCTTGTCCTGGCCGGCCATGATTTTCATCAGCGTGGATTTACCCGAACCGTTGACACCGACCACACCGATTTTCACGCCGGGAAGGAAGTTCAGGTTAATGTTGTCGAAACATTTCTTGCCGCCCGGATAGGTCTTTGAGACACCGGACATGTGGTAGACATATTGATAGGCGGCCATTGGGAATCCTCGGATAAGCTGCTTACGGGTTGGGGTGTGCAATATCGCCCAAGGCGGGCAAGATCAAACACTCAATATATGAGCACCGAATGCGGATTTGAAGGTGCTGGTCGCCGGCCTGTCTGAGCGGGGGCCAATGACGGGGTCGCGCCGTGGATAATGCCAAGTCGGGGAGAGACACCTATTCGCCGCGCCACTGGTGCACAGCCCGCTGAATACACAACCAAAAGCATATGAAATGCAAAGATTCACGACTTTGAGTCGGCGATACGGTGGGACAAAACGACGCATATTATCGTCCATCTCGGGTTAATTCGGTCAAATCGACTTCAAATTGCTTAAAAATGAGGCGAATTATTTTCACGTTGTCAGTTATCGTCTTTCTATCTAGGGGCGATTTTTGCCCTTGGGGTTAACGCGGCCCGAAAGAGGCTGTGCCGTAGCAAGAGGGACAAAATAATGACAACATCCACTATCGTCGTTGGACTTGACGGGGGTGAGGCAGGCAATCGAGCCCTGGCTTTTGCGACCACCCAAGCCAAATTAATTGGGGACTGCACCCTAAAAATTGTCTATGTGATTGAATGGTCTCCATTCAGCTTTCAAACATCGGAAGAAAACGCGGAGCGCCACAAGCGCCGTGAAGAAGAGCTTTCGATGGCGCGCGAGCGGATCATGGACCCGGCTGTTAAAGCTGCAACAGAAATGGGCCTAGCGGTCGATGGGATCGTCAAACATGGCGATGTTGCGGATATTCTGGATGACATCGCCAAAAAGAACAAAGCGCTGCAAATCGTGGTGGGCCGCGTCGGTCTGCGCGGCTTGAAAGAGCGGATGTTCGGTGGCGTGACGGGCCGTTTGGCCGTCGCATCCAGCGTTCCAGTCACAATCATTCCATAAGGGAGCAGATCATGAATAAGTTTCTTACAACCGGGCTTGGGGCGGCTGCGGCCTCCGTTTTGCCTGCGATCGCTTCCGCGCAGGACGCGGTGGGCATGGATCAGCGCATTAACGATATTTTCGCAGGCTCAACGGGGTGGTTTGTTAACCTGATCTTTGCCCCCTTGCCGTTCGAAATCGCCGGCGCGTCCTTTCCTTGGATCGTGCTTTGGCTTGTCGTTGGTGCGACCGTTTTCACATTCTACTTTGGTTTCATCCAGCTTAAGGCCTTTGGCCACGCGATATCACTGGTCAGAGGTGATTATTCCGACCCCGATGACGCGGGCGAGGTCAGCCACTTCCAAGCGTTAACAACAGCCCTGTCGGGCACTGTCGGCCTTGGTAACATCGCCGGTGTTGCCGTGGCGGTTGGTATTGGTGGGCCGGGTGCCACATTCTGGATGATCCTAGCGGGTCTTTTGGGCATGGCATCAAAGTTCACCGAATGTACGCTGGGTGTGAAATATCGCAACGAATACGCAGATGGCACGGTTTCCGGTGGTCCGATGTACTATATGACCAAGGGGTTCAAGGAACGCGGCCTGCCATTTGGCGGATTTCTGGCCATCGTATTTTCGATCTTTACCATCGGTGGTGCATTGGGCGGCGGGAACATGTTCCAAGCCAACCAGGCGCATGCGCAGATTTCTGGTATCCTCGGCGATTACCCCGGCTGGATCACGGGCCTAATCTTTGCCGCGGTGGTGTTCGCAGTTATCGTGGGCGGGATCAAATCCATCGCGCGGGTGACGGAAAAAGTCGTGCCGTTCATGGGCATCCTTTATGTGGCAGCAGCTTTGGTGATCTTGATCGTTGAATACGACAAAATCGGCTGGGCGTTTGGTCAAATCTTTGACGGTGCCTTTACCGGTCTTGGTGTTGCGGGGGGCTTTGTTGGTGCTCTTATCCAAGGGTTCAAACGTGCTGCGTTCTCGAACGAAGCGGGCGTTGGGTCGGCTGCGATTGCACACTCTGCCGTGCGGACCAAAGAACCAGTGACCGAAGGTGTGGTTTCCTTGCTTGAGCCGTTCATCGATACAGTTGTGATCTGTACGATGACAGCGCTTGTGATCACCATCTCTGGTGTTCTGCTTGTGGATCCGGCAACCGGTAACTTCGTTCTGAACGAAGCTGGCACATCAATCCAAACCATTGACGGCTCCAGCGGTGTTCAACTGACATCGGCGGCATTTGCAACTGGCTTTAGCTGGTTCCCATATGTTCTGGCTGTTGCGGTGGTGCTGTTCGCATTCTCGACCATGATCAGCTGGTCCTACTATGGCCTCAAGGCTTGGACCTATCTGGTAGGCGAAGGAAAGACGAAAGAGATCGTGTTCAAGGTCATCTTCTGCTTTTTCATCATCGTGGGTGCCGCGGCCAATCTGGGCGCTGTCATCGACTTCTCTGATGCGATGATCTTTGCGATGGCGGTTGTGAACATCACGGCGCTGTACTTCCTCATGCCCATCGTCAAGCGCGAGATGAACAGCTATTTCGCACGCTTGAAATCGGGCGAGCTGAAGAAGTTCGTCGACTGATCCGTCGATTAGCTAATTGACAAAGAGGGCAAGACCCTCTCCTTTCGGCCCCTGATGCATTTCGGGGGCCGTTTTCGTGGGCTATCCATTTCCATATGTGGCACCGGGTCAGGTGATCGGGCTTTTGGGGGGATCGTTCGATCCTGCCCACGAGGGCCATGCGCATATCACACGCGAGGCGTTGAAACGCTTTGGCTTGGATCGTGTTTGGTGGTTGGTCAGCCCCGGTAACCCGCTCAAGGCGCAGGGGCCTGCGCCGCTTGCGCAACGTATGGAGCGCGCGCGCCAAGTCATGCAGCACCCCCGCGTTGATGTCACCGATGTAGAGGCGCAGTTAGGCACGCGCTTTACCGCACAGACAATTGCCGCCTTGCGGGCGCGCCACCCCGGCGTGCGGTTCGTGTGGTTGATGGGCGCGGATAATCTGGCGCAATTGCATCTTTGGCAGGACTGGCAGCAGATTGTTGAAACGGTCCCGATTGGCGTAATGGCCCGCCCCGGTCAGCGCATTTCCGCACGGATGAGCAGGGCCGCGGCACTTTATGCAAAGTACCGTATTCCCGGCAGGCAAAGCCAGCTTTTGGGGTATGCCGATGCGCCAGCATGGTGTTTTGTGAATGTCCCGATGACGGACGTCAGCTCGACCGCGATACGCGCCGCTGGCAAGTGGTCATCTTAGACGGGTCGACGCGATGCCCGCGCTTAGGATGACTGCCAGCCCGATCCATGTCATCGCATCAGGTAGGGCTCCGAACAAGACCCAGCCTAACGCAACAGCCGACAGCAGTTGGAAATACACCATCGGGGCGATTTTGGTCGCCGGGGCAATGCGGTAGGCATAAAGCATCAGCAGATTTCCCAACATCGAACAGGCCGCGCTGGTTATTGTAAGGGCGGCGATGGGCGCGGTGAATTCAGGTAGATGCATCAGCCCGAATGGCAGCAGCAACCCAGTGCTGATGACCAATTGCGTGACAGAAAGCTGCAGGGGCGTCGCCAGATCGGACAGCCAGCGCGACATCGTTAGGAATATGCCATAAAACGTGCCCGCCGCGAGCGCCCAAAGCAGACCGGCGCTGACGTCAACGCCGGGGCGTACCACCAACAGGACACCGGCAAAGCCTATCGCGATCAATGCACTGCGCAGCAGGGTGATGGGTTCGCGCAGAAATACCGCCGCCAAGACGTAGCTAAGCAAGGGGCCAATAAAAAAGGCGGCAAAGACATTCGCCACGTCTTCGGTCTGTAGGGCTGTTTGAATGCAGGTGATGCCGCCGCAGATCATCGCGGCGCGCACCCAGATGCGCCAATTGCCAAACAATGCGCGTGTGTGATCGGGAACGAACGGGATCAGAATAATCAGGCCAATCGCGAACCGTGACCACGCGACGAAAACCGGAGCTACCCCCATTTGCGAGGTCAATATCTTGCCAGCACTGTCCCCGGCGGGGATCAATGACATGGCCATAAACATGATAAGGATCGCCCGCTGCATAAGGCATTCACTAGCATGGGTCATGACCCATTAAAATGTGAATTGCAGATGCTTGTATCACCACGCATCGTCGGCTTTAACCTTTCACTATGACACAGCAATTTTCACGTCGGTTTTTTCTGAGCTCTGCGGCGGCGGGTGTTCTTGCACCTAGTGCCTTTGCCGCCCCGCCGAACACATCTTTGCGCCCTGTGCTGCGCGGCGCTGATCTGTTGCGGCATACCATTCCAACGGCGTCAGAGCTGATTGAGGCTTCAAACCTGAAAGGGCAGGTGGCGTTTGTTGTCGCGGATGCCAAAACCGGAACGGTGCTGGAACAAAAGGCACCAACGATGGGGCTGATGCCCGCCAGTGTGACCAAGGCGATTACCGCGCTTTATGCGCTAGAAACCTTGGGTGCAGATCACATGTTCAAGACACAGATCGTCGCGACTGGCGGGATCATCGAAGGCGAGGTTCAGGGGGATCTGATCTTGGTTGGTGGTGGCGATCCGACCTTGGATACGGATGCCCTAGCCGCGATGGCCGGGCGGCTTAAGGACGCGGGTATTCACAGTGTCAAAGGTGGCTTTAGGGTCTATGAGGGGGATTTCCCGCGTGTAAGCAGGATCGACCCGGAACAGCCTGACCATGTCGGGTATAATCCCGGTGTCACTGGGTTGGCACTGAACTTTAACCGTGTTCATTTCGAATGGAAGCGTGGCAATAGCGGCTATGCGGTAACGATGGATGGCCGCTCGGCCAGATACCGCCCCGAGGTCGCGATGGCGGTGATGCAAGTCCAAGACCGCTCGGACCCGGTGTATACGTACCGTGACGATATCAAACGTGACACTTGGACGGTGGCAAAGCGCGCGTTGGGCCAAAGCGGTGCGCGCTGGTTGCCCGTGCGCAAGCCCGGCCTTTATGCCGGAGATATCTTTGCCACGATGGCGGGTGCAAACGGGATAAGGCTGCGGAACCTTCAGGTGATCGATGCGCTGCCGACTGGGGCGGAGGTGCTGGTCACGCAGCAAAGCGCGCCCTTGCACGACATCTTGCGCGATATGTTGAAATACTCAACCAACCTGACAGCAGAGATGACCGGATTGGCATCGACAATTGCCCGAGGGAAAGCGCCGCGAACCCTCAAAGAGTCAGCGGCCGAAATGAACCAATGGGCCAAGACCACGCTGGGAATGCAAAACCCTGCATTGGTTGATCATTCAGGTCTGGGGTCGGAAAACAGGATTTCAGCAAGCGACATGCTGACTGCTTTGGTGAAGGTGAACAAATCCGGCACTTTGAAGCCCATACTCAAGACCATCGTTCTGCGGGATGAAAAGGGCAGACCCAGACGCGATCACCCGATCAAGGTTGATGCCAAAACGGGGACGTTGAACTTTGTCTCGACCCTAGCGGGTTATATTCAGGCCCCAAGCGGACGCGAGATGGCGTTTGTGGTGTTTTCAGCCGATGAACCACGACGGGCCAAGTTAAGCCGGGCACAACGCGAACGCCCGGATGGCGGCAGGGCGTGGAATGCGCGCGCCAAACGTTTACAGCAAAAGCTGATCGAACGTTGGGCGGCGTATTACGTCAGTTAGAGCACGTTATGTAACGTGGCGTGCCCGCGCACCACGCTCAATCGCAGCGGCGTGCAGGCGGTCAAGCTCCAGCTCATAGCGGATTTCTTCCAACAGGCGCAGTTCGGCCTCTTCCAGTTTGCCGTCTGCTGCGGCCACATCGCAGGCAAGGGCATAGGCCGTTTCGTTCAACCGGTCTGGCAGCGCCCCTTTTATCAAACCAAACAGCGCGTCCAGCCCGTCTTCTTGTTCAAACAGGTCAAAGACCATCTGACTAACGGTGCTGATGCGGTCATTATCGTAGTCCAGAAAAATGGGCAGGATATTCACCGCAGTTTGAATTTTAATCAGCTCGGTCGTGCGAATGTCTTCGTCCGACGCGGAAACCGCAATCATCAGCGCGACAAGACAATCTTGCGCGCTTAGTGTCAGGGAGGTGTCTTCGGTCATTGGGATATCCTGTATCGCCTGCTCATCAAGGGCAGATTATTGACGGCCAGAGGGGGACGCAATAGGAACAGCCTGCTTGTACACATAGGGTGACAGGCAAAATTGATGGATTTTAAAGATGTCGCAGATGCGTGAAGCCGCCTTAACCAGCAAAGCATGGCCCTTTGAGGAAGCACGCCGGGTGTTGAAACGCTATGGAAATAAGATGCCCGAGAAGGGGTATGTCTTGTTCGAGACCGGATATGGCCCGTCGGGCCTGCCGCATATCGGGACCTTCGGCGAAGTTGCGCGCACCACGATGATTAGGCGCGCTTTCGAGCTGATCAGCGACATTCCGACCCGTTTGGTTTGTTTTTCGGACGATTTGGATGGCATGCGCAAGGTGCCAAGCAACGTTCCCAACCCCGAAGCACTGGCCGAGCACCTGCAACGCCCGCTGACATCTGTGCCGGATCCGTTCGGGACGCATGACAGTTTTGGTGCACATAACAACGCCATGTTACGCCGGTTTCTGGATACATTCGGCTTTGAGTACGAGTTCATCTCGGCCACGGAATTTTACGGTTCAGGCCAATTTGACGAGATTCTTTTGCGGGCCGCTGAAAAATACGATGAGATCATGGCTGTGATGCTGAAATCACTGCGCGATGAGCGTCGCCAGACCTATTCGATATTCTTGCCGATCCATCCTGAAACCGGCCGTATCCTCTACGTGCCGATGAAAGAAGTGAATGCCAAAGAGGGCACCATCACCTTTGACGATGAAGACGGAACAGAGATGACGCTGCCGCTGACAGGTGGCAATGTGAAGCTGCAATGGAAACCGGATTTCGGGGCGCGTTGGGCGGCCTTGGGCGTCGATTTCGAAATGTATGGCAAAGACCATTCGACCAACACACCGATCTACGATTCGATCTGCCGAATTCTGGGTGCGCGTGCGCCCGAGCATTTCACCTATGAATTGTTTCTGGATCAGGACGGTCACAAAATCTCGAAATCATCGGGAAATGGCCTGACGATTGACGAATGGCTGACCTATGCCAGCGCGGAATCGCTGTCGTATTTCATGTACCTCAAGCCCAAGACGGCAAAGCGGATGTATTTCGACGTAATCCCAAAGGCTGTAGATGAGTATCATCAGCAGTTGCGCGCCTATGAGACACAGGATGATAAGGCCAAGTTGAACAACCCGGTTTGGCATATCCACGGCGGTGAAGTGCCCAAGTCCGATATGATCGTGCCCTATTCGATGCTGCTGAACCTGGCGTCGGTATCCTCGGCCGAGGAGAAATCGCAGCTCTGGGGCTTTATCCAGCGCTATGCGCCTGATGCGACGCCCGAAGGCAATCCGGGCATGGACGCCGCTGCCGATCATGCGGTGCGGTATTACAATGATTTCGTGAAGCCGACCAAGGTGTTCCGTGCGCCCAGCGATCTGGAACGCGAGGCATTGGAAGATCTGCACGATCAGTTGAAAGCATGGGATGGGGGCCTAGATGCCGAAGCGTTGCAAACGATGGTGTTTGCGGTCGGCAAAGAACGCTTCGATCCATTGCGTGATTGGTTCACAGCGCTTTACGAGGTGCTTTTGGGTGCCAGCCAAGGGCCACGTTTCGGTGGGTTCATTGCGCTATACGGTGTGGATGAGACTGTGGCGCTGATTGAGGATGCATTGGCAGGCAAACTCGTCTCAGCGTAAATTTATTCAAAAGCGACGGGGCCGACGCCTGGGCTCGGTCGCTTACCATCCCCAAAATACTGCGCCGTTTGCCCACCCCAGTTGGTGTGGTAAGCGGCGCATTTTTGTTTTCAGCGTGCGCTCCCCTTAGCGCCGGTTAACGAACCGTAACTATCCAACTGCGCATGCCGGCATACCGCCGGGGTTACGCAACAGATGGGCCGCCGGGCGTATGCCGCGGTTTCTGAAAGGGGATAGTGATGAACAAGGCGATTACGGACGGGCTTGTCCTGACACCAGCGATCTTTGCCAACGGGTTGGATGTGTATTCAAGCGGGGACGGTACCGCGGGTTCGGATACCTATGCCAATGCGATCAACGCGGCGTTCATCCCAGCCGATCAGGATTTTGGCGGCGCGTTAGAGCTGATTAAGACGCAAAGCACACAAAGGCTGCGCTATATGGGACAGACGCCGCTGTTGCCCGGCTGCTATCTGCGCATAACGGCCAAGGTCAAAGCGGTCAGCGGTAACCTTCCGGCTGTTCGGATTGCGGGTTATCCCGCCCTTGGCAACGGCAGCCGGGTGGGCGGATTGACCGAAGTTGGGCCGTCTGTTCAGCTTTCCAGCTATGGCGAAGTTGTAGAGGTCAGCGCGATTGTTGGGTCCGGCCAGCGCAACGGCGTGGACATGGTGTGGGGCACCGAACCTGTTTACGGGCATTTCGGCCTTGATCTGACAGGGCAAAATGGCGGCGTGGTCCGTATCGATGATCTGCAGGTCGAAGATATCACCAGCGCGTTTCTGGTGGACATGCTGGCGCAGATTGATGTGCGTGACTTTGGTGCGGTGGGCGACGGGGTTACCGATGATACTGCGGCCTTCAATGCGGCTAATGCCGCGTCGGCAGGTCGGCGGGTACTGATCTCAAAGGGGACGTATCTGCTGAACGGGGATGTCACTTTTGACACTGAAACCCTGTTCGAGGGCAAGGTGACCATGCCCGCAAATGCAATCCTGCAACTGCGCCGCAACTTTAATCTGCCAAACTATATCGACGCATTCGAGACTGAAGAGATTGCTTTTCGTAAGGCGTATCAGGCGCTTTTGAACAATTCGGATCATGAATCCTTGGATATGGGCGGGCGCAAAATTTATGTGACTGGGCCGATCGACATGCAGGCAGCCACGCCCGAGCGGACAAGCTATGCCACCCGCCGCGTCATCAGAAATGGACAGTTTGAAGCGGCCAGCGGTGGCGATTGGGATACCGTCACTGTTACGTCGAACGCGACATATACCCCGTCGAACGCGCGCAAGCTGACCAATGTGACCAATATCGCAAATGTGCCGGTCGGTGCGCTGGTATCTGGGGCTGGCGTCGGGCGCGAAATTTACGTGCGGTCGAAAAACGTGGCCAGCAAAGAGATCACCCTGAATGCCCCGCTTTATGATGCGGCTGGCACGCAGAGCTTCAGCTTTTCCCGGTTTCAATACATGCTGGATTTCAGCAATTACGGATCACTCAGCAAATTCGTGCTGTCTGATATCGAAATCCAGTGCAACAACGTGGCAAGCGGCGTAAACCTTGCGCCCTCTGGCGTCACCTTCCATATGCGCGACTGCTTTGTTTCCCGTCCGAAAGATCGGGGCGTTACGTCGATTGGCGGCGGCTGTCAGGGGATGTTTATTGACCGTTGCCAGTTTCTGTCATCGGAAGACAACCTGAACGTCGCAGATCGCAAGACCATCGGGATCAACTGTAACGCCAATGATGTGAAAATTCGCGACAACCGGGCCACCCGGTTCAGGCATTTTGCATTGATTGCCGGGCAGAACAACATCATCACGGGCAACCATTTTTTCCAAGGCGACACCGTGACGAACGGTATTCGCTCTGCGGGTTTGATCCTTGCTGCGCAGCATACCGGATCGGTGGTGCAGGGCAATTATATCGATAACTGCTTTATCGAATGGACGAATGAACAAGACCCAGCACCCGATTATAGCAACGAATATTCGTTCAGTTCCTTGGCGATCAGCGGGAATATCTTTCTGTCGGGCGAGGTCGCGCCGTGGTTCAGTTATATCGTGATCAAGCCGCACGGATCGGGGCATGTGATCAACGGCCTGACGATTAATGACAACCGGTTCCGCAGCCTGAACGGTTGGATTGACCGGGTTGAACGCATCGACACCAGCTTTGCCGACATGGATTTTTCGCGCATGCGGAATATTGAAATGACCGGCAATTCGTTTCACGGCGTGACCTATCCCGTCGCAAACCCCGTCCAGGTTGAACATTCACAATCCAGTCCGGCGCAAAACTGGACTGTCGATATTTCCGAACGGTTCCCTTTCGGCGGCTGGGCAATTGCAGTGGACAGCGTCGCGATGGATGGCCCTATCCGGAATGCATCAAATGTGGCGCAGTTCACGACGCCCTATGTGCTGACCGATCAGGGCCCGAACCGTGATTTATTAAACCTTGTGTGGAACACCAGTGTAAAGGGATCCGTCTTTTTGCAGGCGCGTATGGACAAGCGTTAACCAAACGGGGCCTTTCGCTGCTAACATGGCGAAGGGCCCTAGAAATCTCTCCAGAATGAAATTTTGAAGGCCGAGTTATCTGTGTTGCCGATCTGGGTTTCCGTGCCAATCTGTAACCTGAGCTCGGGCCTGTTCTTGATAGGTTTGAACAAGATCGAAGGGGCGATTGATGTTGCGCTGATGTCAGACGTGGCGGCGTGAAAAATCTGTATCATGCCGGCAAAGCGATCGTTGAAATTAAGGCCGATGGTGCTGTCAATTTTCATCAGATGTTCCCCATAGTAGGTATCGATAAAGAGCGATGCATCGACCGCCATCCATCCATTCAGCCGTCTGAGTTGATATCCGCGCCCCCATGATAGCCCGCCCCGAATGTAGGGGCGGACGATGTCACCGGACCATCCGGCCCCGAAGCCAAGTTCATATGCATAAACGCTGGGGCGGTCATCCCTACCGATAGGACGCCGCAGGAAAACCATCGCGGAGCCTGACTGAACACCATTGGAGAATGCGTAAAAGGCGACTTCGGCACCTAGTGCCAGGTCATCACGCACGCCGAACTCAAGATATGTGCTCTCTGAAAAGTCGCGCGAGAGCGTAGTGCTGATCGTAATCGAGGAGTATCCGCTGCCCTTTTCACGCATCCACGCACCGGCGGTCGCGGGCGAGGTCGCGAGAAAAAGCAGTACAATCGCCAAGATACGCAGCATGTCCGAAGTCCCGCCCTTTCGCGGGAAACATGCTCAATTGTGCTTAATAAATTGCTTACGGTTTGAAATGATTTATCCAAAAGAAAAGGGCCCGCAGAATAAACTGCAGACCCTATTCGTCACGTCACGTAGAATTAGACGTTGATTGTGCCACCGCGTGGGCCGGCCAGCAGCCATACGATAAAGCCAACGACTGGGAATACCAGAATGCCGACGATCCACAGGATTTTTGCCAGTGTCGACGCGCCGGAGCCGATGACTTTGACGATCGCATAAATGTCAGCGATCAAGATGATGAGGCCTAGGATGCCATATTCCATTGTTGTTCTCCTTATGAGTTGTTCTGGGTGGACAACTAGCCAATGGGCCAAATTGTTCCCAATCCTGTGAGAAGAACTTCAAATTGTAGTGAGTAGGTGTACGTGAACCCTCCAAACGTGGGGGCAGAATGGCCGCCCCCGCGTCTCAAAGCGTTAACGTTTTTTACCGCCATATCTGGATTTGCCACCGCGCATGCCACCTCGGCCACCGGTTGATCGGCCAGACGCCTTTTGCGCATCATCAACGGCCTTGTCGACGGCGTATTGCCGCGCCATCGGATCGTCCGCGATTGCCAGATCGACAGCCTGAAGCCGTTTCACCTCGTCACGCAAACGCGCGGCTTCTTCAAACTCCAGATTCTCGGCGGCCTTGCGCATATCGGTGCGCAGCCCGTCCAGAACCGTCTGCAAATTGCCGCCAGCCAAGGGGTTGTCGATCTTGGCCGTGACGCGGTTCATGTCCACATCGCCCTTGTAGAGGCCGGCCAGAATATCATCGACGTTCTTTTTGACCGTGGTGGGCGTGATGCCGTGCAACTCGTTATAGGCGACCTGCTTGGCGCGGCGCCGATCTGTTTCGCCCATCGCACGTTCCATCGACCCGGTAATGCGGTCGGCATACATGATCACGCGCCCCTCGGCGTTGCGCGCAGCGCGGCCAATGGTCTGGATCAGTGAAGTTTCAGAGCGCAGGAAACCCTCTTTATCCGCGTCCAGAATAGCCACCAACCCACATTCCGGAATGTCCAAACCCTCGCGCAGAAGGTTGATGCCGATCAGCACGTCGAACGCACCCAAACGCAAGTCGCGCAGGATTTCGATCCGTTCAATCGTGTCGATATCACTGTGCATATAGCGCACACGAATGCCCTGTTCGTGCATGTATTCGGTCAGGTCTTCGGCCATGCGTTTGGTTAGAACCGTACAGAGCGTCCGGAACCCGTCGGCCGCGACTTTGCGCACCTCGTCCAGCAGATCATCGACCTGCATTTCAACGGGACGGATTTCGATCATGGGATCGATCAGGCCGGTGGGGCGAATGATCTGTTCGGTAAACACACCGCCGGTTTGTTCGATCTCCCACGCCGCAGGGGTCGCGGACACGAACACCGATTGCGGGCGCATGGCATCCCATTCCTCGAACTTGAGGGGGCGGTTATCCATACAAGACGGCAGGCGGAAACCATGTTCGGCCAGCGTAAATTTGCGCCGATAGTCGCCTTTGTACATCCCGCCGATCTGCGGCACGGAAACGTGGCTTTCATCTGCAAAAACAATCGCATTATCGGGGATGAATTCAAACAACGTGGGGGGCGGCTCGCCCGGTGCGCGGCCCGTCAGATAGCGTGAATAGTTTTCAATACCGTTACAGACGCCCGTGGCTTCCAACATCTCGATGTCGAAATTGCACCGCTGCTCAAGCCGCTGCGCCTCAAGCAGTTTACCTTCGGACACAAGCTGATCCAGGCGCATCCGCAGCTCTTTCTTGATGCCGATGATGGCCTGATTCATCGTGGGCTTTGGCGTCACATAGTGGCTGTTGGCGTAGACGCGAATTTGGTCGAACGTGCCGGTCTTTTCCCCCGTCAGCGGGTCGAACTCGGTGATGCTTTCCAACTCCTCGCCAAAAAAGGACAGACGCCATGCGCGATCCTCAAGGTGGGCCGGAAAAATCTCGAGCGAATCGCCGCGCACCCGGAACGTGCCGCGCTGGAACGCGGCATCATTGCGTTTGTAGGCTTGGGCAATCAGATCGGCGATGACCTTGCGCTGGTCATAGGATGCGCCGACCTTAATATCTTGGGTCATCGCACCGTATGTTTCGACAGACCCGATACCATAGATACACGACACCGACGCGATGATGATCACGTCGTCGCGCTCAAGCAGTGACCGCGTGGCCGAATGGCGCATCCGGTCAATCTGTTCGTTGATCTGCGATTCTTTTTCGATGAACGTGTCAGACCGCGCCACATAGGCCTCGGGCTGGTAGTAGTCATAGTAGCTGACGAAATATTCGACGGCGTTGTCGGGAAAGAACCCTTTGAATTCGCCGTATAGCTGCGCGGCCAATGTCTTGTTCGGGGCCAGAATGATGGCCGGGCGCTGCGTTTCCTCGATAACCTTGGCCATCGTGAACGTCTTGCCTGTACCGGTTGCCCCCAGCAAAACCTGATCACGCTCGCCTGCGCGCACACCTTCGGATAACTCTTTGATCGCAGTGGGCTGATCGCCGGCAGGTTCAAATTCCGTTGCCAAAACAAACTTTTTGCCGCCTTCAAGCTTGAGGCGGTCACGCACATCGAGTGCGGGATTGGATAACATTGGTAGCTTGCGTTCTGGCAAGCTGTCAGAGTGGGCGTAGGCCATAAGTACAGTCCTTTGGGGGTCGCCCCTAAGGTGTCATGTTTTTGCGCAGGTTCAAGAGGCAGCCGCGCGAAGGGGTTAGAAACCTCTTATTTTGTGAGGCGCTTGCGGTTGGCACGGACCTTTTTGCTGACCGGTGCCATCGCCGCCGTCATGATCTGATCGGGGCTGCCGCCAGCCATCGCGGCCTTGGTCGCGGATTTATACGCTTGGGCCATCGCGGGGCCTTTTTCTTTGACCATCCGTGAATTTTCGCCGCTGGCATGTGGCATTAACCCTGCCATCCCAAGAATCCGCAGGGTCATCACCGCCTGAGTATCAAACAATAGCGACGCAAATTGGGTATTTAGGGCGAATAAATTCAGGGGATTCATACAGGTGCTCCGATGGGCTGTGACTAAGGTATGCCGCAGTGCAGCATTTGCAAGGTGTTTTATTTACAAATGCCAGTGATAACTTGATACCTTGCCCTAAATGTCCGATACGTACGCCACCACAGCGGAGAATTACCCATGCGCGCTCGCATCTACCAACCAGCACGAACAGCAATGTCATCTGGCACAGCCAAAACGCACGTTTGGCTGCTTGAGTTTGACCAAGAAACCGCGCGCGAGGTTGATCCTTTGATGGGGTGGACATCGTCCAATGATACGCAAACGCAGGTCAGACTGCGGTTCGAGACCAAAGAAGAAGCCGTTGAATATGCGGTTGCACACGGCATCGATGCCCTCGTGCAAGAGCCGCACAAGCGTCGCTCCAACATTCGGCCCGGTGGCTATGGTGAAAACTTTGCCACAGCCCGCCGCGGTGCCTGGACCCACTAAGCCCGCCACCTATATCAACGGAATGACCATGCCTAAGACGCTTCCCATCGGGTGGCGTCTTGCTTTTTTCAGCCGCTGTTCAGCATAATATTTTAAAGGCCGCACATGACCATTACCCATCTTGTTACACATTCCGGCGGTTTTCATGCTGATGAATTGCTGTCCTCTGTCATTCTGACGCGTTTGTTTCCACAGGCCGAATTGGTGCGCAGCCGCGATACCGCTTGGACCACACCCGCACCGGACAAGATTATCTATGACGTGGGCCGCGCCTATGACGCCGATGCGCAAATATTTGACCATCACCAACGCCCCAACCCCCTGCGCGAAGATGGCCAGCCCTACAGTTCATTCGGGTTGATTTGGGCGCATTACGGGCGCGATTATCTGCGCGACTTTGGTGTGCCTGACGCTGATATCGATGACATCCACGGCAGCTTTGACAACGGGTTTGTTCTGCCGATTGATCTGGTCGACAACGGCGATCTGGCCCCCGCAACCGCCGGACAGCTTGCCGGGCTGACCTTGCCCGCGCTGTTGGGCACCCTCAAGCCGGTGTTTGATGACCGCAGCGCCGATGCGGATGATCGCGCTTTTGCTGCCGCCCTGCCGATCGCCCGCGCCTTTATCGAAGGGTCGATTGCAGGCAAAGCGGCCAAGCGCCGTGCCGAGGCCGTCGTGCTGGAGGCGATTGCCCAAGCAGGTCAATCGCGCGTGTTGGAACTGCCCATGGGCATGCCATTCCGCAAAGCGATTGAGACAGCCGGTGCCGATCATATGCTCTTCGTCGTTCACCCTAGAGACAGCGATTGGGCAATTACCGGCATCCGACTGAGCGGCGACGGGTTCGAGCAGCGCGCCGATTTGCCCGCCGCATGGGCCGGTCTGACCGATGACGCGCTTGAGGCCGCTTGCGGTGTTAAAGGCGCGAAATTCTGCCATAACGGTTTGTTCATCGCCGTTGCGTCGACGCGCGAAGCGGCGCTTGAAATGGCTGATCTGGCCGTCAAAGACGCGATGTAATTCTTGATCCGCCTTGCCCTTGTCTGCCACGGGGATAGACTGAGCGCATCAAAGGGCGGGTGCTTGCGTGAACGATCAACTTAGACAACTGCCCCAGATCGAGGCGATGCTGGCCTATCCCGCCATAAACGCGTTGGTCGATGCCTATAGCCGTGATGAAACTGTCGCCGCCTTGCGCATGACCTTGGCCAACTTGCGCCGCGCGATCACCAAGGGCGATCTGGTGCAACTACCTGATTTTGCTGGCGATGCCTTTGCGGACAGCTTGCGGAAGATGATCGATCAAGACCGGCATATGAACCTGCGCGCCGTCGTCAATGCGACGGGGATTATCATCCACACCAATCTGGGCCGCGCTCGACTTGCACCGCAAGCGATCCAAGCCATGCATGACGTCGGGCTGAACGCATCAAACCTCGAACTGAATTTGACGACAGGCAAACGCGGCTCTCGCTATGATCATGCAGAGGCGCTGATTTGCGAGCTTACGGGCGCAGAGGCCGCATTGATCGTGAACAACTGTGCCGCCGCCGTTGTGCTGGGGCTGATGGGCACAGCGATGGGGCGCACGGTCGTCGCCTCGCGGGGGGAGCTGATCGAGATCGGCGGATCATTCCGGCTGCCCGACGTGATCGCGCAAAGCGGTGCCATCCTGCGCGAAGTCGGTGCGACCAACAAAACCCGGCTAAGCGATTATGCCGATGCCATTGATGATGACACCGCGGTTCTGCTGAAAAGCCACACCAGTAATTTCAAGATCGTCGGCTTTACCTCGGCCCCAGATCGACGGGGTTTGGCAAAGCTGGCCCAAGACCGAAACCTGATTTTGATGGAGGATTTGGGCAGCGGTGTCCTGACCGATCTGTCGCCCTATGGGATGACGGACGAACCCGTTGTTGCGGATATCCTAAAGGCCGGCGTGGATGTGGTAATGTTTTCCGGCGACAAATTGCTGGGCGGGCCCCAAGCTGGCATTATCGCGGGCAAGGCCGATGTGATCGCAAAACTCCGCTCGCATCCCCTGCTGCGCGCACTGCGGATCGATAAGCTGTCCCTTGCAGCACTCGAGGCGACTTTGCGTCTCTACCGCGCGCCGCATGATCCGTTCAAATCCATTCCTGTCCTGAAGATGCTGTCAGAGCCTTTGACCGATGTGCAGGCGCGAGCAGATGCGCTTGCCGTGCTGCTGGACGGGCTGGTTGCGACCTCGGTTATCCCATCAGACGCCTTTGTCGGGGGCGGGACGCTGCCCCAACAAGGTCTGCAAAGCTTTGCGGTGAGCATTACCCATCCTGATATGACGGCGGAAATATTGGTTGATGCATTGCGCCGTGCGACGGTGCCGGTGATCGGTCGTATTCATCAAGATCAGATTTTGCTAGATATGCGCACCGTGACGGATACAGAGCTGCCGTTGATCGCAGATGCAATCGGCCAAGCACGCGCGAAATGACCTCTGCCTGCGTCATTGTGATTGGCCATGTGGACCACGGAAAAACCACGTTGGTGCGCCGGCTGACTGGCATGGAAACCGACACCTTGGCACAGGAAAAGCAACGCGGGCTGTCGATCAATCTGGGTTTTGCCTATTGCCGCTACCCCTCCGGCTTTGTTGATCTGATCGACGCGCCGGGCCACGAGGATTTCATCCGCGCGATGGTCGCAGGGGCCACCGGCGCGCAGGCGGCGTTGCTGGTGGTTTCCGCCGTCGACGGCATCGCCCCACAAACGCTTGAGCATTTGCGTATTGCGAAACTGCTCGGCGTTCCCGTTCGGTTTGTCGCCGTGACCAAGGCTGATTTACTGGCCCCTGATGATCTGAATGCAGGCGTTGAAATGATCCACCAAGGGCTTCAGAAATTGGGGGTAGGGGATGTGGCGGTGATCCCTGTTTCGGCGGATTTAGATGCGGGTATCCAGACGCTACATCAGCGGTTAGAGACTCTGCTGGCCGAGCCCCATCAGACGCAAAACCCCGCTGGTAGTTTTTTGCCCGTCGACCGTGTTTTCACAGTGCAGGGTATGGGAACCGTCGTAACCGGCACCTTGCTGGGCGGTGATCTGTCCCTCTCTGATCCCATCACCCTGCACCCGCCAAACCGGACGGTGACGATCCGCGGGCTGCAATCGCGAGGTGCGGCCCGCGATAAGGTTACCCATGGCGAACGCACCGCGGTTAACCTGCGCGGGATTGCGCCGGAAGATATTGAGCGGGGCGATGTTCTGGCCGCTGACGGGCTATGCGCGCCGAGCGATTGCATGGATGTTGAGCTGGCGCTGCTGGCGGATGCGGCGAAACCGATCAAGCACATGACCGACATCAGGGTGCTGTTTGGCACGACCCACGCCGTTGCGACCCTGCGGCTGATGGGCGGGGGGCAGGTCGAACAAGGCCATACCGCTTTCGCGCAGCTGCGATTTGGCAAACCTGTCACGGGCTATGCTGGTCAGCGGATGATCATCCGCAGCTTGTCCCCTGCCGAAACGATTGGCGGCGCTGTCGTGCTTGATCCGGTTTCAACCGGCGTGAAATCCGGTGACAGGCTGCGTTTGGCGGTGATGCAGGCGGCCGCTGATGGTGGTGCTTTTGACATTGCGAATGCGCTTTGCGCACAAGGTCGGGGCAGCGCAAAGCTGGCGGACGTCGCGCGGATCGCGCGGTGCAATGCGGAGCGTGTATTGGCAATGCTGGGGAGCGCGTTCGAGGAGGTTGATACCGGGTGGATCGCATCGTCGCAAACGGTCAAGGACGCGCAGAACGGTCTGCTCTCGAATTTGAAAGAGTTTCATGCGGCGCACCCGCTTAAACGCTTTGCCCCCCGCGCCAAAATCGTGGGCCGCACACAATCGCCGATCCTGACCCGATATGTTGAAAACAGCTTGGCTGCGGCGGGTGATATCCGCGTGGCCGAGGGGCAGATCGAGCTGGCCGCCCATGACCCTGCAGCGGCAATGACACCATTGCAGCGGGACCGTATGGCCGAGATTGAAGCGCAGCTGAAGGACGGTGGCACCATGCCGCCCGGCCTAAGCGAGATCGTGCAGAACAGTGACGACGCTGATCTGGTCGAGATGTTGATTGCCAGTCAGTCAGCCATTGCCATGGTAAATATCGGTCTGAACCAACGGTTGGTTTTTCACGGGGAATCAGTCGCCCAAGCTGCGGAAACCTTGCGTGGTGCTTTCCCCCCGCCGATGCGGTTCACCACGGGCCAGGCGCGCGAAGCATTGGGCACCAGCCGCAAATTCATCGTTCCATTGCTTGAATATTTTGACGCTGAAAAAGTGACGCAGCGTGATGGCGACCTGCGTCTGATGACACAGCCTGCGGATTGATCTTTCGCCCGCCTACACGTGCCGTTAGGGTCCGCCCAAACGGAGGTGACTGGAGTCTGGTGGCTTCCCTGGTCTTCAAAACCATGGACGCGTCGACACGGCGTGTGGTGGGTTCGATTCCCATCCACCTCCGCCAAGTTTCTGGACATTCCGTAGAATTCACCATCAATATGCAAATGCATACTTGGGAGGGTGGCAGATGATCGACGCGGCGCGGGCTTTCACACTTAATAATCTTGACGGGACACCCTACGTTTTTGACGGCACCGGCCCAAGCTTGGTGTGTTTCGTGAAAGAGGATTGCGAAACCTGCAACATCGCGGGTCCGGTCCTTGAGGGGCTGTTCAAGGGCTACGGCAGCGGTATCGACACGGTCGTGTTGGGGCAGTCCGGCGATAAAAACGCAGATTTTGCGCAGCGTCACGGCCTGACGATGCCGGTGTTGGGCGATGCGGGCTGCAAGGCGTCGTTTGATTGGGATATCGAAATCGTGCCCGCCGTGTTCTGGATTGATGCCGACGGCACCGTTGTCACCAAATTCGAAGGGTTCGTGCGCGATGACTGGCAAGCACTGTCAGATCAGATCGCGACGGAAACCGGCCAGCCCGCAGCGCAGATTGATTGGGACAGCCTGCCCGCGTGGCGGCCCGGTTGCGGGTCAAAACACTTTGACCCCGAGATTTATGACAAGCTGCGCGCCGAGGCGGATGGCAGCGTTTTGCGTGCCCGCAAGGTTGAGGTCGCCAGCGGTGATGATGTGGCGGAGTTCATGTTCGATCAGGGGTTTTCCGACGGTTTGCCACTGGTGCCGCCGACGCCTGAACGGGTGATGCGGATGCTGGCGGGCACACACCGCGACCCGCAAGACGTGGTGGCAACCGTGCCCCCGAACATGGGCGTCGGCACGGTTGAAAAAATCGCAATCAATGCGGTGATGGCCGGGTGCAAACCGGAATACCTGCCCGTGGTGATCGCCGCAGTCGAGGCCGTTTGCACCGATGAATTTAACATTCACGGGGTCACGGCAACCACGATGGGCGCTGCAACGGTCGTGATTGTGAACGGGCCTGTGGTGGAGAAAATCGGCATGAACGCGGGCCTTGGCGCGATGGGGGCGGGCAACCGTGCCAACGCCACAATCGGGCGCGCGCTGCGGTTGGTGATCCGCAATGTCGGCGGGGCGACGACGGGGGGCGTTGAACGGTCAACGCTTGGCAACCCGATGAAATACACCATGTGCTTTGCCGAGAATGAGGCCGTGTCGCCGTGGGAACCGCTGCATGTCGAGCGTGGTTTCAAGGCAGACGATTCCGTTGTGACCGTTTTTGCGATGACCGGCGGCCCCGTGCATATCGTCGATCAGACATCGCGCAAACCGGATCAGATTGCAGGGTCCTTGGGGCAGGGGCTTGAAGGGGTGTTTATGCCCAAGCTCCATAACCTGCCCATCGACGCGCTGCTGGTCGTGTGCCCCGAACATATCAACACGCTGACCGTTGATGGGGAATACTCCAAAGACCGGCTGCGCGACCGCATTCAAGAGGTCACATCGCGGCCCCTCAGCGAAATGGTGCAGGATGATCATTCGGGCGCGGGTATCCCCGTTGCCGATGCCGAAAAGATGGGGCCGGAGAAGCTGGCGCAGTTGGTCCCGAAATTCGCAGGCAAAGAATATATCCACATCGTCGTCGCGGGCGGCGATGCAGGCAAGTTTTCGTCGGTCTTTCATGGCTGGGCCACGGGGGCTGTGGGGTCAATTTCCGTTTCCAGAAAGATCGATCTGGGGTAACATAGGCATAAGAGGAGGACATGAATGACAATAATTCTCGACCCGACGGATGAACGCATCCCGGTCGCGCGTCAGATTGCCGAACGATCGGGGGCTGTGCGGGGGGTTGTGGGGTTGCTGAATATCAGCAAACCACGCGGCAATATCCTGCTGGATGAACTGGACAGTTTGCTGGCCGAAGGCGCGCCCGGTGTGGAAATCCGGCGCTATACCAAACCGACATTTGCCAAGCCGTGCCCTGACGCATTGCGCCATCAAATTCGCGATGAGTGCGATTTCTTGGTAGAGGCATTGGCGGACTGAGGATCATGTACCACGTGCAGTATGCACGATACAGTCTGGTTTGAAATCCAGGGGATCCCATCCGTTTCCGTCGCCTCAAGCGCGTTTGGCCAAGCTGCTGAAACGCAGCGCAAGGCGCTTGGTATGGAAGGCGCGCGATACGTCTTGGTGCCACATCCCATTCAGGATGCTACCGATGACGAAATGCGCATCAAAGCGCGCGAAGCCTATGATCAGATCATGGCGGCGCTG
Organism: Sulfitobacter sp. AS59; assembly: GCF_038899995.1. Classification (NCBI taxonomy): domain Bacteria; kingdom Pseudomonadati; phylum Pseudomonadota; class Alphaproteobacteria; order Rhodobacterales; family Roseobacteraceae; genus Sulfitobacter; species Sulfitobacter sp. AS59. Next base: position 376,218 of record NZ_JBBMQK010000004.1, read on the forward strand.
CGCGATAAGTGAAGATAGGGCGGCGCAGGGGAAACCTTGGGCCGCTTTTACAGTTCTGCGATCCAGCACGTCTGGGTCATGTCTGGGCTGAGCCACAGCAGATCATCGGCTTGATTGCGCGAGGGCGGGCTGCGCAACATGCCAGCAGGGATCGTGGTGGCGCGGGCCAGCGCCTTTTCAAGCGGCTCTTTAACCTGCTCAACCATCACGCGGATCGCCTGCGGCATCGTTAGATCAGCGCCAGCGAGGGTGCCGTCTGCTAAGGTCAGTCTGCCATCCCTGCGTAGGATTTCACGACCGTTCAGCTGAAAACTGGTGATGTCTGACCCCGCCGTTGCCATGGCATCGGTCACCAGAAAAATATCGCGTGGCCCCGTCTTTGCGGCCAATGCGGCGCGGATCATCGCGGGGTGCACATGCACGCCATCGGCAATCAGCCCGCAGGTCGCCATTGGGTGGCTAAGCGCAGCGCCCACCAGACCGGGCGCGCGCGCTTGTGCTTGGCTCATCGCGTTGAACAGGTGAGTGGCACAGCATGCGCCTGCGTCAAAGGCCGCCATGGCGGTGTCGTAATCACAGTCGCTGTGGCCCAGCGATACGATGATCCCCGCATCCGCCAGCGCCTTGATCTGCGCGTTCGACACGTTTTCAGGGGCGACGGTGACCACCAGATTGGGGATGCGATCGGCGGCATCCAAAAGCATGCGCAGATCGCTGTCTTGCATCGGGCGGATCAGCGTGCCGTCATGCGCGCCTTTGCGGGCAACGCTAAGATGCGGTCCTTCTAGGTGCAGGCCTGCGATGCCCACAATGTGTTGATCCAGCGCTTCTGTCACCGCCTTGATCGCAGCGGCCGTTTGGGCGGGCGTGTCGGTGATCAACGTGGGCAGGATCGCCGCCGCGCCCAGCCCGCGATGCGCGGCGGCGATGGTGGCTAGGGTTTCCACCGTCGGGGCATCGTTGAACATCACGCCGCCGCCGCCATTAACTTGCAGGTCCACAAAGCCCGAAAGCAGTGTTCCCCCGTCTTGGGTATGGATTGGGCAGTCGTATGGCAGGTCTTGGGGGGCGGTGATGCGGGTGGTTCCGTCCGTTAGCACCAACAGCGCGTGGTCGTCCAGCAATGCCGCACCGTCGAAAATGCGCGCGCCGAGATAGGCCGACCGCGCTTGGGTCATTGCGCTGCCGCGCTTTTGGCGAGGGCAAAGGCACCATCGACGGCCCGCCCTTTTGCAGAGATCAGATTGGCCGTCGTTTCTGCGGGAAGGTAGGGCGCATAATGCGGCCCGACCCCGCCTGCCAGACACAATAAATCATTCGTGTGATAGTCCAGCGCGGCCAGCGCGTTTTGCAGGTAATCCGCACCGCGCTGCATCAGCAATATGCCAATCGGATCGCCCGCCGCTGCAGTTTCCACGACATCGGGGGCGAGCGTGCCAAAATCGCCGGGGCGCGCCTTGAGGCTGAACTGCACGATGCCAGCCGCCCCGCCGAATTTGTCCAGCATCCGATCCGATAGGGGGCTTGCCGGCACGATGCCGTCAACGGCCAACAACGTCTGTTCCAACGCGCCATGTCCCAGCCAAGCGCCGGACGCTTGATCAGACACCTGATAACACCAGCCGCCGATGCAGGTCTGCGCCTGCGCGCGTTGCCGCGCAATGATCGTGCCAGTGCCAAGCGCCACTACATATCCGTCCTCGGCACCGATGGCCCCGACAATCGTGGTTGTCGTGTCTTCGGTTACCACGCTTTTGCCAAAGGGCAGGGCGGCCGCGATGCGTTTTCCGATGTCGGGCCCGGTGAAGCCCGCCAGCCCCAGATGGGCAACCGCTTGGCTTATTTGCGCAACGTCCTGGCCCGCGTCCTTTACCGCAGCATGGGTCGCTTCCAAAATATGGGCGATCGCCTCGTCGAAATTGGTGCTGACATTGGCGCGGCCACCTTTGGCCTCGGCCAATATGCCGTCTTGGGCGGTGCCGACCACAACGCGACAACCGGTGCCGCCGCCATCGACGCCAATGATAAAGGGGGGGTGTTGATCCATCATGGGGCTTGTCTAAGATACCTGTTTTGTGGGGGAAAGGATATTTTCCCGCTTGGCGCAAAAGCGTTTGAGCAAGTGCATTTACAAAACACCTGCTTTAATGCTAAGTTAGCGCTAACATTAATCGAGCAATCCCATCTTTGACAGCCCAGATTGATAGTAAGGGAATAGTTATGCTGAATGAAACCGTCGCCCGCGTCACCGACCGCATCGTCGAAAGAAGCGGCGCAGGCCGTCAGGCATATCTGGCCCGTATGCACGGCGCAGCTGAGGCCGGTCCCGCACGGGCGCATTTATCATGCAGCGGTCAGGCCCATGCCTATGCCGGGGCTGGCGCGGACCAAGCGGCACTGGCAACGCAATCCACGGGCAACATCGGCATCATCACCACCTACAACGATATGCTGTCGGCGCATCAGCCGTTCGAACGGTTTCCCGAACTGATCCGTGATGCGGCCCGCGCTGCCGGGGGCACAGCACAGGTTGCAGGCGGCGTGCCCGCGATGTGCGACGGCGTGACCCAAGGGACGGCGGGGATGGAGTTGAGCCTGTTTTCGCGTGACATCATCGCCATGGCGGCGGGTGTGGGCCTAAGCCATAACACGTTCGATTCCGCGATTTATCTGGGGGTCTGCGACAAGATCGTGCCGGGGCTGGTCATTGCCGCCCAAGCATTTGGCCATTTGCCAGCCGTGTTTCTGCCAGCGGGTCCGATGACCTCAGGCATCTCGAACGATGCAAAGGCTGAGGTGCGTCAACGCTTTGCCTCGGGCGATGCGACCCGAGAAGAGCTTATGGCGTCGGAGATGGCGGCCTATCACGGGCCGGGTACCTGCACATTCTATGGCACGGCCAACACCAACCAGATGCTGATGGAGTTCATGGGCCTGCACCTGCCCGGTGCATCCTTTGTGAACCCCAACACGCCATTGCGCGACGCCTTGACGATTGCGGGCACGCAGCGGGCCTTGGCGATCAGTCACTTGGGCAATAGCTATACGCCGGTCTGCGACGTGCTGGATGAAAAGGCATATGTGAACGGCATCGTGGGGCTGCATGCGACGGGCGGGTCGACAAACCTGTTGATCCATCTGGTTGCGATGGCGCGCGCGGGCGGGATCATTCTGGATTGGCAGGATTTTTCCGATCTGGCCGATGTGACCCCGCTGCTGGCGCGGGTCTATCCAAACGGTCTGGCGGACGTGAACCATTTTCATGCGGCCGGTGGCTTGGGCTATATGATTGGTCAATTGCTGAGCGGCGGTTTGCTGCATGACGATGTGAAAACCATCGCCGGAGACGGGCTTGATCGCTATACCCAAGACCCCAAGCTGAAAGACGGCGCGGTTGAATGGGTCGCTGGCCCGACAGAGACCCTGAACGATAAAATCCTGCGTCCCATGGGCGATCCTTTCCAGCCGACCGGCGGGCTAAAACGCTTGTCGGGGTCCTTGGGCAATGCCGTGACGAAAGTGTCGGCGGTTAAGCCCGAACACCGGATCGTCGAAGCACCCGCGCGGGTGTTCCACGACCAAGAAGCGGTGAAAGAGGCCTATAAAAACGGTGAATTTACCGGCGACGTGGTCGTGGTTGTCCGCTTTCAGGGGCCAAAGGCCAATGGCATGCCCGAATTGCACAGCCTGACGCCGGTGCTGGCGAACCTGCAAGCCAGGGGGCTAAAGGTTGCGTTGGTTACGGATGGCCGTATGTCTGGCGCGTCTGGCAAAGTGCTTAGCGCGATCCATGTCTGCCCCGAAGCCTTGGACGGTGGCCCGATTGCCCGCATCCAAGACGGCGATATGATCCGTGTGGATGCCCGTGATGGCCGGCTAGAAGTTACAACGCCCGGTGCGTTGGACCGCGCGCTTGCCACCGCCGATCTATCGGGCAATGAATACGGCCAAGGCCGAGAGCTGTTCGCGAATTTCCGCAAAACTGTCGGGGCCGCCGATACCGGCGCCAGCAGCATTTGAACTGAATAAAGGACCATCCCTATGACCCCGCAAGACGCAAGCACCGCCGCTTACGAAATCTGCAAACTCGCCCCCATCGTGCCGGTTCTGGTGGTACATGATGTGGCCCACGCCCGCCCCTTGGCCGAGGCGTTGATTGCTGGTGGCCTGCCCGCGCTAGAGGTGACATTGCGCACCGACGCCGCGTTGGAAGTGATCGCCGAAATGGCCAAGGTCGAAGGCGGCGTTGTCGGCGCAGGCACATTGCTGACGCCTGAGGATGTGAAACGTGCGGTTGATGCGGGTGCTAAATTCGGCGTCTCGCCGGGGGCGACAGATATCTTGTTGCAAGCCGCGGAAGACCTTGATCTGCCGATGCTGCCCGGTGCCGCCACCGCGTCCGAGGCGATGCGCCTTTTGGAACGTGGCTATGACATGCTCAAGTTCTTTCCCGCAGAAGCATCTGGCGGTGCGCCTGCGTTGAAATCGCTTGCGTCGCCGTTGCCGCAAATCCGGTTTTGCCCCACAGGCGGGGTCAGCACGGCCAACGCTGAAAGTTATCTGTCACTGCCGAACGTTGTTTGTGCGGGCGGCAGTTGGGTCGCCCCCGACGCGCTGGTGCGCAAAGGCGACTGGGCAGCGATCACGAAACTGGCCCGCGCGGCCAGCCAGTTGGGCCGCTAAAGCGACGCAGCCGCGCGACTGGCCTGATCATATTGGCCGGAAATGGCGCGCAGATGGGCGGCGATATCCCGCAGATCGTCGCCTTTCATATCGGTGCGATTTAGGTTGTCGATCAGGCAGGTATTGCGCACCGCGCGATACGCCTCGATCAGTTCGGCACCGGCGGCTGAGGTACGGTAAAAAACTTCTTTGCCGCGCTTATCCGCCTCAAGCAGGTCGGACTTGAGCAATTTGCGCAGGGCGTAGTTGACTGTATGCGTGTCCTCGATGTTCAGCATAAAGCAGATATCGGTCAGACGTTTTTCGCGGCCCCGATGATTTGTGTTGTGCAGAACCAGAATTTCCAAAGGCGTCAGATCAGAATTGCCCGCCGCCGTCATGCAGCGCGACATCCATCGGCTGAAGGCGTTATAGGCGATGATCATCCCGTATTCGAGCTCGGACGCCTCCCATCCCTCGCCCTCGGCCAAGTGGCGTGAGGATACAATCCGGCGGGAAGGTTGCGATTTTGCGTCTGACATGGGGCACCTACAACTGATTATTGTTGTCGTTACGTTAGCGATTTGTGTGCGTCTTGCAATGTTTCGGGAATGACTTCGGGGCATTTGATTTTAATATGAGCGGCCCAATTCTGGACGTATTTCCCCGTTAGATGGTATCGCGTTGCCAATGTGCAGCATCGAATCTGGTGACCCTAATGGCTGCGCTGTCCAATCGGGTCCAACACAGGAGAGCCCAAGGATGCTCAAGGCCATCGCCGCCGCCGCGATTTTTGTATTGTCCCTGCCGCAGGCCGGGGCCGCAGAAGGGCGCGAATATCTTGGCTATGGGCGGCTGATCACCAACGATTATCTTGGCGATTTGCAAGACCGCGAACGGACCGGCGCAGTGCAGTCTTCGCGGGTCTGGGGGCCGGAATGGACGGGCGCATTGCCCAAGAACCTTGGTGAACTGGTTGAATTTCGCTTGGGGTTCGAGGTGCTGGCACCTGCAAATCTCGCTAATCCCTCCTCAGGGTCGCGCCCCTGGGCCGGGGCCATATCGGCGGGGATACATACACATTTCAAGCCCAAGGATATCGAATACGCTGTCGGTGCATCGCTTTACGTGACCGGCCCGCAGACCGGCTTGGGCAGCTTTCAACGCGAACTCCACGAGCTAATCGGCGATCCGCCCCCGAGTGAGAGCACCTTGGACAGTCAGATCGAAAACGGCTTTCATCCCACCGTTCTGGTAGAGGCCGCGCGCACGATCCCCCTCGGGGAAAACAAAGCAATACGTCCGTTTATTGAAGGCCAAGCGGGTATTGAGACGATGATGCGCGCAGGGTTCGATGTGACATTCGGGGCGGCAGCAAAGGATGCGTTTTTCGTGCGAGACAGTACATCCGGGCACCGCTACCGCGTGATCCAGAATGACAAGGTCGAAGGCTATAGCTTTGTTGCGGGGGCCGATGTCGCCTATGTCAGCGAAAGCACGTTTTTGCCAGAAAACCGCGGTTATATGCTGACCGATCACCGTGACCGTGTGCGGCTGGGTGTGCATTGGCAGGGCAAAAACGCATCGATTTTTTACGGCGCGACATGGTTGGGGAAAGAATATGAAACCCAGCCCGATGATCAAGTCGTAGGCTCCGTCCGTATAAACTTATCGTTCTAAAACGGCATCACAACCTATGGTTTATCTGGTCTAATCCGCCGTTTTGCAGACTGGCCTGCCCGCTTTTTGCAACGCGCGTGAAAATTTGGCAGTTACAGTCTTTGCATATCTCACGGTCTTTGCTACTCTAACGGTAATAAAAACACGATGAGGCAGCAGAACAGTGGTGAAAACGGGCTTTCGAGGCACGTTTGTCATTAGCTGGTCGCAGACAGACATAGACGGGCTGGAAGCCGCGCCGGTGCAATCTCTTGAGGTAGGGGCTGCATGGGCATGGCGAGGCGACGCGATACGCGTTGACGGGCCATCTGACGTTTTGCGACTGGATCAGGCAGACGGTGCAGAAGAACTTCGCAAGCGCGCGGCGCGTATGGTGCATCGGCTTGTCGGTGCGGCGCTAGATAAAGACGCGCCAAAACCGCGCAAAGACCACAGCGATGACCCCTTTAACACACTGATGGATAACAGCTTTGTCGTTACTGATGGCGGCAAAAGCTATACCGTCACGCTGATCGAGGTCGGCGGTGGCAAGCAGCCGCTTTTGATGTTTATCGATGATATTCCCCCGCGCAATTGCGACCTTTGGGTCGTGCACCACAGCCTCAGCACCACGTCCCTGGACAAAGTCGCCCAGCAAAATGGCGGGGTGATTTGTTTCACACCCGGCACGTTGATCCGCACTGCGGATGGTCTGGCGCGGATCGAAGACTTGCACGAAGGCGATCTGGTGCAGACCAAAGACAACGGTGTGCAGCCGGTGCGCTGGATCGGCAAACGCCGGATGAGCGGCGCGCGCTTGTTTACCATGCCGCAACTGCGCCCGGTGCGGTTTCACGCTAATGCCTTGGGGCTTGCCCGTCCGGATCAGGATTTGCTGGTCTCGCCCAGCCATCGCATGTTGATCACCGGTGACGCGGCCCAAAGCCTGTTTAACACTAGCGAAGTGTTGGTGACAGCGCGGGATTTGGTGAATGGTTCAAGCGTTACGATTGATGCACATCTGCGCGAAGTGACCTATATCCACCTGCTGCTGGATCAGCATCAGATCATGTGGGCAAACGGCGTGGAAACTGAAAGCTTTCATCCCGCATCGGCGGCGCTGGACAGTCTGGATGCCAAGGACCGTGAACGTTTGGCCGCGCATTACCCCGACCTCAACTCTGATCCGCAAAGCTATGGTCGCTATGCCCGCAGAAACCTGTCGATGTCCGAGGCCGCGATCCTGCAACACGCTGCATAAGGTGGTTCGGGCTCCGATACAGCGGGCCCGAAACCGCTTAGCTGTCCGCGCGGCTGTCGATTAACGCTTTAATAATTGCCTTGGCGCTGTCACTTGACCAATCCGCATCGCCGCGCAACCGCGCGATTTCGCGCCCTTCGGGGTCTAGGATCACTGTGATGGGCAGGCCAAAGACGCCCATCTGGCTGGCTAATGCCTGTTTGGGGTCTTGGTGGCGGGGCAGGCTGTCAACGCCGGCTTCCTCAAAGAACCGTTTGATCCCTTCGGGCGAATTGCGTCCCGTGGCGAGGGTTAGTACGCCAAAGTCGTCACCGCCAAATTCCTTTTGCAAGGCATCCAATTGCGGCATTTCCTTGCGGCAGGGTGCGCACCATGTGGCCCAGAAATTCAACAGCACAAACTTTCCGCGCCAGTCTTCTAGGGTGGCGCTGCCTGCATCGTCGGCCAGATCAAAGGCAACCGTGGACGTGGCCACAGGCGCGTCATGCACGACCAATTTCTTCATGTCGCCATCCCGCAAAGCCGCGATGTCGGCTGTTTGCGCAAAGCTGGGGTTTGCACCGACCGCTAGGGCCGTATAAACGAGCGCGAGCATTATCTTTTTCATTTTCCCTCCGAGGGGTTGCCTGATGACCGATACGACTTCGAACAAAATGTGGGGTGGCCGTTTTGCCGCCGGACCAGACGCGATCATGGAGGCGATCAACGCCTCGATCTCGTTTGACCAGCGTATGGCCGCCCAGGACATTGCCGGGTCGCGCGCCCATGCCGCCATGTTGGCTGCACAAGACATCATCAGTGATAGCGATGCCGATGCCATTCGGAAAGGCCTCCTCACGGTCTTGTCAGAGATCGAAGGCGGTACATTCGCCTATTCGACCGCGCTGGAAGACATCCACATGAATGTCGAGGCGCGCCTGAAAGAGGTAATCGGCGAACCCGCAGGCCGCTTGCACACGGGCCGGTCGCGCAACGATCAGGTGGCGACGGATTTCAAGCTCTGGACCCGCGACCAGTTTGACGCCGCAGAAAGCGGTTTGCTGGCGTTGATCCAAGCATTGTTGGGTCAGGCAGAGGCCGGTGCCGATTGGGTCATGCCCGGTTTCACCCATCTGCAAACCGCACAGCCGGTCACTTGGGGCCACCATATGATGGCCTATGTCGAGATGTTTGGCCGCGATCTAAGCCGGATGCGCGATGCACGTACCCGCATGAATGAATCGCCTTTGGGGGCTGCGGCGCTGGCTGGCACATCCTTTCCCATCGACCGCGACATGACGGCGCAGGCGCTTGGCTTTGACCGCCCGTCGGCCAATTCGCTGGACGCGGTCAGCGACCGTGACTTTGCGCTCGAATTCCTTGGGGCCGCGTCGATCTGCGCAATGCACCTTAGCCGCTTTGCCGAAGAACTGGTGATCTGGTCGTCGGCGCAATTCCGTTTCGTAACCCTGTCGGACCGGTTTTCGACCGGCTCCAGCATCATGCCGCAAAAGAAAAACCCCGACGCGGCGGAACTGATCCGCGCCAAGATCGGGCGCATCATGGGGGCCAATGTGGCGCTGATGATGGTGATGAAGGGGCTGCCGCTGGCCTATTCCAAGGACATGCAGGAAGACAAAGAGCAAGTATTTGACGCTGCTGACAACCTGATGCTGGCGCTGGCCGCGATGGAAGGCATGGTTAAAGACATGTCCGCCAACCGCGACAGCCTTGCTGCGGCGGCGGGGTCCGGTTTTTCGACCGCGACCGATCTGGCCGACTGGCTGGTGCGGGTGTTGGGCCTGCCGTTCCGCGATGCGCATCACATCACCGGATCGCTAGTAGCGCTGGCCGAAAAGAACGGCTGCGACTTGCCCGATCTGACGCTGGACCAGATGAAAACCGCTCATGACGGGATCACGGCGGATGTGTTTGACGTGTTAGGCGTGGAAAATTCCGTCAATTCGCGTATGTCTTACGGGGGTACCGCGCCCGCGCAGGTCCGCGCGCAGGTCGCCCGTTGGAAAGGGATCCTCGGATGAACCGCGCCATCGCGATTGTCATGCTGATAACCCTCGCGGCCTGTGGCGCGGACGGAGAGCCGAAACCACCGCAGGTTCACCAGCGCCAGCAACCCTCGGCGACGGAGCCGGGGGTGTCTGTTTCAGGCTATGCCGAATTTGGGGTGGTTAAGAATTTTTAGAATGTCGGTTTTGCGGATGATATATTTGGCGCTGGCCCTCTGGGGTGCCATTCATCCGATGTATTATTTCATCACCTGGTTCAGCGCCAACGGTGTTGATCTGATGGCGATGGTTGACGCGTGGCATGCCAATGCAGCGTCCAGCGGGCTGGTCTGGGATTTGACCATTGCCGCTGTCGCCTTGACCGTTTGGATCATCGCCGAGGTCGCAGTCCGGCGAAATTGGCTGGCGCTGATTGCCATTCCCGCAACCTTTGGTATTGGGGTAAGCTGTGGCCTGCCTTTGTATCTATTTCTGCGGTCGGCCCCTGTAAAATAGCGTCGGAGCCTCCGGCGGGGATATTTGGGAGCCAGAGAAGATGGATCATTTCCTGTATCGCGACGGTGCGCTGTTCGCCGAGGATGTCGCCATTGCCGAGATCGCAGCAGCGGTCGGGACACCGTTTTACGTTTATTCCACAGCGACGTTGTTGCGGCACTTCAAGGCGTTTGATGACGCGTTGGAGGGGATGGACCATCTGGTGTGCTATGCCATGAAGGCAAATTCCAATCAGGCGGTGTTGCAGACCTTGGCCCAGGCGGGCGCAGGCATGGATGTTGTGTCAGCCGGGGAATATTTGCGTGCCAAAGCCGCAGGTGTGCCGGGCGATAAAATCGTGTTTTCCGGCGTAGGCAAAACCGCCGCTGAAATCCGGTTGGCGCTTGAGGGCGGTATTCGGCAGTTCAATGTGGAATCCGAGCCCGAGATGGAAGTGTTGAACGCTGTTGCCCAATCCATGGGCGTGGTCGCTCCGATTACCATTCGTGTGAACCCGGATGTTGATGCCAAGACCCACGCCAAGATCGCCACGGGCAAATCCGAGAATAAATTCGGCATCCCCATTGCGCGTGCGCGTGAGGTGTATGCCATGGCCGCCGGTATGGCCGGTCTAGAGGTGATCGGGATCGATGTGCATATCGGCAGCCAGTTGACCGATCTGGCCCCGTTCGAGATGGCCTATGACAAGGTTGCAGAGCTGACCGAAACCTTGCGCGCCGATGGCCATACCATCAAACGCCTTGATCTGGGCGGCGGTCTGGGGATCCCATACGAGCGCAGCAATGAGGCACCGCCCTTGCCCAGTGACTATGGCGCGATGGTACAGCGCAAGCTGGGTCATCTGGGCTGCGAGATCGAGATTGAACCGGGTCGTTTGATCGCGGGCAATGCGGGGCTGATGGTCAGCGAAGTCATCTATGTCAAATCTGGCGAAGGGCGCGATTTCCTGATCCTTGATGGTGCGATGAACGACCTGATCCGCCCTGCGATGTATGAGGCCCACCATGATATCGTGCCGGTGGTTGAACCTGCCGCAGGGGCCGAGCAGCAGCCCTATGACATTGTTGGCCCGGTCTGCGAATCCGGTGACACCTTTGCTAAACAACGGATGATGCCCAAGCTGGCGGCGGGTGATTTGGTCGCGTTCAGAAGTGCCGGTGCATATGGCGCGGTAATGAGCAGCGAATACAATTCGCGCGCCCTTATTCCCGAGGTGTTGGTCAAAGGCGATCAATTTGCGGTTATTCGCGCACGTCCGACCTTTGACGAAATGATAAATCGCGATACCATCCCTGAATGGCTTTGACCGCGCCCTGCGTGTCAGCCACGCGGGAGATCGGTGTAAATGGCCCCATTCAAAGACGATGATCAGCATCCCGGGCTTGCGAAAATTCGCGGGCCGCTTCGGCTGACATGGGCCGGAATGTGGGCGGAAAGCCTTGTTCGGGCGCTGTGGCCGATGCTGGCTGTTGTTTTACTGGTCCTTGCCGGGTTGATGCTGGGGTTGCAGGATGTCGTAGTTTTAGACATCGTTTATGGTGCTGCTGTCGTTGCGTTTGTCGCGGCCTGCGCGGCGCTGGTCTATGCGTTTCGCAATTTTTATATCCCGACCCGGGCCGAGGCGCTGGCGCGGCTAGACGCCAGCCTGCCGGGGCGACCTATTCAGGCTTTGATGGATGATCAGGCGATTGGTGCGGGCGATGCGGCATCCATGGCGGTATGGCGCGCCCACCAGAAATGCATGGCAGATCGGGCTGCAACGGCGCGGGCGGTACCCGCCGACCTGCGGGTGTCGGGCCGTGACCCCTATGCCCTGCGCTATGTCGCGCTGCTATTTTTCACGGTCGCGTTGATATTCGGCTCTGTTCTGCGGGTAGGGTCTGTTGCGGGGATGGTGCCGGGTGCCAGCGGTCTGGCGAGTGGTCCGGTTTGGGAAGGCTGGGCAGAGCCGCCGCGCTATACCGGCAAACCCACCTTGTATTTGGCGGACCTTGAGGAAGGGCCGCTGAGCCTGCCAAAGGGCACGTTGATCACCGTGCGGCTGTACGGCGAGGTTGGCGCACTTGAGGTGGTCGAGACTGTGTCGGGGCAGGGGCGACCTGCTGATGTCGAGCCAGCCTTGGTGATTGATTTCAAAGTGAACCAAAGCGGCGGGATTGGCATCGATGGCCCCGGCGGGCGCAACTGGGATGTGGCGATGCTGCCCGATGCGGCACCAAAGGTCGAGATTGCGGGTGAACCGCAGGTCGCAGCCTTGGGCGAAATGAGCCTGCCCTTTGCCGCCAGCGACGACTACGGCGTTGAGGCCGGAGAGGCGCGCATCAGCCTTGATCTGGCGTCGGTTGACCGGCGCTATGGGTTGGCGATTGAACCGGACGCGCGGCCAGATGTGACTGTTCCACTGCCCATGCCGATCTCGGGCAAGCGCACGAATTTCGAAGAAAACTTGATCGAGAATTTTTCCAAGCACCCGTGGGCGAACCTGCCCGTAAAAATCAGTCTGAGCGTGTTGGACGCGTCAGAGCAGCAATTCACCACCGCGCCCAGCGATATGATCCTGCCGGGACGGCGTTTTTTTGATCCGCTGGCCGCTGCGGTGATTGAACAGCGCCGTGATTTGCTATGGTCAAAGGCGAATGCGCCGCGGTTGGTGCAACTGCTCAAGGCGGTGTCATACCGCCCACAAGATGTGTTCCGGACAGAGACATCGGCCCTGCGTTTGCGCCGTCAGATCAATCGGTTGGACATTCGCGCCAAATACGGGCTGACGGATGACCTGCAAGCCGAGATTGCGGAAGACCTGTGGGACTTGGCGATTGAATTGGAGGAAGGGGTGCTGGCCGACGCGTTGGAGCGGATGCGGCGCGCCCAAGAGCGTTTGGCCGAAGCGATGAAAAACGGCGCGTCCAACGAAGAGATTGCCGAGCTGATGGACGAGTTGCGCCGTGCTACGGAAGAGTACATGCAGCAATTGCAGCGTCAGCAGGCCCAAGAAGGGCAAGACGGCGAGCAGCAGCAAGGTCAGCAAGGTGAAACCATGCAGATGACCCAAGACGATCTGCAACGCATGATGGACCGCATTCAAGAGCTGATGGAGCAGGGTCGCATGGCCGAAGCCGAACAGGCGCTGCGCGAGTTGCAAGAGATGATGGAGAACATGCGCGTCACTGAAGGCCAACCTGGTCAAGGGGGTGAAAGCCCCGGCGAACAGGCGATGGAGGGTCTGGCGGATACGTTGCGAGAACAGCAAGAGCTGAGCGATCAGGCGTTTCGTGATCTTCAAGAACAGTTCAACCCCAATGGAAATCAGGATCAGCCGGGCGAAGAGGGCGGCCAACAGGAAGGGCAAGGCCAACAACCGGGCGAGGGTCAACAGCCGGGACAGGATTCCATTGCCGAACGTCAGCAAGCGCTGCGCAATGAGTTGAACCGCCAAGAGGGGCGCCTGCCCGGCCAAGGATCGGCGGAGGGAGAGGCCGCGCGTGAAGCATTGGATCGGGCTGGCCGCGCTATGGATGATGCCGAACAAGCCCTGCGCCAGAACGAGTTGGCGGATGCCATCGACGATCAAGCCCGCGCAATGGAAGCGCTGCGCGAAGGCATGCGTGCGCTAGGGGATGCACTTGCGCAAGAGCAGCAGCAACAAGCGGGTCAAGGCAATGCAGAGGGTAATCAGCGCGCTAATCAGCGCGATCCGTTGGGGCGCGATCAATCGTCAAACGGGGGCGAAAGCACCCAAGGAGATCTGGCGTTGGATAACGATGCCTATGGCCGCGCGCGCGAATTGCTGGATGAAATCCGTCGCCGTTCGGGCGAGACAGAGCGCCCCGAGGTCGAACGTGATTACCTCAACAGGTTGTTGGATCGGTTTTAAGGCAGGGTTGAACACCGTCTGGCGGGCTTAGCCGCCGGATTGAGATGCTTTCGCCTCTAACCACAGCAGAACGCCTTGCACTGAGCTGTCGAGCGACACACGTGCCTGATTTATTGTGGCAACATATTTGGAAAGAAGCGGCTGAAGCTGGGGAACCGCCGATGAAATCTGTGCGGCGAAGATGTAGATAAGCAAAAGCAGCGCTGCCAATATGATAACCAAGGCGAAACCGCGCTTGAACCCGCTTTGACCTTTTGAACCCGCACCCATGGTCGTGTCTTCCAGGTCGGGGTCCGCCGAGCGGCGCTCGTTTCCGGTGCGCAGTGTCGAATTGATTTCCTCGATATCAGGCAAAAGATTGCGCCGTGACGCAGTCATCGCGGCACTTGGTGTCGCTACGGGTTCGCTCGGCGTGGCATCACCGCGCAAGCGTGCTGTGCGTTCTTTGGCCAAGCGGGCGCGTTCATCCGCGTCGGGTTCATCGGGTGTATCATCAAGACCAAGATCGGGTTGGCTTTCCAGCACTTCAGCCTGCTTGCTTTGCCGGGCCAGTTTTTCGGCTTCGGCTTCTTGCCGCAAGATGTCGGCGACCGACGGGTCCAACTGTTTGCGCGTTGGCGTTGGCTTCGCCGGCGGCGCGGCTGGTGGCGGTGTGGCTGTTTCCTCGTCCGGGGTTGGCGCGGGGTCGCCCAACTCTCCGGGGGTGTCGTCTGGTTCATAATCAGGGTGATGCTGGAACCAAGTTTGCCCACAGTTAGAGCATTGCACGTCGCGCCCCGAGGTGGGCATGACGTCATCGGGCACTTCGTATTGCGCATCACAATTGGGACAGATCAATCTCATGTCGCGTCCGTACCCATTGAAAACTCCATCGTTTGCACGTGCTTGCCACCATATGGCCTAGAAAACCGCAGTAAAAGTGCAATCTTCGTCGGGTGGGGTGTTCGGGCGCATTGAAACCCATGCGGTGCTGAGGCACAACAGTCCAAACGAAATGGGATATGCCTGTGATCGAATTTGAAAACGTGGCCTATAGTTACGGCGGAGGCGAGCTTTTGTCCGATATCTCGGTCAAGCTGGCACCGGGTTCGTTTCACTTTCTGACGGGGCCGTCGGGGGCGGGCAAGACCACCTTGATGAAACTGTGCTATGGTGCACTGCTGCCAACGGCCGGCCATGTGACATTGTTTGGCAGGGATGCACGCAGCCTTGACCGCGATGATATCGCGATGATGCGCCGCCGCGTGGGGGTCGTACATCAAGATTGCCAGTTCCTGAACCATATGTCGGTCGCTGAAAATATCGGCTTGCCGTTAACGGTGTCCGGCCGGCACGCCGAAACCGGCGGCGATGACCTGTCAGAGCTGCTGGCCTGGGTTGGCCTTTCCAATCGTGCCGACGCGCTGCCGCCTGAATTGTCCGGCGGGGAACGGCAGCGCGCCGCATTGGCGCGTGCGGTGATCATGTCGCCGGATGTGGTGCTGGCGGACGAGCCGACCGGCAACGTCGATTGGGAAATGTCACAACGCTTGCTAAGGCTGCTGATCGAACTGAACAAGATGGGCAAAACCGTGTTGATCGCGACCCATGACCTGGGCCTGATCCGCGCCACCAAGGCGCATGTGCAAGCCCGCGTTTTGCGCATCGCCAACCGGCGCATTCAACTGGCGGGGGCGGATTTGTGAACATGTTTCGATTTGCCATCGCAGCCCTTTGGACAGGGGACCGGCAAGCGGACCGCGTGGTGCCGCCCTCGGGGTTCACGGCGCAACTGACCTTGTTTGCGGCGGGAACGATGGCGTTTCTGGCTGTCTTTGCGCTGGCGCTTTCACTGGCGTCGGGCCGCTTGGCCACGATCTGGGGGCAGGAATTGGCGCGCACGGCAACGATCAGGGTGGTGGCCCCCGTAGATCAACGTGCCGCCCAAACCGAAGCAGCCCTGCGTATTCTTGAAACGACCAAGGGCGTCGCCTCTGCCCGTGCGTTAACGGACGCTGAACAACAGGCGCTGCTGGCCCCATGGTTCGGGGCAGAGCTGGCGATTGACGCATTGCCGGTCCCGCGCCTGATCGAGATTGTTGAGGATAACGAAGGGCTGGACCCCGAAGGCTTGCGCCTGCGGTTGGCTGCTGAGGTGCCGGGGGCCATTCTAGACGATCACAACCGCTGGCGCGCGCCGCTGGTTCAAGCCGCATCGCGGTTGAAACTGCTGGGGTGGATATCGACAATCCTGATCACAGCCACATTGGCGGCGATGGTGACGCTGGCCGCGAATGCGGCGCTGTCGGCGAATGCGCAGGTGATCGCGGTGCTGCGGCTGGTCGGGGCCACCGACAGCTATATCGCCCAAGCCTTTATTCGCCGTTTCACCTTTCGCGCCCTGTCAGGGGCCGCCGCAGGGACGGTGCTGGGGATGCTGGCCATGTTGCTGCTGCCCAGCACAGAGGACGTCGGCGGATTTTTGACGGGGCTAGGCTTTCAGGGGCGGCATTGGCTGGTCCCGCTGTTGATCCCGTTTCTGGCCGGGGCTGTTGCCTTTGCCGCCACGGGTGCCGCCGCCAAACGCACGCTAAAGGAACTTGCTTGATGCTCCAATGGATACGATCGCTGGCGTTTGTCGCAATATCCACAATCGCCATGCCAATTTTTGGGCTGGTCTATGCGCCGTGGGCCATGTTTTCGCTGCGCGGTGCCTATGTCTGCTGCAAAAGCTATTCCCGTTTCATCATGTGGCTCGCCGAACATCTGGTCGGCATGCGTTGCGAAGTGCGCGGCACGCCCCCTGTTGATGGGGTCCTGATTGCCGCAAAACATCAATCGTTCCTAGATATCATGATGATCTTTCAGGCGGTGCCGCTTGGTAAATTCATTATGAAAAAGGAAATCCTCTGGACGCCAGTGATCGGGCAATACGCAAAACGGATGAAGATGTACGCCGTTGACCGTGGCAAGCGCGGCGCGGCAGTGGCGAAAATGCTTGAGGACGTCAAAGCAGGCCACGTCGAGGCGGGACAGTTGATTATCTATTCCCAAGGCACACGCGTGGCACCGGGCGTGTCTGCCCCCTATAAAAAGGGAACAGCAGCCTTGTACGAACAGATGGGGCAAACCTGTGTGCCCGTTGCCACAAACGTCGGATATTTCTGGCCACGTCGGGGGCTGTACCGTCGCCCGGGTGTGGCGGTGGTCGAGTTTCTGGATCCGATCCCAGCAGGCCTGCCGCGCGACGCGTTCATGTCCCGCCTTGAACAGACAGTCGAAGCACGGTCGGACGCCTTGTTGGCCGAAGCAAAGTCCGGCGCGGGGAGGGTTTAACCCTCCCGACCTTGCGGGTGATGCTGAAATAGAACTGTTTGGCAGGTTGATTGGCAGAATTACGATAAAGAAACACCTACCCACTCCCCCATTATCATAAAGCTTTCATAAAACTGTCGGTGGAGTGAAACCCTCTGCCTGAATGGTCTCGTCTGTAGAAATCATTCAGGAGTCGCAGTTTATGCCACGTATTTCCTTCACCCGCCGTCAGGCTCTCTTGGGCTCCGCCGCTCTTGGGGCTTCGTTGTCTATGCCGTCCCTTTCGCGCGCGCAGTCGCGTCCTGTTATTACCCACGGCGTGATGTCCGGCGATGTTGCCCATGACGGCGCGATGATCTGGAGCCGTGCTGACCGCGAGGCCAAGATGCTTGTGGAATGGGCCACGACCGAGAGCATGTCAGACGCGCAGGCTGTCCCCGCCTTGGCCGTTGGTGCCCCATCGGATTACACAGGCAAGTTGGCGTTGACGGGGCTGCCCAGCGATCAGGATATCTTTTACCGTGTGACAATGACCGATCTGGCAGATGGCACCATGTCAGAGCCGACATTGGGCAAATTCCGGACCGCCCCGATGGGCAACCGCGATGTCAGTTTTGTCTGGTCGGGCGACACCGCCGGGCAAGGTTGGGGTATCGACGAGGATCGCGGCGGCATGACCACCTATGCCACGATGCTGGGCCACATGCCTGACTTTTTCCTGCATTCCGGCGACACGGTCTATGCCGATGGCCCCCTCAAGGAAGAGGTGGAGCTGGAAGATGGGACAATCTGGAAGAACATCGTCACGCCCGCCAAAAGCAAGGTGGCCGAAACCCTCGACGAATTCCGGGGCCAGCACCTGTACAACTACATGGATCGCAATGTTCAGGCGTTCAATGCAGCGGTACCGATGATTTCGCAATGGGATGACCATGAGGTGACAAACAACTGGTACCCGAACGAGGTGCTTGCCAGCGACGACCGCTATGCGGTCAAGTCGATGCAGACGCTTTCGGCGCGCGCGGCCCATGCGTTTCACGAGATGATGCCAACGCGGCAAAATCTGGCTGAACCGATGCGGGTGTACCGCAAGGTGTCCTATGGTCCGCTTCTGGATATTTTTGTGATCGACATGCGCACCTATCGGGGTGACAACACCGCCAATACCGAAGCAGAGGGCACGCCGTTTCTGGGTGCAGAGCAACTGGCATGGCTCAAGCGCGAAATGGTGAACTCCACCGCGACCTGGAAGGTGATCGCGTCAGATATGCCGATCGGGATGATGGTGCGCGACGGCGATACGAATATGGAGAATGGGGCGAATGGTGACGGTCCGGCGCTGGGGCGCGAGAAAGACATCGCGGCTGTGCTGTCCTTTATCAAGGCTGCGGAAATCGCGAACACTGTCTGGCTGACCGCAGACGTGCATTACACGGCGGCGCATCACTACTCGCCGGATCGTGCCGTGTTTCAGGAGTTCGAGCCCTTTTGGGAATTCGTGTCTGGCCCGCTGCATGCTGGCACCTTTGGCCCGTCCAGCTATGACAACACCTTTGGCCCCGAAGTACGCTTTGCCAAGCATCCCGAAGAAGGCAAAGCCAACCTGCCGCCAAGCGACGGTTTGCAGTTTTTTGGCAAGGTCGACATTGCCGCCGACACGGGCGTGATGACCGTGCGCCTGATGGACAGCGCAGATGTCGAGCTGTGGTCGGTCGAGCTGGAACCAAAAACAGTCTGAACGATCAATCAACGGGGGCGGCTGCGACAGGCCGCCCCTTCTTTGATTCCAAAGGAGAGGTGCATTCTGCGACGGGTATTGTGAGCTGTATAGACGCTTGCGGGACTACGATCCGGCAAGCGTTCAAGTATATGTTAGAAGGTTTGGATTGACTTCTTCGCCGTACGAAATAAATAGGCGTTTAGTAAGCTTGGCTTAGTATATAGCGTTGTATTTTCAAACGCTGTTTCTGACCTGCCAACTATATTTTGCCGCAAGGCGCTATACTCAACCCAAGTTTGTCATCCGCAACGTCTGACGGGACCATCAAACCATGCATTCGATCCACCCCTTCCGGCGCTTGCCGTTGCTTTGCCTTACGCTTGCTGCCCTCGCATTTCCCGCGGCGGCCCAACAGCAAGGGCGCCCACCGCCCGCGGTCACCGTCGTAACGGTTCAACCGCAAGACGTGACCCTGACGACAACCCTGCCCGGACGCGTTGTGGCCTCTGCCACGGCAGAAGTCCGCCCGCAGGTCGCGGGGATCGTCACCGAACGTCTGTTCCAAGAAGGCGGATCGGTCGAGGCGGGAGATGTGCTTTATAAGATTGACCCTGCGAGCTACGAGGCCGCTGTCGCGCAAGCGGATGCAGCGGTGGCGCAAGCGCAGGCGCAGTTGAACGCTGCTGAGAAAGAGGAAGTTCGGCAACAGGAACTGGCCTCGCGCAATGTTGCCAGCACCGCCTCGCTTGATAGTGCCGTCGCCGCGCGTGATGTGGCGCGGGCCGGTCTTCAGGCCGCACAGGCACAGCGCCACGCGACCCAGATCGAGCTTGACCGGACCGAGATTACAGCCCGTCTATCAGGTGAAATCGGGCGTTCCTTGGCCAGCCAAGGTGCATTGGTGACTGCCAGTCAGGCCAGCCCGATGGCCGTAATCCGCAACATCGACACGGTGTATGTGGACGTGACCCAATCCGCCGCCGAGATGCTTGAATGGCGTCGCGGCAATATGGGTGAACGGCTGGGCGACAGCATGGCCCGTGTCAGTCTGACGCTCGCCGATGGCAGCCTGTATGACCAGACCGGCACGCTGACTGCTGCGGAACCTGACGTGGATGAACAGACCGGGGTCGTGGTGCTGCGGATGTCGTTCGACAATCCCGGCAAGCTGCTGCTGCCCGGCATGTATGTGCAGGTCGAAATGCCGACCCGCACTGCGCAGGGCGTGTTTGTCATTCCCCAAGAAGCCGTAAGCCGCAACCGGCGCGGACAGCCCGTTGCGATGGTGGTGGGCGATGACAATGTCGTCGAGACACGCCAGTTGACTGTTCTACAGGACATGGGCAGCGACTGGGTGGTGAGTGAGGGGCTGAACGCGGGCGACAGGATTGTGACCGTGGGCCTGCAAAAAGCCAGCCCCGGCGCGATAGTAACGCCCGAGGAACAGACATCGGCAGCAGTCGATCCGTCCGATACCAAAACCGAATAATTCAGAACCGGAATATCCATGGCCCGCTTTTTCATCGACCGCCCGATTTTTGCATGGGTCATCGCGATTTTCATTATGGGCATCGGGGTGCTTTCCATTCTGTCGCTTCCCGTGGCGCAATATCCGCAGATCGCGCCGCCAACCGTTTCGGTCAACGCCGTCTATCCCGGTGCGTCGGCTGATACGGTGGCAAATACCGTCACGCAGGTCATTGAACAGCAGATGACCGGGCTGGACGGGCTGCGCTATATTTCATCCAGCTCGACGTCGTCTGGCAGCGCCAGTGTGACCCTGACATTCGAAACAGGCACTGATCCGGACATCGCCCAAGTCCAAGTGCAAAACAAACTGGCGCAAGCCACCGCGCTGCTGCCCGAAACGGTACAGCGGCAAGGTGTGACGGTTCAGAAATCGTCGGCTGGGTTCTTGATGGTGATCTCGCTGATCTCCGAAGACGGAAATCTGGACGCGACGGACCTTGGCGATTATCTGTCCACCAACCTTGTGAACGAGCTGAGCCGGGTTGAGGGCGTTGGCAGCGTGCGCGTTTTCGGCGCGCAATACGCCATGCGCATCTGGCTTGACCCGGCCAAACTGGCCGCGTTCGAGCTGACACCCTCGGATGTCGTTGCCGCTGTATCTGCCGAGAACGCACAAATCTCTGCCGGTGCCTTTGGATCGCGTCCCTCTGTCGACGGGCAACAGCTTTCCGCGACGATCACTGCGCAATCATTGTTGCGTACGCCCGAGGATTTCCGCCAGATCGTACTGCGCGCAGAAACCGATGGCGGGTTGGTGTTGGTCAATGATGTCGCCCGTGTCGAGATTGGTGCCGAAAGCTATGCCACCGTGTCGCGCTATAACCGCAACCCGTCGACGGGGATGGCGATCAGTCTGGCACCGGGGGCCAACGCGCTGGACACTGCCAATGCCGTTGAAAGCCGGATGGAAGAGCTGGCAGCGTTTTTCCCCGAAGGTGTGACCTATGTCGTGCCCTTCGACACGACGCCTTTTGTCACAATCTCGATCGAAGAGGTGATCAAGACGCTGATCGAGGCGATCATCCTCGTCTTCCTTGTGATGTATCTGTTCCTGCAAAATTTCCGCGCAACGTTGATCCCCACGCTGGCGGTGCCGGTTGTTTTGCTGGGCACATTCGGCGTGATGGCCGTGCTTGGGTTTTCGATCAACACGTTGACGATGCTTGCGATGGTGTTGGCCATCGGTCTTCTGGTGGATGACGCGATTGTTGTGGTCGAAAACGTCGAACGGATTATGGAGCAAGAAGGCCTTGGCCCGGTCGAGGCGACGCGCAAATCGATGGACCAGATCACTGGCGCGCTGATCGGTATCGCGGTTGTACTCTCTGCCGTGTTTGTGCCGGTGGCGTTTTTTCCCGGCTCAACCGGTGTGATTTACAAGCAGTTTGCCGTCACGATTATTTCGGCTATGTCGCTATCGGTCGTGGTGGCGCTGACGCTAACGCCCGCGCTTTGTGCGACATTGCTTAAGGCGAAAAAGCACGATGAAAAACGCGGACCGTTCAAATGGTTCAACACCGGATTTGACAAGCTGCGTGGCGGCTATGCCGGTCTTGTCGGGGGTATCGTACGGCATCCGTTTATCAGTGGTGTCCTTTATCTTGCGATCATTGCGGCCATGGGCGCGCTGTTCCTGCGCACGCCCCAAGGGTTTCTGCCGGACGAGGATCAGGGCATTCTCTTTACCCTCATTCAAACCCCTACGGGGGCCACAGCCGAACGCACGCTCGAAGTCGTCAAACAGGTCGAGGATTATTACCTGAACCAAGAAAGCGACATGGTTCAATCCGTCTTTGGCGTTGTCGGGTTTAGTTTTGCGGGGCAAGGTCAGAACCTTGGTCTGGCCTTTGTCCGGCTCAAGGACTGGGATGAACGCACCGCGCCGAACCTCAGCGTACAAGCGCTGGCGGGTCGTGCGTTTGGTGCCTTTAGCCAGATCAAGGATGCGCAAGTGTTCCCCGTTGTGCCACCTTCGGTGATCGAACTTGGCAACGTGTCCGGTTTTGATTTCTACCTTCAGGCGCGAGGCGGACAGACCCACGAACAGCTTTTGGATGCGCGCAATCAACTGCTTGGTGCCGCAGCGCAAAGCCCGCTGATCGCCTCGCTCCGCCCCAGCGGGCTTGAGGATGCAGCGCAGTTCAACCTTGATATCGACTGGCGCCGCGCCGGTGCCATGGGGGTGACGGCCAGCGATGTCGGCAACCTGCTGACCATCGCGTGGGCGGGCCGCTATGTGAATGATTTCATAGACGAGGGGCGGATCAAACGCGTCTATGTCCAAGGCGAGGCTGACGCCCGCGCATTGCCGTCCGACCTGAAAAAATGGCGGGTGCGGAATGCGAGCGGCGGGTTGGTTCCCTTCTCGAACTTCACCGAGGCGAATTGGACTTTCGGCCCCCAAGGCGTGAACCGCTATAACGGTGTTCCGGCAATGCAGTTGCAAGGGACTGCCGCCCCCGGCACCAGCACCGGCGAAGGGCTGGCCGAACTGATGCGGCTTGCCCAAGATTTGCCACCGGGTTTTGTGATCGCACCGACAGGTTTGTCGCTTGAGGAGCAAGAATCCGGCAATCAGGCGCCGTTGCTTTATGCCCTGTCGCTGGCCGCGATTTTCCTGTCATTGGCCGCGCTTTATGAAAGCTGGTCGATCCCCTTTGCCGTCATGCTCGCCATGCCAATTGGGGTGCTCGGGGCCTTGTCAGGTGCCTATTTCGGTGGGTTTGAGAACGGTGTCTTTTTTCAGGTCGGCCTGCTGACAGTGATCGGCCTGACCGGTAAAAACGCGATCCTGATCGTGGAGTTTGCCCGTGACCGACGCGAAGAGGGCGAAAGCATCATTAACGCTGCGCTCGACGCTGCAAAACAACGGTTCCGCCCGATCATCATGACGTCTATGGCGTTCTCGCTGGGTGTATTGCCGCTTGTCCTAAGCAGCGGTGCCGGTTCTGGCGGTCGCACAGCCATCGGCAGCGGCGTGCTTTCGGGCACCATCGCGGCAACCGTGCTGGGCGTGTTGTTCGTGCCGTTCTTCTTTGTGATGATCGCACGAATGACGCGGAATAGGGATGCGAAGAAGGTTGACGCGAAGGGGTAGCTCTTAAGGGCGCTCGACGCTGTTTCCGAGAAAAGCGGCAGACCCTTGGGGCAGTGCCGCCTACGCCATCATCTTTATACGCAGGATCTCTAGCCCCTGAGCCAACAAATCCTGTGCTGCTTCGGCGCTGTCAGCCTCCGCGTAAAACCGCAGCTCCGGCGCATTGCCGGAGGGGCGCAGATGCACGATGCGGTTGCCAGCGCAGATCATCCGCAAGCCGTCGGTGCGATTAACCGCAATCTCGGTCAGGGCAAACTGCTTCAGGAACGCCGCGCGGGCATCGTCGTCGGTGCTCAGCTCAGCGATAAAGGCTTGGGCCGTTTCGGTGGCGACACCCTGCAAGCGATCCGCCGCGGTAAAGCGCGCGGGTTGGGCGGCGACGGCGGCGGCTAGGCTACCCGCCGCCTTGGCCGCGACCAAGCTGGCGAGAATAGGCAGCACAGCATCGCGGGTCATAAGAGCTGGCAGCGGGCCAGCAGGGCCCTGCGCATCATAGCCCAAAAGAAAGCCGCCGTTTGCCTCGTACCCCACAACGTGCCCCTTGGCGCTTTCCATGCCTGCAATGACAAACGGCGATCCGATTTTGGTGCGGATAACGGTGTCGAACACCTGCTCTGCCCCCGAGTTCGACGATACAGGTGTGACAGCAATCTGCGCACCCAGAGCCGTACCCGTTATCTGCCCGAGCAGGTCTCCCGGCACGACATTGCCCATCGCATCTGCGACCAGCGGCCGGTCGCCATCCCCATCGGTGGACACGATTGCATCCAGCGGGTGGTTGCTGGCCCAATTGCGCAGTTGCCCACGCACGTCCTCGGGCACAGCTTCGGTATCCACGGGCACGAAATGCGTGGAACGGCCAAGCTCGGTGATCTGCGCACCCAGTTGGGTCAGCAGGTTAATCATCAAATCGCGCCCAACGGCGGAGTGGCTGTAAACCCCGATGCACATCCCCGTCAGCGCTGTTCCATAGGCTCTTTTGTAGCGGGCGATATAGTCGGCTTCTGCGGTGGTATCTGTCACGGTCTCGGGGCCGTTTTGGGTGGGGCCCGCATCAAGATTGGCCAGAATTGCGGCCTCATGCGCCTTGGTGATCTCGCCCTCGGGGGTATAGAATTTGATCCCGTTCCGATCGTCCGGAATGTGGCTGCCAGTCACCATCACCGCAGCACAACCCGCGTTCATCGACGCCAAGGCCAAGGCAGGCGTTGGCACAGCCCCCGCATCCGTAACCTGTACCCCCATCTCGCGGGCGGCATTTGCGACCATCCTAGATATCGCCGGTGAAGACCCCCGCAAATCCCGCCCGATCCAGATACCATTCCCCAGAGGGCAGGCCGCGATGAAAGCCCTGACATGCGCACCGATAAGATCAGACGTAAGTTCAGTTACAAGCCCGCGCAGGCCGCTGGTTCCGAATTTAGGGGGCATGGCGGGGTCCTTTGGTTTGCTAGGTTGCTTGCTATTGAAAAGAAGGGCGAAGGTATAATGTGCGAACGGCAAATTCTTTATATCGGGAGATTGCCACAATTAGCTCAAATAGCCATAACTGACTGCCAACTGTGCCAAGGTTAGCTTTGCCTCGGTGAATCTGAGGCAATATTATAAATGAATTATACGCCGGCAAGAAGAATGCTACATCACCCACTGCACTAAAATGCCGGAGTCTTTGCCGCCTGGCACGCGGGCGATTTTCAGATTTTTAGGGGAGGTGGGGCGTGAACCCCACCTAAGAAATCACATGTGGATCGCGCCGGCACCACAAGCCAATGCCGCTTCGCGGACGGCCTCGGAATAGGTCGGGTGGGCGTGGCATGTCATTGCCAGATCTTCGGCGGATGCGCCGAATTCCATTGCGACGCACACCTCGTGGATCAGATCGCCAGCGGCTGGACCGATAATATGCGCACCCAAAATGCGGTCGGTTTCCTTGTCCGCGATAATTTTGACAAAGCCATCACCGGCAAAGACGGCCTTGGCCCGTGCGTTGCCCATGAAGCTGAACTTGCCGACCTTATAGGCGCGGCCCGCTTCCTTGAGCTGCTCTTCGGTGGCACCGACATTGGCAACCTCGGGGTGGGTATAGATCACGCCGGGGATCACGCCGTAGTTCACGTGCCCGTGCTTGCCCGCCACAACCTCTGCCACAGCCATGCCTTCGTCTTCGGCCTTGTGGGCCAGCATCGGACCCTCGATCACGTCACCGATCGCGTAGATGCCGTTGACCGAGGTCTGCCAATGATCGTTAACCGCGATCTGGCCGCGCTTTGTCCGCTCGACGCCCAAACCATCAAGGTCCAGACCGTCATAGAACGGCTTGCGGCCTGTGGCGACCAGAACGACGTCGGCATCGAGCGTGTGTTCGCTGTCATCCTTGCGCAGTTTATAGGTGACCTTGGCCTTGGTTTTCGTGGCGTCGGTACGTTGCACCGCAGCACCCATAACGAAATTGATGCCCTGCTTTTTCAGCAGTTTCATAAACTGTTTTTGAACTTCGCCGTCCATGCCGGGCGTAATCGCATCCAGATATTCGACAACAGTGACTTCGGACCCCAGCCGCGCGTAGACGGAGCCAAGCTCGAGCCCGATCACGCCGGCGCCAATCACGACCAGCTTCTTAGGCACCTTGTTCAGGGTCAGCGCACCGGTTGATGTTACGACGACTTTCTCGTCCACTTCAACGCCGGGCAAGGACGCTGGCTCTGATCCGGTTGCGATGATGATGTTTTTGGCTTCGTGGATGTCGTCACCGACTTTGACCTTGCCCGGCTCTGGGATAGTGGCCCAGCCTTTGATCCAGTCGATTTTGTTCTTTTTGAACAGAAACTCGATGCCCTTGGTGTTGGTGTCGACGGTTTTCTGCTTGTAGGCCAGCATCTGGTTCCAGTCGACCGAGGGGCTTTTGCCTTTGAGGCCCATTTCAGCAAAGTTATGTTCGGCCTCGTGCAGCATATGGGTGGCATGCAGCATCGCCTTGGAAGGGATACAGCCCACGTTCAGGCAGGTCCCGCCAAGGGTTTCGCGGCCTTCGACACAGGCTGTCTTGAGGCCCAATTGGGCGCAACGAATGGCGGATACATAGCCGCCGGGGCCGGAGCCGATGATGATGACATCGTAGCTGGACATGGAAGGTCTCCTTGGTAGGTCGGGCGATTATTTGTTTCAGGCGAGGTGCCGGTTTAGAAGTAAGCTAGGGGGCGCTGCCCCCGTGCGCAAGCGCACGCCCCCGGGATTTATGGCCATTTGGAAAGTCAGAAGAGCGCTGCAATCAGCATAAGAACAGTTGCGATAAAGCCCATCAGCCAGATGAGCGAGCGGCCCGGGCGCAGCCCGTAGGCGTAGGCGGGGATATAGGCGATGCGGGCGGCCAGAAATACCCATGCGAGAAGGGCAGTATAGGGGGTGCTTTGATCTGTGGTCTGGATGACCAGTGCTGCAATGCCGAACAGGATCAGAGCCTCGAACATGTTGTTCATGGCGCGACCCAAGCGAGCCGTCCGGTCGGACATTTGGCGTGTCGGTTCGCGGTCACGGGCGGATAGGGTGTAGCCCATCCCCAATTCGAGATTGGCGGGGATGGCATAGATGACAAAGGTCACCACCTGCAGCAGTGCTGCGAGAATGAGAACGGTAAGTTCAGGTCCCATCGCAGCATCCAGCCTTATAGCGCGAGAAAGTACAAAACAGCGGTGGCGGCAAACCCGGCCAGCCACACGAGGGTGCGCACTGCGGGGATGCCAAAGGCATAGACCGGCAGATAGATGATGCGGGCGATTAGAAACACCTGAGCCGCCAGAAGGCTGGCGGAGCTCGTACGGTCAAGCACCACCAGAATTAGGATCGCAGGGGCGAAAAGTGCCATTGCGGTAATGGAGTTGGCCAAGGCCCGTTCGAGCCGTGCGGTCATACCGCTGACGGTTCGCGTTTCATCGCGCGACGAAATTAGATACCCAAGGCTAAGCTGCTGCATGCCGCCCAGAACCTGTAGCAGAATGGTCAGCAAAACCAGCAGGCCGTAGGCGGCGAGTATTGTTGTTTCTGTCATGGTCGACCCCTTTTTTGATTTAGGCGCGGGCGATGTGCCCGCGCGCCGATTATTTACAGATCCATCAGCAGACGACGTGGATCTTCCAAAGCCTCTTTCACCCGGACAAGGAAGGTTACAGCGCCTTTGCCGTCGACGATGCGGTGATCATAGCTGAGCGCCAGATACATCATCGGGCGGATCACAACCTGGCCGTTGATTGCCATTGGGCGGTCCTGGATTTTGTGCATGCCAAGGATACCCGACTGTGGCGGGTTCAGGATCGGCGAGGACATCAGCGAGCCGTAAACACCGCCGTTGGAGATGGTGAAGGTGCCGCCTTGCATTTCGGCCATCGACAGTTTGCCATCGCGGGCTTTGGCCCCCATTTCGCCAATCGATTTTTCGATGGTGGCAAAGGACATGTCTTGGGCGTCTTTGATTACAGGGACCACAAGGCCCGTTGGCGTGCCAGCCGCGATGCCCATGTTGACGTAGTTTTTGTACACAACATCGGTGCCGTCGATTTCGGCGTTCACTTCGGGCACTTCATGCAGGGCGTGAATGCAGGCCTTGGTGAAGAAGGACATGAAGCCCAGCTTTACGCCATGCTTTTTCAGGAACAGGTCTTTGTACTCATTCCGCAGGGCCATAATCTCGGTCATGTCGACCTCGTTATAGGTGGTCAGCATAGCTGCGGTGTTCTGGCTGTCCTTCAGACGCTTGGCGATGGTTTGACGCAGACGGGTCATTTTCACCCGTTCTTCGCGTACCGCATCTTGTGGGGCAGAAGGCGCGCGCGGCGCGGCTGCCGGTGCTGGTTTCGCAGCGGAGGTTCCGGCGGCAACGGCCTTGGCAACGTCTTCTTTCATGACGCGGCCATCACGGCCTGTGCCAGTGACCTGATCGCGGGTGATACCGGCCTCTGTCATCGCCTTTTTCGCAGAAGGTGCATCTTCGATATCGCCGGAAGCGGGGGCTGCGGATGGTGCTGCCGGGGTATCAGTCTTTGGTGCAGGTGCGGGTGCGGCGGTGCCGGCCCCTTGGGCGATGACGGCAAGCTTGCCGTTGGCTTCGACCGTGGCACCCTCTTCGAACAGGATTTCGGTCAGGGTGCCTGCGGCGGGGGCTGGCACTTCGACGCTGACCTTGTCGGTTTCCAGCTCGCACAGCATTTCGTCGGCCTCGACCGTATCGCCGACTTTCTTGAACCATGTGCTGATTGTTGCTTCGGTCACGGATTCACCAAGGGTGGGGACCATGACATCAATGGCATCACCACCAGTGGCTGGTGCTTCGACCTTGGCGGTCGCGGCGGGCTTGTCTTGCTTGGCGGCGGGCTTTTCGCCGCCTTCAGAGATATTGGCAAGCAGGGCATCGACGCCAACGGTTTCACCTTCGGCGGCGACGATATCGGCAAGGGTACCTGCAATCGGACTGGGCACTTCGACGGTGACCTTGTCGGTTTCCAGCTCGCACAGCATTTCGTCAACCTCGACATGATCGCCGGGTTTCTTGAACCATGTTGCCACGGTCGCTTCGGTAACGGATTCACCCAGTGTCGGGACGCGTACTTCGCTTGTCATGGTTGTTTTCCTTCGATGGTCAGCGCTTCGTCAACGAGGGCTGCTTGTTGTGCTTTGTGTTGTGAGGCCAGACCCGTTGCGGGCGACGCCGATGTGGCGCGACCGACGTAAACGGGGCGGGTGTGCGTGGCCTTGATCCGGCCCAGTACCCATTCGATATTGGGTTCGATAAAGGTCCAAGCGCCTTGATTTTTGGGTTCTTCCTGACACCACACCATTTCAGCATTCTTGAACCGTTCAAGTTCCTTAACCGCGGATTGTGCGGGGAAGGGATAGAACTGTTCAAAGCGGAGCAGGTAGACGTCGTTGATGCCGCGGGCGTCGCGTTCTTCCAGCAGGTCGTAATACACCTTGCCCGAACACATGACGACGCGCTTGATCTTGTCATCGGCCACCAGCTGGGTGTCCGAGTTGCCTTGCTGCGCATCATCCCACAACACGCGGTGGAAGCTGGAGCCTGTCGTAAACTCCTCGGCCTTGCTGACGGCCATTTTGTGGCGCAGCAGTGATTTCGGGGTCATCAACATCAGCGGCTTGCGATAGCTGCGGTGCAACTGGCGGCGCAGCAGGTGGAAGTAGTTTGCAGGCGTGGTGCAGTTGGCCACGATCCAGTTGTCGCCACCGCACATGGTCAGGAACCGTTCCAAACGTGCGGAGGAGTGTTCTGGACCTTGCCCTTCATAGCCATGCGGCATCAGGCAAACGAGGCCGGACATGCGCAGCCATTTGCTTTCGCCCGAGCTGATGAACTGATCGAACATGATCTGCGCGCCATTGGCGAAATCGCCGAACTGCGCTTCCCACAGGGTCAGAGCGTTGGGTTCGGCCAGCGAATAGCCGTATTCAAAGCCCAGAACCGCGTATTCGGACAGCATCGAATCGATAACCTCGTATTCGGCCTGACCTTCGCGAATGTGGTTCAGCGGATAATAGCGGTCTTCGTTTTCTTGGTTAATCAGGGCCGAATGTCGCTGAGAGAATGTACCACGTGCGGAATCTTGGCCAGAAAGGCGTACCTTGTATCCTTCGGTCAAGAGCGAGCCAAAAGCCAAGGCTTCGGCGGTGGCCCAGTCGAAACCGGAACCGGATTTGAACATCTCGGCCTTGGCGTCCAGCAACCGGTTAACGGTTTTATGCATCGGGAAATTGTCAGGCGCAGTTGTCAGCGCTTTGCCGACCTCTGCCATGGTATCCTTGGCGATGGCGGTTTTGCCGCGCTGGTATTTCTTTTCCTTTGCCTTATCCAAATGGGACCACTTACCATCCAGCCAGTCGGCTTTGTTGGGGCGGTATTCTTTGCCGGCCTCGAATTCCGTGTTCAGCTTCTCTTGGAACGCGGCTTTCATGTCCTCGATCTCGCCCTCGGGGATCAATCCATCTTTGACAAGGCGATCTGTATAAAGCGTCAGAGTTGTCTTTTGCTTTTTGATCTTTTTGTACATCACCGGGTTGGTAAACATCGGCTCGTCGCCTTCGTTGTGACCAAAGCGGCGGTAGCAGATGATATCCAGCACTACGTCTTTGTGGAACTTCTGGCGGAATTCAGTTGCAACACGTGCGGCGTGAACGACGGCTTCTGGATCGTCGCCGTTTACGTGGAAAATAGGGGCCTCAACCACCAGTGCGTTGTCTGTGGGATAGGGGCTGGAACGGCTGAAATGCGGCGCGGTGGTAAACCCGATCTGGTTATTCACGACGATATGCATGGTGCCACCGGTGCGGTGGCCCCGCAGACCGGACAGCGCGAAACATTCAGCAACAACGCCCTGACCCGCAAAGGCCGCATCGCCGTGCAGAAGGATCGGCATGACCGAGCTGCGTTCTTTGTCGTTCAATTGGTCTTGCTTGGCGCGGACTTTACCCAGAACAACCGGGTTCACGGCTTCAAGGTGGGACGGGTTGGCGGTCAGCGACAAGTGAACGGTGTTGCCGTCGAATTCGCGGTCCGAGGACGCGCCAAGGTGATATTTCACATCGCCTGAGCCATCAACATCTTCGGGCTTAAAGCTGCCGCCTTGGAATTCGTTGAAAATCGCGCGGTAAGGTTTCTGCATAACATTGGCCAGAACCGACAAACGGCCCCGGTGCGGCATACCGATCACGATATCCTGTACGCCCAGCTGGCCACCGCGTTTGATCACCTGCTCCATCGCGGGGATCAGGGATTCACCACCGTCCAGACCAAAGCGTTTTGTGCCCATGTATTTAACGTGCAGGAACTTCTCAAAGCCTTCCGCCTCGACCAGCTTGTTCAAAATCGCCTTGCGGCCATTCTTGGTGAACTGGATTTCCTTGCCGTACCCTTCGATCCGCTCTTTGAGCCAAGCGGCTTCTTCTGGGTTGGAAATATGCATGTATTGCAGGGCAAATGTGCCGCAATAGGTGCTTTTCACGATGTCGACGATCTGCTTCATCGTGGCGATTTGCAGGCCCAGAACATTGTCGATGAAAATCGGGCGGTCCATGTCTTCGGGGCCGAAGCCATAGGCGGAGGGGTCCAGCTCGGGATGGCTGGTGTGTTCGCGCATGCCCAGCGGATCAAGGTCGGCGGCAAGGTGGCCGCGAATGCGGTAGGCGCGGATCAGCATCAAGGCGCGGATGCTATCCAGCACGGCACGTTGCACTTGCGCGTCAGACAGCTCGATCCCTTTGGCGGCGGCTTTTTCGGTGATCTTCTGACCGGCGGCTTTCGTCTCAACGGGGGCAGGCCATTGGCCTGTCAACGCGGCGGTTAAATCATCTTGCGGCATGGGCGGCCAATCGTTGCGCGCCCACGAGGGGCCTGCCGCCTCGGCCTTTACGTCTGCGTCATCATCATCCATCGCCCGGAAAAACGCCTGCCACGCCTGATCCACAGCATTGGGATCATCGGCATACCGCGCATACATCGCCTCGAGGTAGGTGCTGTTCTGCCCTTCCAAAAAGGAAGAATCGTGGAACTGTTCGTTTTGCGGTTGTTCGGTCATGGCGATACCTCTGATGAGAGCGCTACGTTTGTATGGAGGAGGTCAGGCAGGGAATGCCCCGCCTGACCAAACGGGATTAGCCCAGTTTGATGGCTTCTTGCACGGCTTCGCCCAGTGTCGCGGGGCTGTCCGCAACAACGATACCGGCTTCTTTCATGGCTTCGATCTTGCTTTCTGCGTCACCTTTGCCGCCTGCAACGATCGCGCCGGCGTGGCCCATGCGACGGCCGGGAGGGGCTGTGCGGCCTGCGATGAAACCGGCGGTTGGTTTCCAACGGCCTTTCTTCTTTTCGTCGGCAAGGAATTGTGCGGCTTCTTCTTCGGCGGAACCACCGATTTCACCGATCATGATGATCGACTGTGTTTCGGGATCGGCCAGGAACATCTCGAGGATATCGATATGCTCGGACCCTTTGATGGGGTCGCCGCCGATGCCAACAGCAGAGGATTGGCCAAGGCCAAGATCAGATGTTTGTTTCACGGCCTCATAGGTAAGCGTACCCGAACGCGAGACAACCCCGCAGGTGCCGCGCTTGTGGATGTGGCCCGGCATGATGCCGATTTTGCAAGCGTCAGGTGTGATAACACCGGGGCAGTTTGGCCCGATCAGGCGTGATTTGGAGCCGTCGAGCGCGCGTTTGACGCGCATCATGTCCAGCACAGGGATGCCTTCGGTGATGCAGATGATCAGTTCCATTTCAGCGTCGATCGCCTCGAGGATGGAATCGGCTGCGAAGGGCGGGGGAACATAGATCACGGTTGCATTGGCTTCGGTGACATGGCGCGCTTCGTGGACCGAGTTGAAGACCGGCAGATCAAGGTGCGACTGCCCGCCTTTGCCGGGTGTCACACCGCCAACCATTTTGGTGCCATATGCGATGGCTTGCTCTGTGTGGAACGTGCCCTGCGAGCCGGTGAGGCCCTGACAGATCACTTTGGTGTTTTCGTCTACGAGGACTGCCATTGTTATTTCCTATCTGTGGTTCGTAATGCTGAAAGATCAGCATTGTTATCTGAGAGGGCGTAGGCCCGTGAATTGTGCCGGGCTGACTTAGGCCACTCCAGTTTTAATATTTGTGTTGTCGAAAGGGATGTTCATGTCGCGGCCGCTGTTGCACGCGCTGCAACCGGCGTCGCCAACGCGACACCGGTTATAAAACTTCAAACACATGCTCAAAGGGCGCTGCGTCACTTGAATTAACCCTTAACGGCTTTCACGATCTTCTGTGCACCGTCTTTAAGATTGTCGGCGGCAATCACATCCAGACCGGAGTTGTTGATGATCGCTTTGCCTTCTTCGACGTTTGTGCCTTCGAGGCGGACAACCAGCGGAACCTTAAGGCCGACCTCTTTCACAGCAGCAACCACGCCTTCGGCGATGACGTCGCAGCGCATGATACCGCCAAAGATATTAACCAAGATGCCTTTGACTTGCGGGTCGGAGGTGATGATCTTGAACGCTTCGGTCACTTTCTCTTTGGTGGCACCGCCACCAACATCAAGGAAGTTCGCAGGCTCAGCGCCATACAGTTTGATGATGTCCATTGTGGCCATCGCCAGACCGGCACCGTTCACCATGCAGCCGATTTCACCGTCCAGCGCGATATAGTTCAGGTCGTACTTGGACGCCTCAAGCTCTTTCGCATCTTCTTCGGTGGTGTCGCGCAATTCAGCGATGTCGCCGTGGCGGTACATTGCGTTGCCATCAAAGCTGACCTTGGCATCAAGTACCTTCAGGTCACCGCTGTCTGTGACGATCAGCGGGTTGATTTCCAGCATTTCCATGTCTTTTTCGACAAAGGCTTTGTACAGTTGGCCCATCAAGGTCACGCATTGTTTCACTTGTTTGCCTTCAAGGCCCAGCGTGAACGCAATACGGCGACCGTGGAATGCCTGATAGCCGGTTGCGGGGTCTACCGAAAAGCTAACGATTTTCTCGGGGGTCGATGCGGCGACCTCTTCGATGTCCATGCCGCCCTCGGTCGAGCAAACAAAACCAACACGCGATGTTTGGCGATCAACGAGCAGGGCAAGGTAAAGCTCTGTCTCAATACCGGAACCGTCTTCGATGTAGATGCGGTTAACTTGCTTGCCAGCAGGGCCGGTTTGATGCGTGACCAATGTGCGGCCCAGCATTTTCTTGGCTTCTTCGGCAGCTTCTTCCACCGATTTGGTTAGGCGTACACCGCCCTTGTCGCCAGCGTCCGCTTCTTTAAAGGACCCTTTGCCGCGACCACCTGCGTGGATCTGCGCCTTGACCACCCACAATGGGCCGTCCATTTCGCCAGCGGCTGTTTTTGCGTCTTCTGCTTTCAGTACGACGCGGCCGTCGGATACTGGCGCGCCATATGTGCGCAATAGGGCTTTCGCCTGATATTCGTGGATGTTCATGAAAAACGGTCCCGTATTTGTTCCAGTCAAATCGCGGTATACGATTGAGTCTTGATACTGGGTAAACAGTTTTTTGCGGAAATACAGTTTTTTTCAAACAAAAGCGACATTTGTGATCACACGATAAATCGGTGTGATCACAAATATGCCTATGCTATCGGGAACGCCCTTTGGAACAGGGCTGCGATATTTACGGGTTGAGATGATTTTGGGGAAAACTTGATTCAATGCCCAGTAAATCAAGGGCGATTAATATTGGGTGACGACATACTCTTGCATCGGATTGCTGCTCTAACGAACGGAAGCTTAGTCGCGATTAGCTTGTGTGATTTGATTTCACTCGCCCCAAGCCTGTGGGCAAAGTTGTGGCGCGGCCATGCGGTGCGCCACAACGCGAAGCTATTTCGGCATCAAAGCCCAGTAGTCCAGATCTAGCAGAACATTGGGCAGATATTTCCCGTCTTCACCTTTCAGTTTAAACGGATCGCCGCCCTTGGTTGCAACCAACCGCAAGCGGATGGCACCAACGCCGGGCGCGGATGTGTCCGCTTTGTCCAACACCTCGGACCAAGCGCGAATGGTGTCGCCGGACAGGCACGGGTTGGCGTGCGCGCCGCCATTCAACCCGACGATCATCTGCGCGTTGGCCAAGCCGTTAAACGACAATGCGCGCGCCATTGAAATCACATGCCCGCCATAAATCAGCCGCGACCCGTCCGGGCGGGCGGAGGTGTCGAAATGCACCTTGGCAGTGTTTTGCCATAGACGGGTGGCCATCATGTGTTCGGCCTCTTCCACGGTGACGCCGTCAACATGGTCGATCTTTTCGCCAATTTCGTAATCGCCCCAGCGGTGCGGTTCGCCGGCCAAGGTGAAATCGTAGTTGGTGAAATCAAGATCATCAGGAATATGCAGTTGGCCCACGCTCAGCGCCTTGGGCAGATTTGGCACACCTTCGGCAGGGGCGGGGGCATTGATGTCGCGTTTGCGGACCATCACCCACCGGACGTATTCCAACACCTTGGTGTCGTCCTGATTATAGCCCGAGGTGCGCACATAGACGACACCGGTTTTCCCGTTTGAGTTCTGCTTGAGGCCGATTACCTCGGACACAGACCGCAGTGTGTCGCCGGGCCAGACGGGTTCCAACCAGCGGCCTTGAGCATAGCCCAGATTGGCGACGGCATTCAGCGATACATCAGGCACGGTTTTGCCGAATACGATGTGAAAGGTGATCATATCGTCCATCGGGCTGAACGGCAGTCCGCAGCTTTGCGCGAATTGATCGGATGAATACAGCGCGTGGCGTGCCGGATACAGCGCGTGGTAAAGTGCGCGTTCGCCGCCCTTTACCGTGCGGGGCACCGCGTGCTGGATCGTTTGGCCGACGCTGTAATCTTCGAAAAACCGGCCTGCGTTTGTCTTGTTGCCCGCCATCAGTGCGCCCCCAGTTTCGTTTCTGGTGTATAGGTGCCTTCGACTTCTTTCGTGACGGCCTGCCCGCAGCGCATCACGCCCGCGGCGTCATCCCATGTCTGGGTGGGGGAACCGTGAAGCTCCCATCCTTTGTTCAGGGCTTCGGTAACCTTGTGGCAAAAGGCGGACGTGTCCTCTTCGGACAAGAAACGATAAAGCTTCATCAGAGTACTTTCAGATTAAGAGACGGGCGAGACACCAAGCAATGTGTGGATCGCAATAGTGATGATCAGCATTACAACCGTGATGACGGCCAGACGGATATATGTCGCCTTGCCTGCGGCGGGCGGCGGTGTCCAATCGGGTTCAGCTTTGTTGATCAGGATGACCGAACCCACAGCCCACGCAAGCATACCGCCGAACAGGATAATCGACGCAAGATCACCGTTCACCAGCAGATGCGCGACAGCCCAGATTTTCACCGCCATCAATTGCGGATGCCGGGTTTTGTAGGCGGGCCATGCTTTCGCGCCTTTGGCTGCACTTGATCCGTAGACCCAGAACGCGAACACCATCAGCAGGTTGTTGAGATGCGTCAAAAAGCTGGGCGGATACCAGACGTCAATAAACGCGGCACCTCGATACCCGATAATGATCATAACGAGAGAGACCACGATCGCCACAGCGATCACGCCTTTGCCCTTGTTGCCAAGGGCGGCGCGATGTTCCGGCATCAGCCGTCTGAAATAATGCGCACCGACCCAAAGGATCATGCCGAGGATCAATAGTGCCATCATGGGGCTACTCCGCTTGTAGGGCCGCGATTGCGTCCAGTTTTGCCAATGTTTCGCGGGCTGTGGCAACATGCAGGTTCTCTACAATGCGGCCATCCACGACTGCCACACCCTGACCTGTCGCTTGCATTTCGTCAAACGCTGCGATCTGGCGGCGGGCAAGGTCTGCTTCGGCCTCGGACGGGGAAAATGCTTCGTTCGCCACGTCCAGCTGCGCTGGGTGGATCAACGTCTTGCCATCAAAACCCATATCGCGGCCTTGGTCACATTCAACGCGGTGGCCTTCGTCATCCTTGAACGCATTATAAACGCCATCGATGATCGCGATGCCGTTGGCCTTGGCGGCCAATACACATAGGCCGAGGCTTGTGAGCAGGGGCAAGCGGTCGGGACGGACGCGGGTTTGCAGATCCTTGTTCAGGTCGTTGGTGCCCATGACCATACATTGCAGTTTCGGATGCGCCCCAATCGCAGCAGCGTTGAGCATTGCACCGGGTGTTTCCATCATGGCCCATAGCGGAATGTCACCTGTGATCGCGGCAAGCGCGTCCAGATCTTCGGGGCTGCCGACCTTGGGCAACAGAATCGCATCGCAATCCATGGAAACGGCAGCGCGGGCATCGTCCGCACCCCATTCCGTGTCCAGCCCGTTAATACGGATCACTTTAAAACGGCTGCCGTATCCGCCGTCTTTCAGCGCTTGTGCCAAGGTTTCGCGGGCGGCGGCTTTTTCTTCCGGAATAACGGCATCCTCAAGGTCGAAAATAATCGCGTCAGCGGGCAGGCCGCGGGCTTTGTCCAGGGCGCGGTCTTTTGAGCCGGGGATATACAGGACAGAGCGTAGGGGGCGGGTGATTTTCGACATGATATGATCCTCCGAGAAATATTGTTGCGCGCAGGTCTGCATTTTTTAACGAAAACTTCAAGCGTAATTGTGCCGCGATGCAGCAATTCACGGGGCGATATTAGGTCAACCCGTCCCAGATCAGTTTGCTACCGGTGGCCAGCAGCAAGACATAGGTGAGCGCGAAAAAGTGTCTTTCAGAAATGAATCGATGTGCTTTGACGCCGATCCACGCCCCAAGAATGGCAAAAGGGGCAAGAACAAGATCAGCCGTCATCGTGTCCCATGTGAATATCCCCAAAAACGCATAGGGGATAAATTTCGCGATATTGATCGTCCAGAACAACAGGACGGTGGAGGCTTGAAATTCCGTTTTCGTGAGGCCCCGTGACAGCAGGTAAATAGCGGCGGGAGGGCCACCGGCATGGCTGACAAAGCTGGTAAAGCCCGCGACGCTTCCCCAGAAAATGCCCATCCAGTTTGGCATGGCCTGTCGCGCCGCACGTATCCAACCTGCACCACGTGCCCATTGCCAAATCACAAAGCCGACCGAGATGCTGCCAATCAGCAGGCGGAAAAAATCGGGTGACGCAATTTTATACAGGGCAGCACCCAAAAGAACCCCGGGAATGCCGCCGAGGACCAGTAGTTTAACCTCATGCGCCCGCCACTTGCGCCAATAGGGTTTCAGTGTTGTGACATCGATAAGCATCAGTAACGGCAACATAATTCCCAGTGCCAACCCGGGTTCGATCACCAGCGCAAGGACCGATGAACTGGCGAAAGCGGCCCCCGATCCGAACCCGCCCTTTGATATGCCCGCAAAAATAACGGCCGGCCCCGCGATGAAAAAAAACCAAAGATCAAACGTCATCACATGGAACTTTCTAAGGGCGGTATCTGCGCAAAATTTATTTGTCGGAATTCGAAACTGACTTGGAACTCATTGGCGATATCTTGGTTAGTCCTGCAACCGAGCGATGTTCGCTTGGCGCTAAGTCTAGTACTTAAATAGGAGTAAACAGTAATGAAACGTTTTCTTGGAACCACCGCAATCATTCTTTCTCTGACGGGCCCAGCATTTGCAGCCTCGCATGCCGAAAACGGCATCGGCAGCACAGTGGCGCAATCGTCTGACTTCTTTGCATCCGATCTGATCGGCATGCGTATCTACAACTCTGAATCTGACGTTGATACGAACATGACAGTCGCCAATGGCGCAGAAACCGAATGGGACGACATTGGTGAAATCAATGACATCCTGCTCGACGAAAATGGCGATGTTAAAGCCGTTATTCTGGGCGTCGGCGGTTTCCTTGGCATGGGCGAACGTGACGTAAGCGTAAGCATGGACAGCATCAAAGTCCTGCGTAGCGAAGACGACGCCGATGACCGTTTCTTGGTTGTAACAACGTCGAAAGAGATGCTTGAGCAAGCACCTGAATTCGAACGCCCCATGGACGAAGACATGGATGAAAACATGGATCGTGCCGAAACAGACCATTCCGCAACATCGGAAATGGATAAAGAAGCCCGTGCAGAAGAGCGCACAATGCTGACACGTCCAACCGTAGCCTACGAAGGCTATTCGGATGCCGACGTTGAAGACATGCAAGCACTGACAGCTGAGGATCTGGAAGGTTCTTATGTTTACGGCGCGAATAACGAAACCGTAGGCGAAGTCGACAGCCTGATTCTGGGCGACGACGGTCAGATCAATGAGGTCGTGATCAATGTTGGCGGTTTCCTTGGCTTGGGTGAAAAACCTGTTGCCGTGACCTGGGATGAACTGCAGGTCCTGAAAAATGCCGAAGGCGACGACTTCCGCATTTACATCGACAGCAGCGAAGAAGCGCTTGAAGCGCAACCTGAATACCAAGGTTAATCCGAAAACACGCGCCGAGGTTGGGTTGTTTAACCCACTAAGGTAAATTAGGGGCCATTTCCTGCCGGAAGTGGCCCTTTTTTATGCGTTTGTTCACCTTCCTTGGGCCATGATCCACGGGCAACTTGCACGGTGCGATGCATTTCGCTATCCCGTGGCCAATCTTAACCTTGTCGGAGTACACCACATGGCCAGACCCAAAATCGCGCTTATCGGCGCTGGGCAGATCGGGGGCACGCTTGCCCATCTCGCAGCAATCAAAGAACTGGGCGACGTCGTTTTGTTCGACATCGCCGAGGGCGTT
Source organism: Sulfitobacter sp. AS59 (assembly GCF_038899995.1). Taxonomy (NCBI): domain Bacteria; kingdom Pseudomonadati; phylum Pseudomonadota; class Alphaproteobacteria; order Rhodobacterales; family Roseobacteraceae; genus Sulfitobacter; species Sulfitobacter sp. AS59. The sequence goes on from NZ_JBBMQK010000004.1 coordinate 416,026, forward strand.
CCACAGGGGAAGGCGCTTGATATCGCTGAATCCGGCCCGTCGGCAAAGTTCGACGCGACCATGTCGGGTGCCAATGATTATGCAGATATCGCAGGCGCTGATGTTTGTATCGTTACAGCTGGCGTTGCCCGCAAGCCGGGGATGAGCCGCGATGACCTGTTGGGCATCAACCTGAAGGTCATGAAGTCCGTTGGCGAAGGCATTGCAGCCCACGCACCAAACGCATTCGTTATCTGTATCACAAACCCGCTTGATGCGATGGTTTGGGCACTGCGCGAATTCTCTGGCCTGCCACACCACATGGTTTGCGGCATGGCTGGCGTTCTTGATTCGGCACGCTTCCGTCACTTCCTGGCGACTGAATTCAACGTATCCATGAAAGACGTCACAGCGTTCGTTCTGGGCGGTCACGGTGACACCATGGTGCCACTGACGCGCTATTCGACTGTTGCCGGTATCCCATTGCCTGATCTGGTAAAAATGGGTTGGACCACACAGGATAAACTGGACGCAATCGTTCAGCGCACCCGTGATGGCGGTGCGGAAATCGTGGGCCTGCTGAAAACCGGTTCGGCGTTCTATGCCCCCGCAACATCGGCGATCGAAATGGCCGAAGCTTACCTGAAAGACCAAAAGCGTGTGCTGCCCTGTGCCGCATATGTTGACGGCTCTTATGGCTTGAACGGTTTCTACGTTGGTGTGCCAACCGTTATCGGTGCAGGCGGCGTGGAACGCGTTGTCGAGATTTCGATGGATAAAGACGAACAAGCGATGTTCGACAATTCCGTCAATGCCGTAAAAGGCTTGGTTGATGCGTGCAAAGGCATCGACGGCTCTTTGAGCTAAAGTATTGGCCGGGCAGCACCGCGTGCTGCCCTGCCTTTTCGCAATGCTGGCGTTACCAGTGGCTGCGAAATTCCTTCCCTCCATCCGCGCTAGGGAAGCCGCCGATTTACCAAATCCGTAATATGCCGCTGAATTCTTACTGATTTTATCGGGTTTACGGCTTTGTGATCACATGAAAAAAATTCGTGATCACAAACTGATAATTGTTGTGAATGTTTCACATTTTTTAACGAATTTGGTGCGCAAACATAGGTGAAACCAGTCCTCTGTGCGTGACAGTATCGAAAATACCGCTATCTATAGGCAGAACTTGACGAGAAAAGGAATCCATCATGGCTGATGTGAACCGGGGCAACCGCCCGCTGTCTCCACACCTGTCGATCTACCGCCCGCAATTAACGTCGATGACATCGATCCTGACCCGGATCACAGGCAATGCAATGCTGGTCGCCGCGTTGTTGATCGTTTGGTGGTTCTTGGCGGCCGCGACGTCGCCCGAAGCATACGCGACGGCCAACGGATTTATCACCAGCTGGTTCGGCGATCTGGTGATGTTCTTTTCGCTGCTCGGCCTTTGGTATCACACCCTTGCTGGCATCCGGCACCTGATCTGGGACAACGGCTATGCGCTGGATATCCCAACGGCTGAAAAGCTGGGCTGGGCCATATTGGCCGGGTCGGTCGTGCTGACCATCATCACCGCGCTGATCATTTAAGGGGAATAGACATGGCTTATTTGACAGACCGCAAACGCGCGCTTGGCTTGGGGTCGGCGAAATCCGGCACCGCTCATTTCTGGGCGATGAAAGTCAGCTCGGTTGCGCTGCTCATCCTGATCCCGCTGTTCGTCTTTACCTTTGGCGCGGCACTGGGCGGCACCTATGAAGAGGTGCTGGCCTATTACGCCAAACCGTTCCCTGCAATCGTGGCCGCACTGACATTGGCCGTGGGGTTCAAGCATTTTAACGACGGTGTGCAGGTGATGATCGAAGACTATGTTCATGGTCTTTCGCAGAAAATTGCCATCATCTTGATGACTTGCCTCAGCTACGGCGCGGCGGCGGTTGGCATTTTCGCCATCGCACGCATCGCGCTTTAATACAGAATTCGCACTACGGGAGTCCGAGACATGGCTGCATACGAATATGAAACGCATGAATATGATGTGGTTGTTGTGGGGGCCGGTGGTGCCGGTCTGCGCGCCACCCTCGGCATGGCCGAGCAGGGGCTGAAAACGGCCTGCGTTACCAAAGTTTTCCCGACACGGTCGCACACTGTTGCAGCGCAGGGCGGCATCGCCGCGTCGCTGTCGAACATGGGCCCTGATAACTGGCAGTGGCACATGTACGACACCGTCAAAGGGTCTGACTGGCTGGGCGATACGGATGCGATGGAATACCTCGCCCGTGAAGCCCCCAAAGCGGTTTACGAGCTTGAGCATTACGGCGTCCCATTCTCGCGCACCGAAGCGGGCAAGATTTACCAGCGCCCGTTCGGTGGCCACACAACTGAATTCGGCGAAGGCCCCCCCGTACAGCGCACCTGTGCCGCCGCTGACCGCACCGGCCACGCGATCTTGCACACGCTTTATGGTCAATCGCTAAAGCATAACGCGGAATTCTATATCGAATATTTCGCCATCGATTTGATCATGTCCGAAGACGGCGTGTGTCAGGGCGTTTTGTGCTGGAAGCTGGACGATGGCACCATGCACCTGTTCAGCGCCAAGATGGTTGTTCTGGCAACTGGTGGCTATGGCCGCGCCTATTTCAGCGCCACATCGGCCCACACCTGTACAGGTGACGGCGGCGGTATGACCGCACGCGCAGGGCTGCCCCTGCAAGATATGGAATTCGTTCAGTTCCACCCGACCGGTATCTATGGCGCGGGTTGTTTGATCACCGAAGGCGCACGCGGGGAAGGTGGATATCTGACCAACTCCGAAGGCGAACGGTTCATGGAACGGTATGCGCCCACCTATAAAGACCTTGCCAGCCGCGACGTTGTTTCGCGCTGCATGACGATGGAAATCCGCGAAGGGCGCGGAGTGGGCGAAAACAAAGACCACATTCACCTGCACCTGAACCACCTGCCCAAAGAGACACTGGACCTGCGCCTGCCGGGCATTTCGGAATCGGCGCGTATTTTTGCCGGTGTTGATCTGACCAAGGAACCGATTCCGGTTCTGCCGACAGTCCACTATAACATGGGCGGCATTCCCACGAACTATTGGGGCGAGGTGCTGTCACCCACCGCTGACAAACCTGACAACGTTGCACCCGGCCTGATGGCTGTGGGCGAGGCTGGCTGCGCTTCGGTTCACGGTGCGAACCGTCTTGGGTCAAACTCGCTGATCGATTTGGTGGTGTTCGGCCGGGCCGCTGCGATCCGCGCCAAGGACATCGTTGATCCGACGACACCAGTGCCCACGCCAAATCAACGCTCGATCGATGCGGCATTCGACCGGTTTGACGGTCTGCGTTATGCCAAGGGCGACATCGCAACTGCCGAGCTGCGTCTAGAGATGCAGAAAACTATGCAGGCCGACGCTGCTGTGTTCCGCACCGACAAGACGCTGAACGAAGGCAAAGTGAAAATGGACGAGGTCGCAGCCAAGACGGCGGACCTTAAAGTGACGGACAAGTCGCTGGTCTGGAACTCTGACCTGATGGAAACGCTTGAGCTGACCAACCTGATGCCGAACGCTGTGGCAACGATCACAGCCGCGGCCGCGCGCAAGGAAAGCCGCGGGGCGCACGCCCACGAGGATTATCCTGATCGCGATGACAAAAACTGGCGCAAGCACAGCCTTGTTTGGTTCAAGGGGAACGAAGCGTCGCTTGGCTATCGCGGCGTTCACCTTGATCCTTTGACGACCGAGAAAGAGGGCGGCATCGACCTCAAGAAAATCGCACCGAAAGCGCGGGTGTACTAAAGCTACGGTTCCGGTCCGGCACATGCCGGGGCGGGGCACACACCAATCCAAAGGAAACACTGTGTCAGTTGCGGGATATTCATTTCAAAACACCTTGGCAGGCCTGCGCAACAGCACCGGCCGCTCGGCAGCGTTATGCATGGTGTTGATGGCAGCGGGCCTATCTGCCTGTACAGAGGCGTCCGACCGCGTTGATGAAATCGCCCGCGAAAGCACCAAAGGTGTTGTCACAGAAACCATCGCCACGCGGTTTCCCGAAGTGCCAAAGCAGATGATTACGCCATTTACCGACTGTGTGATCGACCATGCCAGTGCCGACGAGGTGCGCGTTTTTGCCAAGTCGGTGGTGATTGGTGTGGATGACACGACCGTTGCGACTGTACGCTCTGTTCTGTCGCGCCCTGAAACCGTGCGCTGCCTGTCGCAAAGCAGTCTTGGCCTGACGGGAACTCTTGGCTGATGGGGGTTGAGGGGGAAAGCAACGTGATGGCGGAGCAGATCAAAGCGGCCGAGATGGACGCCCTGCGTGACCGTTACCGCAAGGGATCGACGCAAGAGCGGTCAAAGATCAAGGCGTCGCTTGGCCCGGTCGAGATCGAATTCGCTGACATCAAGATGCTTGTTGATCCCCGCGACAACTATACCGAAACCCGCATGTGGCTTGACGGCTGCCCGCCCGAGCTGAAATCGCTGGTGGCTGTGGTTGAGCTGGTGGAAGATCGCAACGTTCTGGTGATGGACATCGGTGCCAACTGCGGTGCCTTCACCATTCCGCTGGCCCTTGCGTGCGGCAAAGGATCGCGTGTTATCGCGTTTGAACCCAATCCGATCATGGTGGGGCGTTTGGGCCATAACATACAGCTTAATAACCTTGCCGACGTCATTCGGATCGAAGGCTGTGCATTGTCTGATCACGAGGGCGAGGCGATGCTGAACTTTCGCGGGCATAACTACGGTCAGGCGTCATTAATGGACGTTAAGCCCGGGATGCGTAATGGTACGATTCTGGTGCCCACCCGACCGCTGAGCCACTTTACAGCCGCGTCGAAAGATCACGATTTCACGCTGATAAAAATCGATGTTGAAGGTGCCGAAGAAACCGTTCTTGGCCCGATGCTGGATGGTGCGCAGTCTGGCGGATGGTTGCCCGATGCGATCTTGATCGAGGTGCGCCATGCCGATGAATGGCAGACAGACCTTTGCGAAAAAATACTGGCCAGCGGTTTCGAAGAAACCATGCAGGCCGAAGGAAACGCGCTTTATCTTAAGAAAAAATAAGCGCCCGAATTTATTGAAAACGGGGTAACGCCCGGCAGACCAGGAGAAGCGATATGGTTCAACTCACGCTCCCAAAAAATTCCCGGATGACATCCGGTAAGACGTGGCCAAAACCCGAGGGTGCCAAAAACCTCAAGCAGTTCCAGATTTACCGCTGGAACCCTGATGACGGTAAGAACCCTGCCATCGACACCTATTTCGTCGACATGGACAGCTGCGGCCCGATGATTTTGGACGCTCTGATCAAGATCAAGAACGAGATCGACCCGACGCTGACATTCCGCCGTTCCTGCCGCGAGGGGATTTGCGGATCTTGCGCGATGAACATCGATGGGATCAACACCCTTGCCTGTACCTACGGCGTTGAAGAGGTGAAGGGCGCGGTGAAAATCTATCCTTTGCCGCACATGCCTGTGGTCAAGGATTTGATCCCCGACCTGACCCATTTCTATGCGCAGCACGCGTCAATCCAGCCTTGGCTGGAGACCGAAACGCCAGCCCCTGCAAAGGAATGGAAGCAGTCGATTGATGACCGCGCCAAGCTGGATGGTCTGTACGAATGTATCATGTGTGCGTGTTGTTCCACGTCCTGCCCCAGCTACTGGTGGAATGGCGACCGTTACCTTGGGCCAGCCGCGTTGCTGCACGCCTATCGCTGGTTGATCGACAGCCGTGATGAGGCGACGGGCGAACGTCTGGACGAGCTTGAAGATCCGTTCAAGCTGTACCGCTGCCACACCATTATGAACTGCGCCAAGACTTGCCCCAAAGGTTTGAACCCGGCGGCGGCCATCGCGAATATCAAAAAGATGATGGTCGAACGCACCATCTAATCAGCATTGCCCATCCCGCATGCGTCGGGGTGGGCCGGCAGGCCTTCTATGCCTCTTATTCTAATCACCTTTATTATCGTATTTCTGATTGTCGCCTATGTTACCCGGCGCGGCACAGATACACGCGCCTGCCGTTGGCGTAAAAATGCGTCGCGGGACAAGGGCAACCTGCAATATTACCGCTGCGCGGCCTGCGGTGCCGAAGAGTACACTGACGCAAAAGGCCCGCCGCAAGACTGCAAATCCAAAGTAACCTCGCGGCCACTTTGAACACGGTCCTCGACACCGCCATCGGTCGTCGACTAGCCTTTCTCTGAGCTAGGGGGGAACCATGAAAGATAAGAATTTCAAAGCAGATGTGATAGTAGTTGGCGCTGGCCTTGCTGGCATGGTTGCCGCCCACGAGGCGATTTTGCGCGGGCGTCGCGTGTTGTTGATAGACCAAGAAGGCCCGCAAAGCTTGGGCGGTCAGGCGTTTTGGTCCCTTGGCGGGCTGTTCATGGTTGATACGCCCGAACAACGCAGGCTGGGTATCCGCGACAGTGCAGAACTGGCCCTGCGCGATTGGATGGGGTCCGCCCAGTTCGACCGTCCCGAGGATGCAAACCCGCGCGCCTATGCCACACGATTTGTCGAATGGGCCGCTGGCGATATGCGCGGCTGGCTGCACGGGTTGGGCATGCGGTGGTTCCCTGTCGTCGGCTGGGCAGAACGCGGTGGGTCAATGGCGGGGGGGCACGGCAATTCAGTGCCCCGTTTCCACATCACCTGGGGGACAGGTACCGGTGTGGTGGCCCCCTTTGCTAAGCTGATGCAGGACCATGCCGCCGCCGGACAGCTGCACATGGCGTTTCGCCATCAAGTTACCGGGCTTGAGGTCACAAACGGTGCCGTGTGCGGGGTGTCGGGGGATGTGCTTGAAGACACAACCAAGCCGCGCGGGGAAAGCACGAGCCGTTCAGTCATTGGCGCGTTCAGCTATCAAGCCGAGTCCGTAATTTTGACGACGGGGGGCATTGGTGCCAATCATGACTTGGTGCGCACGCATTGGCCCGCCGACCGTCTGGGGAACCCGCCGCGCCGCATGGTTTCGGGCGTCCCTGATTACGTGGACGGCAAGATGCACGGCATCGCGGCGACGGCTGGTGCGGGGCTGATCAACGAAGACCGGATGTGGCACTATTGCGAGGGTGTTGAGAACTGGAACCCGATCTGGCCTAACCACGGCATTCGTATTTTGCCCGGCCCCTCGTCGATCTGGCTGGATGCCAAGGGCGACCGGATGGAGGCCCCCTGCATGCCCGGTTTCGACACGTTGTCGACGCTCAAGCGGATATTGCAGGCGGGCGAACACAGCTGGTTTATCCTCACCCAAAAGATTATCGAAAAGGAATTCGCCCTGTCAGGGTCTGAGCAGAATCCTGACCTGACAGATGGCGGCTGGCGCGATGTGTTGAAAGCGCGGCTTGGCAAGGGGGCAACGCCCGCTGTTGAGGCGTTCAAGGAAAATGGCGCTGATTTCATCGTCGCGGATCGTTTGGAAGAACTGGTTGCGGGGATGAATAAGCTAACCCCGGATCAGCCGCTTGATCTGGACCATGTGCGCAGCCAGATCGCGGCGCGGGATGGGCAGTTAGACAACTCGTTTTCCAAGGACGCGCAGATCACCGCGATCCACGGTGCGCGCAACTATCGGGGGGACAGGCTGATCCGCACGGCGAAGCCGCATGCCATTCTGGACGCTAAAAATGGTCCGTTGATCGCGGTCAGGCTGAATGTTCTGACCCGTAAAAGTTTGGGCGGGCTGCATACCGATCTACAAGGCAGGGTGCTGACCCCACAGGGCGACGTTTTGCAGGGCCTTTTCGCTGCAGGCGAGGTTTGCGGCCTTGGCGGCGGGGGTTATCACGGGTATAACGCGCTTGAGGGGACATTCCTTGGAGGATGTTTATTCTCGGGCCGAATTGCAGGGAAAAACGCATGAACACACCAAAAGACGCAGCTGCACGGCGCGCGGTTAAACCGGTTATCTGCTATCCGGTTGATACGCTTCCTGTGCCGGACATGGCGACGTATGAAAACGCGCGCGCCATGATGACTAAGGTGGACGAAGTTCTGGTGCCGCCGCGCGATGCGGGATGCTTTACCGTGCCTGCGGGGCATTTCTTTCGGATTGTCAGCGTCGAGGGTTCGCAGGTCGGCGACTTGAACCTGTGGGCGCGTGATAATCTGCATGAACGGTTCTATTCCGGCAAAACCCGCGCGTTGCACGGCACACATATCACGACTGGCCAGCGCATGTGGACCAGCTTTCCCTATTTGCGCCCCATGGCGACGATCACCCATGATACGCTGGGCTGGTACGGCAAGGATGAATTTGGCGGATCGGTGCATGATGTTATCGGCACGCGTTGCGACCCCTATACCCATCACTTGTTGGCGGGCGGGCAGTACCATCATTGCTGTCATTCTAACCTGACCCGCGCCTTGGCAAACCATCTGGGCGTTCCCGTGGCCGAGGCAGAACCGTACGTGCATGATGTGTTGAATGTCTTTATGTGCACCGGATTTACCCGTGAAACGGGCCAGTATTTTATGAAGGCCAGCCCGGTTCGGCCGGGTGACTACCTTGAGTTTTACGCCGAGATTGATCTGCTGGGCGCGTTAAGCGCCTGTCCGGGGGGAGACTGTTCGGCAGAGCATTCTTCGGATGCTGCGGCCTGCTATCCGCTGCTGGTCGAGATTTATGCGCCTGAAGCAGGAAGCATGGATGCGGTGGCAGAACCCGATATCAGCGGCTATGACCGGTCTCATGGCATCTAGCGCTTAAACCCCGATGCGGGGTTTAAGCGTGCCGGCAATTTTTATGCGTCGGGAAAGGCCGCTTTTAGCGCAATCTCGACCATGTCGCCAAAGGATTGTTCACGCTCTGATGCGGGCAATGCTTCACCGGTTTGCAGGTGGTCGCTGACGGTGAGTACAGCCAAAGCCCGGCATTTATGGCGTGCTGCCAAGATATAAAGCTCGGCGGCTTCCATCTCCACGCCCAAGACGCCGTGGCGTACCATTTGCTCGTCCAGATCGGGTCGTTCGGCGTAAAACACATCAGACGAATAAATGCCGCCGACATGGGTTTTGGTATCCATTGTTTGCGCGGCCGTAACGGCAGCTTGCAACAAGGACCAATCGGCACAAGGCGCGAAATTCATTTCGCGGAAAATACCAGAAGAGGGGGACGTGATTGTTGTCGCGGTCATTGCAATAATGACGTCACGAATGCCAACATGCGGCTGCATGCCGCCACATGATCCGATGCGGATCAGTGTTTTGGCCCCATAGGTCGAAATCAGTTCATTGGCATAGATAGAAAGCGACGGCATTCCCATTCCGGAACCTTGAATGGTAACGCGGTGGCCATTCCATGTACCGGTAAAGCCAAGCATACCGCGCACTTCGTTCACAAGTTTGGCGTCTTTCAGAAACTTTTCTGCCGCCCATTTTGCGCGATAGGGGTCACCGGGCATTAAAACCGTTTCAGCGATTTCGCCCACTTGGGCACCGATATGTGTCGTCATTTTGATATCTACCGTTAAATGTAAAAGAGCGCCCCGGATTTGGGGCACTCTATTCTACGTTGCAAATTTAGCCTTAGATGGCGAGGTCGTCAGGCGAAACGCCTTTGGCTGTCAGTTCACGGTACCAATTTGGCTGGCGGCCTTTGCCAGTCCAAGTTTGGGATTTGTCAGCAGGATTTGCGTATTTTGCGGCAGCTTTGGCCCCCTTTGGTTTTTTAGCACCCGAAGATACTTCATCCAAAGAGAAACCAAATTCAGCCGCTGCTTTTTCAGCTGCTTTACGCGCTTCCACACGGTCGCGTTCATACGCGGATTTAATCGCAGTTTTCACGTCGTTCAACAAAGTCTCAAGCTCTTTATGAGACATGGAGTCTAGATTAATGCTCATTTTACTCGTTCCTATTCAGTAAGTGACTTTCGCTTTACGCGAAAAGAATAAACAAAAAAAGAAAATAAGCGCCTAATCAAATTACTGTGCTGCAATAGTTTCCGGGTCTGCCAGTATTACGATATCTTGCATGATTGTATTCAACTCAAAGTCTTTGGGCGTATAAACCCGTGCCACACCCATTCCGAGAAGTCGTATTTTATCGTCTTCGGGAATGATTCCGCCCACGACGACTGGAATATGTCCAAGACCAGCCTCACGCATCTGCGCCATCAGGTCTTCGACCAGCGGAATATGCGACCCTGAAAGAATAGAAAGCCCGACAACGTGATGGTTACCCTCTTTCGCGGCTTTTACGATTTCGGACGGCGTCAGGCGAATACCCTCATAGGCGATGTCCATGCCGCAATCGCGGGCACGTACGGCAATTTGTTCCGCGCCATTTGAATGACCATCAAGCCCGGGCTTGCCAACCAGAAAGCTAAGTCGGCGGCCCAGACGTGTGCTTACGGCATCCACCGCCTCGCGCAGATCATCCAACCCTTCTGTCTTGTTCGACCGACCTGCGGCAACGCCGGTGGGTCCGCGATATTCGCCATGCACGGCCCGCATTTGCGCGGCCCATTCACCTGTGGTGACCCCTGCCTTGGCAGCGGCGATTGACGGTTCCATGACATTGCGCCCTTCTGCGGCGGCCGCGCGTAGATCTGCCAGCGCCTTGTCGACGGCGGCCTGATCGCGGTCCTCGCGCCAGGCGTTTAGGCGGTTAATCTGATCGGCCTCAACGGCTGGGTCAACGACCATGATGCCGCCATCGCCGGTCATTAGCGGCGATGGTTCGCCTTGTTGCCACTTGTTGACGCCGACAACAATTGTTTCGCCCTGTTCGATCCGGCCCAGACGGTCGGCGTTGCTTTCGACCAGTCGCGATTTCATGTAATCGATTGCGGAAATTGCACCGCCCATACCGTCAAGGTTGGCCAATTCGGCGCGCGCGCCTTCCTTCAACGCTTCGACTTTGCGGTCAACAGCGGGGTTGCCATCGAACAGATCGTCAAACTCAAGCAAGTCAGTCTCGTAGGCCATGATTTGCTGCATCCGCATCGACCATTGCTGATCCCACGGGCGCGGCAGACCCAAAGCTTCGTTCCAGGCGGGCAGTTGAACGGCACGGGCACGGGCGTTTTTCGACAGCGTGACAGCCAGCATTTCGATCAAAATGCGGTAGACGTTGTTTTCGGGCTGCTGTTCCGTCAAACCAAGGGAGTTCACCTGAACGCCATAACGGAAGCGGCGGAATTTGGGGTCCTCGACGCCATAGCGTTCAAGGCAAATTTCATCCCACAGGTCACCAAAGGCGCGCATTTTGCACATCTCGGTAACGAAACGGATACCCGCATTCACAAAAAATGAAATCCGGCCAACCAGTGTCGGGAAATCTTTCTCGGGCACGCGGGGGCGCAGGGCATCCAGCACGGCGGTGGCCGTGGCCAAGGCAAAGGCCAATTCCTGTTCGGGTGTCGCGCCAGCCTCTTGCAGGTGGTAGGAACACACGTTCATCGGGTTCCATTTCGGCACGTTGGTATAGCAATATTCAGCCACGTCCGCGATCATCTTCAACGACGGGGCAGGCGGGCAGATATACGTGCCGCGCGACAGGTATTCCTTGATCAGGTCGTTTTGAACGGTTCCCTGCAAGGCGGAAACATCAGCGCCCTGTTCCTCGGCCACGGCAATATATAGCGCCAACAACCACGGCGCGGTCGCGTTAATGGTCATAGAGGTGTTCATTTGCTCAAGCGGGATATCTTTGAACAGCATCCGCATGTCGCCAAGATGGCTAACGGGAACGCCGACTTTGCCGACCTCGCCCCGTGAAAGAATATGATCACTGTCGTATCCGGTTTGTGTCGGAAGGTCGAAAGCAACAGAAAGGCCGGTCTGACCTTTGTCCAGATTGCTGCGGTACAGCGCATTGGATGCCTCGGCGGTGGAGTGTCCGGCATAGGTGCGGATAAGCCAAGGGCGGTCTTTGGTTTGTTGCGTCATGGTGCGGCCTTTCGTGAATCGGGCGAGCAATATTATTACCCTGACAGACTGATACTTGAAATAATCGGGCGGTGTCAATTCGCTGCATCGCGGCATGTTGAGGAGGCTTACGGGCGTTGACAGTTTGCCCTGTGTGGGTCTGCAAAATGGCGACAGGCGGCTGGAGGTGATCTGTCCCGCGGCCGGTCACGCCCCCAAGGACCATGGCGAGAACAGCTTTTAATATTGCCCAGCCCCTTTTGGTTCTGCAAGGGTGGGCCGATGACGCAGACCGTTGAACTTCCTATCTGGCTATTTGTGGTGATTTTGCTTTTTGCAGCAGTCACAGCGCTAAGCCATTTCTTATTACCATCCGTGCGTTGGTTTTTCCGGCTGCGCCTCGAGCGGGCGGTGGCACGGCTGAACAAGCGGCTGACACGCCCGATTGAACCGTTCAAGCTGGCCCGCCGTCACGACATGATCCAGCGGCTGATCTATGACCCCCAAGTCAGTCAGGCGATTGCGGATCATGCCCGCGCAGAAGGCATTCCCGAAAACGTCGCGTTCGAGCAAGCACGCCGATATGCGCGCGAGATCGTTCCGAGCTTTAGCGCCTTTGCCTATTTCAGTTTCGGCATTCGGCTTGCTCGGTTTTTGGCCAACACGTTGTACGAGGTACGCACAGGCAGCAACAACGCCGCCGTGATCGAAAAGATACCCAGCGACGCGACGGTGATTTTCATCATGAACCACCGCAGCAACATGGATTATGTATTGGTGACCTATCTGGCGGGCGAGGCGTCTGCGCTTAGCTATGCGGTAGGGGAATGGGCGCGGGTTTGGCCGCTTAGCCGTTTGATAAGATCGATGGGTGCCTATTTCATCCGCCGCAAATCGCGGGGGGCGCTGTACCGCAAAATTCTGGCGCGCTACGTTCAAAAGGCGACCCAAGGCGGCGTGACCCAAGCAATTTTCCCGGAGGGTGGGCTGAGCCTTGATGGCAAGTTGATGCCGCCGAAAATGGGGCTGCTCGGCTATGTACTTGAGGCCGACCTTGCCGATCGGGACGTGGTGTTCGTGCCGGTGGCTATTAACTATGATCGGGTTTTGGAAGATCGCGTTTTGATTGCCGCAGGCCAAGCAGGTACCCGCCGGTTCAAGGCGCGCATATCGGTAATCTTGATATTCATCCTTCGGAAAACATGGTTGCGGATACGCGGCAAGTTTCTGCGCTTTGGTGAAGCGGCAGTGGTTTTTGGTGAACCCGTCCCATTGCGTGACTATGGCCCTAACCCCGATGTGGATCGTGTGGCCCAAGATTTGATGGGGCGCATCGCCAGCGAGATGCCCTTGCTGTTTGTTCCGCTGATGGCGCATGCATTGGTGTCGGCCGCAGGGCCAATGACCGATGACGCGCTGACTGCTGAGATGGCGCGGCTGTTGGGGCAGGCGAAAACATCCATAGACATCCCGCATGATGATTTTGACGACGCGGTCGATAAGGCACGGGAGCATCTGGTCCAGCGCGGGATGATACAGCCTGCCAACGGTTTAATTGAAGTGGTGCCAGATCAACTGCCTGCGTTGACCTTCTATGCCAACTCAATCGCGCATTTCTTTGAAAAATAGAACCCAGCCCCGATTTTTCTGCGGTTGCAAAGTTATAAAGTTGCAAATTCCACCCAATTCCGGTTGCATTGTTGCGCTGCGGGCAATATCTCACTTTTAGACGCCGCGATTCTGCACTGCGGCACAAACGAATTCTGACAGTGGAGACCCCCATGGCCCTGGACACGAACATTGCGCAGTACGATGCGCCGGAAAAAGACCTGTACGAAATCGGTGAAATTCCTCCGATGGGGTATGTGCCCAAGCAAATGTACGCTTGGACCATTCGCCGCGAACGTCACGGCAACCCGAACACGGCGATGCTGGAAGAAGTGGTGGATGTTCCAAAACTCGACAGCCACGAAGTGCTGGTTCTGGTTATGGCGGCTGGCGTTAACTACAATGGTGTCTGGGCTGCCTTGGGCAAACCGATCAGCCCGTTTGACGGCCACAAACAACCCTTTCACATTGCCGGTTCCGATGCGTCGGGGATCGTATGGGCGGTTGGCGACAAGGTAAAACGCTGGAAAGTCGGCGACGAGGTTGTGATTCACTGCAACCAAGACGATGGCGATGACGAACATTGCAACGGCGGCGACCCGATGTATTCGCCCAGCCAGCGCATCTGGGGCTATGAGACACCTGATGGGTCATTTGCCCAGTTCACCAACGTGCAGGCACAGCAGCTTATGCCACGTCCCAAGCACCTGACCTGGGAAGAGGCCGCCTGTTATACGCTGACCTTGGCGACGGCGTACCGGATGCTGTTCGGTCACGAACCACACGACCTGAAGCCTGGCCAAAACGTACTGGTTTGGGGCGCATCGGGTGGTTTGGGGTCTTACGCGATCCAGCTGATCAACACCGCTGGCGCAAATGCGATTGGTGTTATCTCGGATGAATCAAAGCGTGATTTCGTCATGGACTTGGGGGCAAAGGGCGTTCTGAACCGCAAGGATTTCAACTGCTGGGGGCAGATGCCAACAGTGAACACACCGGAATACGCCGCCTGGTTCAAAGAGGCGCGCAAATTCGGTGCGGCGATTTGGGAAATCACGGGTAAAGGCGTGAACGTCGATATGGTGTTCGAACACCCCGGCGAGGCGACATTCCCTGTGTCCACCTTCGTTTGTAAAAAGGGCGGCATGGTTGTGATCTGTGCCGGTACCTCGGGCTTTAACCTGACACTGGACGTGCGGTATATGTGGATGCACCAAAAGCGACTGCAAGGCAGCCACTTCGCCCATTTGCAGCAAGCGTCCTCGGCGAACAAACTGATGCTTGAGCGCCGTTTGGACCCGTGCATGTCGGAAGTCTTTACATGGAATGACCTGCCCGCCGCCCACATGAAAATGTTGGCAAACGAGCACAAGCCGGGGAACATGTCTGTTCTGGTACAGTCACCGACAACCGGTTTGCGTACCTTGGAAGATGCTTTGGAAGCGAAAAAGTAAGAAACACACGTTCGAATAGGACGGAATGCGCCCGCGAATCGGTTAACCGCTTTGCGGGCGCGATGCGTTTGAAAGTGGCATTTTGTGAAACAATAGCTTGTCTGAACGCTATCCCACCAGAAATGGGGAGTTGGAAACCGCGACTATGTGCAAATTTGAACGCATGCTATGGTTGTGTTAATCAATATTTAACCACAAAAGTGAGAATTTTAACATGCAAAGCGACTGGATATTGGAAGTTCTCACCGATCTGAAGGCATTCGCGACAATCAACGGTTTGCCTGTATTGGCCGAACAGTTGGATGATACCGCGATTGTTGCCTTGGCCGAGATTTCCGCCCGTGAGGACAGGACTGGACGGAAGCCAAATGGTAGCGATCTCTGCAAAGCTGGATCTGATATTGGAGGGGCTGGAACAGGCCACCACATTTGAGGGTCTACAAGTCGCCAGCGAAGCGCTGCGGGACCACTACAATCTTGCGCATGTCGTGTATCACTGGGTTGATTCCGCAGGGGATCAATATGGCTGTGGCACTTATTCGGAGGCCTGGCAGGAACGCTATCTAAGCCAGAATTACCTGCGCACGGACCCGGTGATATCGGGGTGCTATCAACGTTTTCATCCTGTGGATTGGAAACGGTTGGATTGGAGCAGCAAAGCCGCGCGCGCATTGCTGTTGGAAGCGATTGAATATGGCATCGGAAACCAGGGTTTTTCTGTTCCAATACGCGGGCCAAACGGGCAATTTGCGCTTTTTACCGTAAACAATTCCTGTAGCGATCCGGAGTGGGAAGCCTTTACTGAGGCCAACCGCCGCGAGCTTATTTTGATTGCGCATTATTTCAACGAAAAGGCGCTGGAATTGGAGCCGGGGCGCAAACCAGAAGCCGCGCAAGCGCTTTCGCCGCGTGAAGTCGACGCAATGACCTTGATCGCAATTGGGTATAATCGGGCGCAAGTTGCAAACACCCTATCCATTTCGGAGCATACCTTGCGCGTATATATTGAAAGTGCGCGGTTCAAATTGGGCGCGCTGAATACCACCCATGCTGTGGCGCGTGCGCTTAGCCGCGGGCTGATTATTGTGTAGCTGGCCAAGAAGGGGGCCAGCCCCCGCCTTTCAGGCTCCCCCGGGATTTTAATCCATTTGGAAAAGTGAAGTTGCGATTCCGGTTGTTTTGGCGGGCGCTGACATCGGCCAGCGTTAAATAACCCACATGTATTGAGACCCCCGAACCAGCAAGGGGATGCAGCAATTCATGTTGAGATACATTTACGGCGACCAACTGAAAGAACACCCGAAACTGAGTGCAACCATGTTTCGCGACAGGGCGGCGCAATTCAAAGACCGGTTGAATTGGGATGTTACTGTCGATGCCGACGGGTTTGAGCAAGACGCATACGATGGGCTAAACCCCCTATACGTGATTTGGGAGTTGCCGGGGGGCATCCATGGCGGGTCGATGCGGTTTTTGCCGACAACAGGGCGGACCATGGTCAATGAGCATTTCTTGGAATTATTGGAGGGGCCTATTCGCAGCCCCTTGATTTGGGAATGCACACGGTTTTGCCTGAGCGCGGATGCGTCCGGGCAGGCCGCCGCTGCGCTAATGCTGGGCGGTGGAGAGATTATGCGGGGCTTTGGCGTTGCACATTTCGCGGGGGTTTTTGATGCGCGGATGGTTCGGATATACCGAATGACGGGTGCGTCGCCCGAAATTCTGGGCAGCAGCGGTGAGGGCGCGGCACGGATCAGCGTGGGGCTCTGGAGCTTTGACCAAGCGGCGCAAGCGCGATTGGCGGAACGGTCGGGTATTTCGCCGCGCCAATCCGCGCAGTGGTTTGAGCAGAGTTTCGGGGCAGCTTCTGCGATGAAGATTGCGTTTAGCGGCTAAGTTGTCTGGTCCCCGGCGCGGCCCTGATTTAGGGTCGCGCTATGACAACACCTATAGTTACCTATTCAGATGATCAGGCGGCTGCGTATGACAGCGTAACCGAAATGCTGCGCCTTGCCGGGATTAATCTGGAAGACAGTTTTTTGATGCCGCCCGCCGGGGGCAAGGATCAGGTTATGGCCGTAACTGGCAAGGCCGGATCCGGCAAAACGCTGTTGCTGGCAGAACTGTACAAGGCCTTGCAAGCCGCCGGTGTTGATATTGTTTCGGGCGATTACGAATCCCGCAAACGCAAGGACAAGCGGTCGCTCGCGATTTTGGCCCCGACGAACAAGGCGGCATCGGTGCTGCGGCTGCGCGGCGTCCCTGCGACGACGATCCACCGGATATTATACACCCCCGTTTACGACCCCGAATACGAGCGTATCGCTGAATGGTTGACCGGTAATGGCGAGCGGCCCGAGATCGAGGGGCTGACCGAGGTGTCGCTTGACCGTGCCGCTGCATTTTATGCCAACAATAAATCGATCCCGGGCGCGCTGGCGGCAGCAGGGTTGCGGGGTAGCGATTTCATCACAGGGTGGAAGCGACGCGAAGAACCTTTGGATATCGGTTTGGTCGATGAAAGTTCGATGCTGGATGACA
Organism: Sulfitobacter sp. AS59; assembly: GCF_038899995.1. Classification (NCBI taxonomy): domain Bacteria; kingdom Pseudomonadati; phylum Pseudomonadota; class Alphaproteobacteria; order Rhodobacterales; family Roseobacteraceae; genus Sulfitobacter; species Sulfitobacter sp. AS59. The sequence continues at coordinate 433,512 of NZ_JBBMQK010000004.1, forward strand.
AGCAGTTCGAAGACCTGAAAGAGATTTTTCCGACGCTGCTGTTGTTCGGTGACCCTGCGCAGCTGGCCCCGGTCGGGCAATCCGGCACTATGGTGTTCGAGAAATTGCCGGAAAACCGGGTGCTGAACCTAAGCCGTATCCACCGTCAGCAAGCCGACAACCCCATTCTTGATTTGGCACATGCCCTCGCAGATCCTGATCTGACGTTTGAGCAATTTGAACGCATGATCGAAGAGGCCGCAAAGAAAGATGACCGTGTGGTCTGGGGTCAGCGTGTCGAGGTTGATTTGATGGCACGGTCCCCCGTTTTGGTGTGGCGCAACGCGACGCGCATTCGTCTGATCAATGCGTTCCGGTCCGTTCATGGCGCGCCAGAGGATGCGTTGTTGGCGGGCGAACCGCTGATTTGCGATGGCATTGAACTGCCCCTGAAGCACCGCAAAAAACGGCTCGACCTAGAGGCGCGCGGCCTGATCAAAGGGGCGCAGGTGATCTATCTGGGCAATGGTCGCAAACCCGGGTTCAGCCGCTTGCATGTGATGGGTGCTGAGGATCCGCAGATATCGGCCGCATCGATTGTGAAGATTGAAAAACCCGATGAGGAAGAGCCGTTTATCCCCTTTGCCGCCCGTATGGGGGCCACGTTCTTGCACGGTGCGGCGGTGACCATCCACAAGGCGCAAGGCAGCCAATGGGATACGGTTCAGGTCTTTGCCCCCGATCTATACGCAGCAGCGCGGATGGGCCGGTCAGAGGCGGGGCAGCCCTTGTGGAAACGGCTGGCCTATGTGGCGATCACGCGGGCGCAGGAACGGCTGATCTGGGTGGTGCGTAACAGGTTGTCCAAGCCGACGGGTATGCTGCGTGTCGATGACTTGCGGGCGGCCCCGGTGGCCCCGCTGAGCTTGGACATTCAGACGGAGGAAGAGGTATGAAAACGATACTGATCACCGGTGCGAGTTCGGGTATCGGGCGCGACACGGCGGAGCTGTTCCTAGATCAAGGATGGCGCGTTGGATTGATCGCGCGCAGGGCCGACCGGCTGGCCGAAATCGCTGATGCCTATCCGAACGCGGTGGCGCTGCCCGCTGATGTGACCGATGCGGGGGCCATGCGGGGGGCTTTCGATGCGTTTGGCCATATCGATGTGCTGTTCAACAACGCCGGGCTGTTTGGGGTGTCCGGCCCCATCGATGAAATTCCGCTCGAGGTTTGGACAGAGGTGATGCAGGTCAATATCAATGGCATGTTCATCGCAGCGCAACTGGCGTTTGAACGCATGCGCGGGCAGAACACGGGCGGGCGTATCATCAACAACGGATCGCTTTCCGCCTATGTGCCGCGCCCCGGGTCGGTGTGTTATACGATGAGCAAACATGCGGTCACCGGCCTGACGCGTACGTTGTCCTTGGATGGGCGGCCCTTTAACATCGCCTGCGGGCAGATCGATATTGGTAATGCCGAAAGCGAACTGGTCGCGGGCCTTAAGGCGGCCAATCCCGACATGGATACGATGGACGTGAAACATGCAGCGTCATCGGTGCTGCATATGGCGCAAATGCCACCCGAGGCGAATGTGCAGTTTATGACCGTGATGGCGACCAAGATGCCCTATATCGGGCGCGGTTAACGGCGTATGAGCGCAAACGCGGCCGAGGCCAACCAGCCGGCACTGATTGCAATTGCCAGCGACAAAAGACCGTACAGCAAGGACTGTTCGCGCGACAGGTTGTAGAGCCACCGTTCCAAGCCGACCTTGCGCACGTCAATCAAGGTTTCATATTGCGCGACGACGTTTCCGTCGCGGGTCAGGAAAATGCGTGTGTCATAATCGCCTTCGACCAAGGCGGCGGGAAGCTGCACTGTCGCGCGAAACAGCGTTTGTTGGTCGACGGTGACCCCTGCCTCGTCCAGTTGATATTGGTCTTCCCTTGAGCGGATGCGGATCAGCGCTTCGGTGAATGCCGCGGAATCTGTGATCGTCATTGGCGCGCCAACCGACCTGATCGCCCGAGGGATCGATATCTTGTGGCGCAGGTCTTCGACCCGGCTTAGGACATCGTGAAGGGGGCCGCTGGTGGCGACGGCGTAAAAGCTGGGCGCGTGATCCACTTCGACCGAGGCGGTGTTCACCCAAATGCCGAATTTCTTTTCCTTGCGGCGGACCACAACGGGCTTTGACGGGCCGGATACCGTGACGACCACCTGCAATTCTGAGGTATCAGGGATTGGCGTCTCGCGTTTGACCGCCCCGAAAATGATAATCTCGGACCCGTTGAAGTTCGTAGCGATCGATACTTCGGTTTGGTTCAGGCCCAGCACGATGTCTTCCTCGGCCTGTGCCATCGTCCAAAATGTTAGACAGGCAAGGGTCGCTGCAAAGTACTGCCGGATCATGATGTAAACCCGATGGAATAAAGCTCGGACGGTTGCAGCAGCAGGTCCAGCGCCAGTTTCCCGCAGACGGCCAGCACCAAAAGGGCGAGCAGAATGCGCAGCTGTTCGGCCTTCAGCTTGGTCCCAAGGGAGGTCCCAAATTGCGCGCCGATTACGCCACCGATCAGCAGCAGGACGGCCAGAACGATATCAACGGTATAGTTGGTTGTCGCGTGCAGCAGCGTGGTAAAGGCGGTTACAAACAGGATTTGGAACAGCGACGTGCCAACGACCACTTTGGTTGGCATGCCCAGTAGATAGATCATTGCCGGCACCATGATAAAACCGCCACCAACGCCCATGATGGCGGCCAGCAGACCGACGAACGCGCCAACCAACAACGGCGGAATGACCGAGATATAAAGCCCCGTTACACGGAACCGCATCTTGAACGGCAGCTTTTGAATCCAGGTGTGTTTCTTACGGGGCTGGCGTTTTCCGGTGCGGGTTTTGTAAACCGCATTGAGCGATTCAATGAACATCAATCCGCCGATGATCCCCAGAAAGACCACATAGCAAAGGTTGACCAGCAAATCGACTTGGCCAAGCGATTTCAGGTAGTTGAAGATGCTGACGCCCCCGGCAGCCCCGAAAAGCCCGCCGATCAACAACACGGTGCCCATCCTCAGATCAACGGTTTTGCGCTTTAGATGGGCAAGTAGAGCGGAAACGGAGGAAGCGACAATCTGGTTCGCGCCAGTTGCCACAGCGACGGCAGGCGGGATGCCGATAAAGAATAACAGCGGCGTGATTAGAAACCCGCCACCGACGCCAAACATGCCAGAAAGAATGCCCACAATACCGCCCAAGCCTAAAAGCAGGAACGCGTTGACCGAAATCTCGGCAATGGGCAGGTATATTTGCATATATGCTGTTAGCCTGATTTTCGGATTGAAATCAATTGTGGATGCTGCGCTGCCGAAAAATTTCCGGCAGCGCAAGGTGCATTAGCGTTCTTTTACGTAGGGCTCTCCGCCCGCGCGGGGCGGGATGGCTTTGCCAACAAAACCGGCAAGAATGATAACGGTCATGACGTATGGCAGCGCGCCCAGCAGTTGGCCCTGAACTTTGACGCCGATCAATGCTTCGATCACGTCGGGGCGTGTTTCCAGCGCGCCGAACAGGCCGAACAACAACGTCGCCCAAAGCGCGTACCACGGCCGCCACTTGGCAAAGATCAACGCAGCCAGCGCGATATAGCCACGGCCTGCCGACATGTCCTTGATGAACCCGGCTTGCAGGGCGGTGCTTAGGTAGGCACCCGCGATGCCGCATAACACGCCGCAGATGCATACGGCGGCATAGCGCAGCCCGATGACCGACACGCCGGCAGTGTCCACCGCGGCGGGGTTTTCCCCCACAGCGCGTAGGCGCAGGCCGAAGCGCGTGCGATACAGCAGCCACCACGTCAGCGGCACAGCGGCAAAGGCAGCATAAACGAGGATCGAATGGCCCGAGATGAGTTCGGCGTAAAGCGGTCCTATGAATGGCACAGGTTCAACCGCGTCGGCAAAGGGCAGGGTGATGGGGTTGAACCGCGCACCGCCGATCAGCGACGGGGTACGGCCCCCCTGTTGAAACCAATCTTGGGCGATCAGCACCGTCAGACCGGCGGCAAGAAAGTTGATCGCCACACCGGAAATCAGCTGGTTGCCGCGAAAGGTGATCGATGCCAACCCGTGCAGCAAACTAAGAGCGAGCGAAGCGGCTATCCCCGCCAGCAGCCCCAACCACACATTGCCATACAATGCCGCAACTGCTGCCGAAAAGAATGCCGCCGCCAGCATTTTGCCATCCAGACCGATGTCAAAAATCCCTGCGCGTTCAGAAAACAACCCAGCAAGGCAGGCCAGAAGCAGGGGTGTCGCAAGGCGAACGGTGCTGTCCAGCAGTTGGATAAGTGTCATGTAATCCATTATTCTGCGGGCTCCACCGGTATACGTTCTGGTTTGGGGGCGCGGGCATTTCGGATGCTTAGGAATATTTTCTCAAGCGGCATCCGCACCATGTTATCAAGCGCGCCTGTGAATAGGATCACCAATGCCTGAATGACGACGATCAATTCGCGCGGGATCGATGTCCAAAGCGCGAGTTCAGCACCGCCCTGGTACAGAAACCCGAATAGGATCGCGGCCAGAAAGACGCCCAACGGATGGCTTCGGCCCATCAAGGCAACCGCAATACCGATGAACCCGGCCCCTTCGGTCGCGTTCAGAACCAGCCGTTCAGATTCGCCCATGACGTTGTTGATGGCCATCATTCCGGCCAACCCACCCGAGATGATCATCGTAATCATCGTGATCTTTACCGGTGAAATCCCCGCATATTTTGCAGCGGATTCCGAATGGCCATAGGCCCGAATTTCATAACCAAGCCGGGTGCGCCAGATCAGTACCCAAAGAAAGAAACAGGCGGCAATCGCGACCAGAAGCGAGATATTGGCGGGGGCCGCTTTGGAAAAGTTGATCCCGATGGGGGCCAGCAAGTCATGCAGTGTCGGCAATTTGGTTGCGTCGGGGAACCGTGCGGTGGCCGGGTCCATGCTGCCTTTTGGGCGCAGCATATTGACCAGAATGTAGTTCAGGACCGCCGCGGCGATAAAGTTGAACATGATTGTGGTGATCACGATATGGCTGCCGCGTTTGGCTTGCAAAAACGCAGGGATTGCCGCCCATGCTGCACCGAAAAGAGCGGCCATAGTGGTGGCCCCGATCAGCGCCAGCGACCAATGCGGCCAAGGGATATATAGGCAAGCAAGCGCAACGCCCAAACCACCCAGCATCGCTTGACCTTCGCCACCGATGTTGAACAGACGTGCATGAAACGCGATGGCGACGCATAGGCCGGTGAACATGAAATTCGTGGCGTAATACAGCGTATAGCCCCAGCCATAGGTACTGCCCAAAGCGCCTGTCACCATCAGCTTGACCGCAGCAACCGGGTCTTCGCCGATGCCGAGTATCACCAGTGCCGACAGGATTGCGGCCAAGATCAAAGATATAAGCGGCACAAGGACGACCTCGGCCCATTTTGGCATGACGTCCATTCTAGGCTCCTATCTTTGCATCAGCGTCGGTAATGCCAGCCATCATCAGGCCCAGCTCTTTTTCATCGGTGTCGGCGGCATCGCGCACGCCCATGATCTGCCCGTCAAACATCACGGCGACACGGTCGCTTAGCGCGAGGATTTCCTCAAGCTCGACCGACACCAGCAGGATCGCCTTGCCTTGATCACGCAGGGCAACGATCTGTTGGTGAATGAATTCGATGGCACCGATATCGACGCCGCGTGTGGGTTGACCGATCAGCAACAGATCGGGGTTACGTTCGATCTCGCGGGCCAGAACGATCTTTTGCTGGTTCCCGCCCGAGAAGTTTTTGGCCGCCAGTTTCGGGTTTGGCGGGCGCACATCAAAGCGTTCCATCTTCTCGACGGTGTCGGCCTTGATCGCGGCGTTGTTCATCAAGATACCACTGCGATATGACGGGTCCTTGTGGTATCCGAAGGCGGTGTTTTCCCACGCGTGGTAGTCCATAATCAGACCTTCGCGTTGGCGGTCTTCGGGTACGTGGGCAATGCCGTGGTTACGTCGTGACTGGCCGTCGGATTGCTTGCCGGTCAGGTCCAGTTCCTGACCTTTGACCTTCACAGACCCAGTGCCGGTTTGATAGCCGCCCAAGACCTCGAGCAGTTCGGACTGGCCGTTGCCCGCCACGCCAGCCACGCCAAGAATTTCACCGGCGCGTACTTGCAGATCGATCCCGCGCAGACGCTCAACGCCCTTTTCGTCAACAACCCGCAGGCCGTGGATATCCAGAACGACATCACGAGGCTGTGCTGGTACTTTATCAACGCGCAACAACACCTTGCGGCCAACCATCAGCTCGGCCAGCTCGGCGGGGGAGGTTTCGGCAGTCTTGACCGTTGCGGTCATTTCACCGCGTCGCATCACCGATACGGTATCCGTAATGTCCATGATTTCGCGCAGTTTATGCGTGATCAGAATAATCGTTTTCCCCTCCGACCGGAGCCGGCCCAAAATGCGGAACAGCTGATCGGCTTCGGCCGGGGTCAGCACGCCCGTGGGTTCGTCCAAGATCAAAATATCGGCCTGCCGGTACAATGCCTTCAGGATCTCGACCCGTTGCTGCATGCCAACACCGATGTCTTGGATCAGCGCGTCGGGGTCGACCTTGAGGCCGTAATCATCGGCCAGCTTCAAAAGGCTTTTGCGTGCCTTGGCCAGCGACGGTTTTAGCAACCGCCCGTCTTCGGCACCCAGAATGATATTCTCAAGCACCGTGAAATTCTCGACCAGCTTGAAATGCTGGAACACCATCCCGATGCCTGCGGCGATCGCGGCCTGACTGTCAGGGATGTCTGTCTTTTTACCACTGATGAAAATCTCGCCCTTATCCGCTTTGTAAAAGCCGTAAAGGATGCTCATCAACGTGGACTTGCCCGCGCCGTTTTCGCCGATGATCCCATGGATCGTACCGGGCATGACGCGGATGGAAATATCTTTATTGGCCTGCACTGGACCAAAGGCTTTGGAAATACCTTTGAGTTCAATGGCTGGAGCGGCAGTTGCCTGCCGCTCCATATCCGTTTTGTCGTTCACGTTCAGAAGTCCAGAACGGGGCAGCTGTCGTCGGACATATAGTCGTGGACCACCAATGTGCCGTCTGCGATTTGCGCAGATGCCTCATCGACCACGGCTTGCATGTCGGCAGAAACGATATCTTTGTTATATTCGTCCATCGCATAACCGACGCCGCCATTGGCGATGCCCATCACGTTAAAGCCTTTTTCCATGCCGGGGCCATCTGCCATGGCTTGGTAGACAGCGTTATCAACGCGTTTCAGCATGGATGTCAGAACCTTGCCCGGGTGCATGTAGTTTTGGTTGCTGTCCACACCGATGGACAAGATACCTTCGTCTGCGGCTGTTTGCAGAACACCAACGCCGGTGCCGCCAGCAGCAGCATAAACCACGTCAGCGCCTTGGCTGATTTGTGCTTTGGTCAGCTCGGAGCCTTTTACCGGGTCATTCCAAGCGGAAGGTGTGGTGCCGGTCATGTTGGAAATAACGGTCGCGTCAGGGTTGGCTGCCAATACGCCTTGGGCATAGCCACAGGCGAATTTGCGGATCAACGGGATATCCATGCCGCCGATAAAGCCGACAGTGTTGGATTCAGATGCCATCGCGGCCATCATACCAACCAGATACGAACCTTCGTGTTCGTTGAAGACAACCGAACGTACGTTTGGCGCGTCAACGACCATGTCGATGATGACAAAGTCGGTGTCAGGGTAATCGCCAGCAACTTGGCCAAGCGCGTCACCAAAAGCAAAGCCGGTCATGACAATCGGGTTTGAACCCGCTTCGGCGAAACGACGCAACGCTTGCTCGCGCTGTGCTTCGGATTGCAATTCGATTTCGCGGAATGTCTCGCCTGTTTCTTCGGCCCAACGCTGTGCGCCAGAGAAAGCTGCTTCGTTAAAGGATTTGTCGAACTTGCCGCCAAGGTCGAAAATCAATGCAGGCTCGGCCAGTGCGGCACCAGCGCCAAGGGCGGTGACAGCAGCGGCACCAAGCAGTTTGGTCATTAGGGTCATGGATCGTCTCCCAGTTTTTGTTGTGTTGGGGTTTGGCGTAGGGCCTTACCCGGTCGCGGGCGCGCGCCCGTCGATCAGATACACGATACTGCTTAGCGGGTGGCTGGGGTCAACCGGATTCTCAGGTTTAGGGGCCAGAATCCACTGATTTACCATGCGTTAAGTCCTTTGAGAGGATCAAAGCATCAATGAATGCACCATCTTTACGCGCATAATAGCGTGGTCTTGTGCTGGTCCGATCAAAGCCGAGGCTTTCGTAAAGGGCGATGGCGGGGGTGTTATCGGCGGCCACCTCAAGAAACGCAGTGTCCGCATCGCAGGCCAGCCATTTGTGCATCAAGCGTCGCCCGATGCCCCGATTCTGAAACGCGGGATCGACGGCAATCGTCAGCAGCTCGGTCTCGCCCGCGACCAGCCGCGTCAGGGCAAAGCCGCCTGCCTCGTGAAAAGCTGTCACAAAAGGCGACGCAAGAAGATCGGCAATCTCGGCCGCATTCCAAGCGCGATCACGCAGAAAGGCCGCCGCGTGGATTTGTGCCATCTGATCTGGGGTCACGGTAAAATGGTGGGTGGTGCATCGCGTGCGGGGGCAGCGTCAGCGGGGCGCAGGTACAGCGGGGCAGGGCGCGGGTTGTCATGGGACGCGCGGCTGGCCGCAATATGCGCGATGGCATCGGCCAGCGGCATCTGGGGTTCGCAAACCGTGCCGTTCGTGAGCGTCGCGATCATGTCGGCCTGATATCCAATGCATTTTGGATCGGCCCGCGTGGGGATCATCGGCAGTTCATCAAGACTGCACATCGTGGGCGGGCGATCATCCAGCGTGCCAAAAACCTGAACGAACATCTTGTCTTGGCGGGCATCCACGCTGGCGATCACCACATCATCGGTGCCATGGGCCAACGCCTCGAGCTGGGATACCCCGATTGCAGGGATGCCCAGCCCCAAGGCCAGACCGCGCGCGGCTGAAACCGAAATGCGGATGCCCGTGAAATTTCCAGGCCCGATCCCGACGCCAATCGCGGTCAAATCCTGATATGTGACCCCGGCCTGTTCCAGCACGTCGCCGCAAAGCCCCAGCAGCCGTTCGCCCTGCCCCTTGGCCATGGGTTCGAGGATGCTTGCCACGATCTGATCGCCCGACAGCAAAGCGGCCGCACAATGTGCGGCCGATGTGTCAAACGCCAGTATAAGCGGCGTCTTAGGCAACCGGGCGTACCTCGGTTACTTCTGGGATGTAGTGGCGCAACAGGTTTTCGATCCCCATTTTCAACGTCAAAGTCGAAGACGGGCATCCAGCGCAGGCACCTTGCATGTGCAGATAAACCACACCGCGTTCGAACCCATGAAAGGTGATGTCGCCGCCATCTTGGGCAACGGCAGGGCGCACGCGGCTGTCCAGCAGTTCCTTGATCTGGCCAACAATAGCGCCGTCTTCGCCAGTGTGCTCGGCGTGACCGGAGGCGTGTTCGTGGCCGGTTTCCATGACGGGCTGACCCGATTGGAAATGTTCCATGATAGCACCCAAAAGCGCGGGCTTCAGGTGATCCCATTCAACGGAATCAAGTTTGGTCACGGTCACAAAATCGGTGCCGAAAAACACGCCTGTCACGCCTTCAACGGCGAACAAACGCGTGGCGAGTGGCGACGCGCTGGCGGCTTCGGGCGCGGGGAAATCAGCCGTGCCCATTTCCAGCACGGTCTGACCGGGCAAGAATTTCAGCGTGGCGGGGTTCGGCGTGGATTCGGTCTGAATAAACATGACATGCTCCTGACAACGGGTTGTCTTTGATATGCGGGTTGAAGCGCCCCAAGTCAAGGTTTGGAACGATTCTAAAAAGCGTTGGCTCGATGATTTAGAGGTGCGCGATCTTAGGTAATCGCCTCTAAACGCTCCTTGCTTAGATCACCCGGCACGATTGTGATCGGGATGGGCAGGCTGCCAGCGTTGCGCGATAACTGCGTGACCAGCGGGCCGGGGCCTGATTTTTTATCCGTCCCCGCGCCCAGAACCAAAACGCCCACATCGGGGTCATCGGCAAGCTGGGCGATAATCTCGTCCACGATAACGCCTTCGCGGATCACCAGTTCAGGATCGACATTCAGCCGGTCGCGCATCCATTTGGCAAAGACTTCGAAATGCACTTCGATCCGCTCGCGGGCCTCTTCGCGCATAACCTCGGCAACGCCGATCCAGTGGTTAAACTCATCCGGTGGAATGACTGACAGCACAACAACCCCGCCGCCGGATTTTGACGCACGCATTGCAGCAAACCGCATCGCGTTCAGACATTCGCGGCTGTCATCGAGAACCACCATAAATTTACGCATCGTCTTCTCCGATTGGGCATTGGGGGCGTTGGCAATCATGCCGCCTGCACATGCCGCTGGCAATCGCGATTTTCACGGCGCGGGTCAGTTGCGTGCCGTCGCGGCCCAATCCCAATACATATCGCGGACATGGCGGGTGATCGGGCCGATTTGGTATTGGGTGTCATCAAAGGCTTTGACCGGTGTGACTTTCATCATGTTGCCGGACAAAAATACCTCGTCTGCGGCGTGGAAGTCATCAAAGCTTAGGACTGTTTCGTGCACTTTGATCCCGTCAGCGCGCATGTTGGCAATGTGACGCGCGCGGGTGATCCCGGCAAGGAAAGTCCCGTTGGGAATAGGGGTAAACACTTCGCCGTCTTTCACCATGAACGCGTTGGCCGAGGCAGATTCGGCGACATTGCCCAGTGCATCCGCCACCAGCGCATTGCCAAAGCCCTTGGCGCGGGCCTCGACCATCATGCGGGCGTTGTTTGGATACAGACAGCCCGCCTTGGCGTTCACGACATTATCCTCAAGCACGGGACGGCGGAAACGGGTGCGCGTCAACGTCGTTGCGGCCTCTGGCGGGGCCATTGGAATTTGCTCGAGCGAAATGGCGAAACCGGTCGCGTCCTTTAGCGGGACAATGCCCAGCTCATCCCCCGCGAGCGCCCAATACATCGGACGGATATAGATGGCATCGGTTTTATCATAGCTTTTCAGCCCTTCACGGACCATTTCCACCATATCGGCGGTTTCAACCGTTGGGGTGATCATCAACGCCTTGGCAGACCGGTTGATCCGAGCGCAATGGGCCTCAAGATCAGGGGTCAGGCCATCGACCATACGCGCGCCGTCAAACACGGTCGTACCCAGCCATGCACCATGGTCTGCGGCCTTGATGACCGATACATCTCCATCGTGCCAGGCACCGTCATAATATGTTTTGATCTTTGTGCCGGTGGCCATGTGATATTCCTTGGTCAGGGTTTAGGGGCGGTGCGATAGATGCCTTCGGGCAGGTTCAGCGCAATGGTCAGATCGCGCAATTGTTCGGGCGACAGGCTGATCTTACTGACGGTGTTGGTGCGTGCATCCCATTGTTCAAATGTAATAACACTTGCAAAGGCTTGCACCGTGACATCTTCGCGCAAGGGTGATTTCCCCTCGTCGACCAAGGTGATCACACTCGCATCAAATTCGTGTTCAATGGTAAACATGGGCGCACAATATTCTTTCGGCGGATCATTGCAAGAGCGTGCCCGCGTTGTATGTTCAATGGGGTCTCGCCACATTAAACAGGCGGATCAAGAGTGTTTCGTACAAGGTCACAAGGAATTGCCGGTATATGATTAGGTTTTTTGGTCTGCTTGGCGTTATGGCTTTGGTCGCGGCGTGTGAACCGGTGATAAATACTGGGCCAGTCACGCAGCAGCCCGGCGGACAGTCGCAAGAATCCAACCTGTCCACGTCCCAGTCGGCGCGCAGTTTTTTACGTGTTATTCAAACCGTCGAACCCGTGGCAGAGCGTGAATGCCGCGCGCGTACATCGGGCATCAATTGTGATTTCAACATTGTTGTGGACGACCGCCCGGATCAGCCCGCCAACGCTTACCAAACCGAAGACCGCGCCGGCCGTCCTGTGATCGCGTTCACATTGGCGCTGCTCGATGACGCGCGTAACGAGGACGAGCTTGCCTTTGTTCTGGGGCATGAGGCCGCCCATCACATTTCAGGCCACATTGCGCGCCAGCAGCAAAATGCCGTCGCGGGGGCGGTTATTTTCGCGGGTTTGGCCACGCTAAGCGGCGGGGACGCATCGGCGGTTGAAACAGCGCAGCGGTTGGGCGCGCAGGTCGGCGCGCGGACCTATTCCAAAGATTTTGAGCTTGAGGCCGACGCCCTTGGCACCGTGATCACGGCACGTGCCGGCTATAACCCGTTGCGCGGTGCCGAGTTCTTTACCCGTATTCCCGATCCCGGCGACAGATTTTTGGGCACCCATCCGCCCAACGCCTCGCGTCTTGATACCGTTCGCCGCACCGCTGCGGGGCTTTAGGCGGTTTGCATCAGCTTGGCCAAATCCTGACGGACCGGGGGTCGAAATACGCGGTATCGGGTGTGGCGGCAACAGACCGTGCCGCCGTTGATGCCGCGTTAAAAGACCTCAAACGTAACAAATCCTATGCCAAGGCCACGCATAATACATGGGCGGTCTTGCTGTCTGACGGTGGCCCGCTCAAGGGCGACGATGGCGAATCCGGCGCGGGGATGGTCATTGTCCGAATGCTGGAACGCGAAGGGTTGTTTGATCATCTGATTGTCGTGACGCGGTGGTATGGGGGCAAACATCTGGGCGGCGACCGGTTTCGCCACGTCCAGACCTGCGTGCGCGCCTATTTGGACGACGTGATCACGCGCTGATCCAAATCGCGGCGAAAAGGCACATCGACGCGATCAAAACAAAGACATGCCAGATTGCGTGCTGAACCGGCATAACTGGATGGCAAAGCCCAATCCGACAGCGTGAATGGTGCCATCTGCAACAGTTTCAGCGATGCTATGCGGGTACGCCATGCCCAATCCAAGATATTTTGGATGCGTGGGCGTCGCGAGCTGCGCGAATGAGCCCGACCCACCAAAAACGTCAGCGCGGTTTATTACCGTCAATCCAGCGCGACATCATGGTTTTATCGCGAAAGCATTCCTGCGGAATATCGCGCCGTTTGACCCGTGCAATCCGTTCGGCAAAAGCCACCTGTTTGGACGACGGATAATTGGCAAATCGCCCCTCAAGCGGTTTTGGCTTATGGCTGTCGATCCACGCCGACAAAGCCACCCGATCCGCGCCTATCCCTTCGGGCAGGCTCGCACCCGTTTTTGCGGCCAGCGACGTGGCATATTGCATCTGCTTTGGCGTGGCAGGCAAAGCATGGCCGTCATCATGATGATGATGCGCCGGCACGGCCCCCTGTTCAGGGGAAAACAATCCGGGAAATTGAGGTTGGTAGGACATTCGGGAAGCCCCCTGCATTCTATTATGGAACATACATAGAACATTAACGGAACATTTGCAAGATGTGTGTGTGAGTACCTTGCATTGCGGGGTGTATTTAGGGGTGTTTAGGGGGCGTTCAACTACATGAGCTATTTTTGGCCGATGATGGGGGAGAACATCTGTAAGGACGTCGATAACGTCCGTGCAAATATCAATCGATCATTATGGTTGTTGAATATGCGAGTGTTTTAGAAACCTAGTTAGCACGGACCTAGCGCGTATAACCCAGTCGGCTGTTTGATTTGCAATTATCTCAAAGTCTTCGATTGAAGCCCTATGAAACGATGCAACATAAAAGCTATCGGCAGCCCGATCGACCACAAGATTTCTCCTGATGACGCCAGCATAAGTGCCATGAGGTAAAGCGGACAGCTGACTATAGATTGCATTGTATTCGTCGGTGAAACCCGTTTTCTTAGACAAATCAGCTAAATTGAGCTGTTTTGCTACACCATCATTTCTATAGCGTTCTATTTGTACTTCCAGCTCAGAAATATCTTCTTCAAGGTTTTGCATTTTAGCAATCTGGGAGTAGTAGGGGTTGCCATTCTTGGCGTGCTTCAAGGTCTTTAGTGTTCCTTCGGCAAATTCTCGGCGCTCTCGATTTACGCAATCCTCAAAATCAGCAAATGCGTGAAGCCTTACAAGTACTTCTAGGACAGACCGCAATAAAATTTGTGAGTCATATGCTTTGTCTTGCTCTAGGAGAATACGGATGCTGTCTGAGATTTCGGTAACAGCCAGAAAACAGCCAATAACTAGCTGATGTTGAAAACTGTCCTTATCTAGCTTGCATTGCTCTCCAACATTGATGGCTTCCCCAATCTCTTCTGTCAGCCTCGACAAGCTCTCAGATCTTCTCCGATGGTAGTCGTCACTCAAACAACCCGACCCCATAGATCATACTCGCCCGCTTCCTCGACCTCGACCGTGACGATGTCGCCGACCGACAGCCCCTCGAAACCTTCGTCAATAAACAGGTTCCCGTCGATCTCGGGCGCGTCAGCCTTGGTGCGGCAGGTGGCGGCGTCGGCGTCGATCTCGTCGACAATCACATCCATCCGGCGACCGACTTTGGCCTCCAGCTTGGCCTCGGAGATGGCTTGCGCTTTCTCCATAAACCGGTTCCAGCGGTCTTGTTTGACCTCGTCCGGCACATGATCTGGCAGCGCGTTTGATCGCGCGCCATCGACGTTTTCGTATTGAAAGCACCCGACCCGATCCAATTGCGCCTCGTCCAGCCAATCCAGCAGGGTTTGGAATTCGGATTCGGTCTCGCCCGGATAGCCCACGATAAATGTCGACCGCAGGGTGATGTCGGGGCAGGTGTCGCGCCAGGCGGCGATTTCGTCCAGCGTTTTGGCGGCGGCGGCGGGGCGGGCCATGCGTTTCAGCACATCAGGATGCGCGTGTTGGAACGGGATATCCAGATAGGGCAGCACCAGACCTTCGGCCATCAGCGGGATCAGGTTGCGCACATGCGGATAGGGATAGACGTAGTGCAGGCGTATCCACGCGCCAAGCGAACCCAGATCGCGCGCCAGATCGGTGATATGGGCGCGGTGGCCGCGATCTTCAGCATGTTTGATATCAACGCCATAGGCCGAGGTATCCTGCGAGATCACCAACAGCTCTTTCACGCCGCTTTGAACCAGCTTTTCAGCCTCGCGCATCACCGCATGGGCGGGGCGCGATTGCAGGCGGCCACGCATGTCGGGGATGATGCAGAACTTGCATTTGTGGTTACAGCCTTCGGAAATTTTCAGATAGCTGTAGTGGCGCGGTGTCAGGCTGACGGCTTGGGCGGGCAGCAGATCGATAAACGGATCGGGCGAGGGCGGCACGGCGCTGTGCACGGCATCCAAGACCTGTTCATATTGATGCGGCCCGGTGACCGCCAGAATACGTGGATGGTGTTCGCGGATGTAATCGGGCTCTGCCCCCAAGCACCCTGTCACAATCACGCGGCCATTTTCCTTGAGCGCCTCGCCAATGGCATCCAGGCTTTCGGCCTTGGCGGAATCCAGAAACCCGCAGGTGTTCACAATCACCGCATCCGCGCCGGAATAGTCGGGCGAAACGCCGTAGCCTTCTGCGCGCAGGCGGGTCAGGATGCGTTCGGAATCGACCAATGCTTTGGGGCAGCCCAGCGATACCATGCCGATGGTCGGCTGGCCGGGGCGGGACGGGTTGCTGATTTTTGCCTTAGGGGCAAGATCAGGGCGCAGATTGGGTGGGTTTGTGCTCATGAAATGCGCTATAAGCCATGCAAAGGGTCTGCGAAAGGCCCAGCTTTGGGCAAGGAGACGGGTTATGAAATGGATTATCAGGCTGATCGGCGTGGTCTTGCTGATTGTGGTGGTGGCGGTGGGGTCTTTGTTTTTGCTGCCCGCCGACAGGATCGCCCGGATCGCGGCGGATCAACTTCGCAATCTGACGGGCCGCGATGTGAAAATCACCGGCGATGTCGGGATCACCTTTTGGCCTGTCCTTGGGGTCAGCGCGGACGGGCTTGAGGTTGGCAATGCATCTTGGGCCAAGGACGGTGCGATGCTGTCTGCCGCCAATGCCGCGATTGGCGTTGATGCGTGGTCGCTGATCCGTGGCGAGATCAAGATTACCAACATCGATGCGCAAAGCCCGACGATCCGGCTGGAGCACCGCAAAGACGGGCGCGCGAGTTGGCAATTCACCGATGGTGGCGGTGCGGCGCAGATCGAAGCAACGCCAGCCGCCCCAGCCAGCACCCCGCGCCCCTTGACGATCCAGCGGCTGAATATCACGGACGCCACGTTGATCTATGATGCGGAAGGGGCCGATCTGGTCCGTTACGAGGGCGTTGATCTGTCTTTGGACTGGCCGGAGCGTGCCGGTGATGCGGTGATTAACGCGGCGCTGCGCCCTGCGGGTGAACGTGTGGCGGTGCAGGCCGATATCTCTCGCTTTGATCAATTCCTGAACGGGGATGTCCGCCCGATGGCGGCGCGGCTGGATACCAAAGGCGGCGGTTTTACCTTGAACGGACGGGCTGGCCTGAACGGTTCCGTTGCAGGCGATTTGGTTGTGAAATCGCCGGATACGGCGCGGTTCTTGGCGTCGCTTGGGGCCGGGACAGTTGCGCTGCCACAAGGGTTGGGGCGCAGTGCTGATGTGAGGTTGCAACTGACGCTAACCCCGGATCGTCGTCTTGCCCTGCGCGAGATGACTGCCGATTTGGGGGGCAACACGTTGCGCGGTGCCGCAGACATAACGTTGAATGGCATACCAAATATCAACGCTCAGCTGACCACAGGTGTGTTGAACTTGGCCGGACTGGCGGGAAGTGGGGATGCTACGGGCGCGGCCGCGACATCGGCACAGGCTGGCTGGTCGACCTCGCGGATTGATGCATCTGGTTTGGCTGGCTTTAACGGCGAAATCGCGCTGCGGGCCGAAGGCGTTGAGCTGGGGCGTCTGACACTGGGACCCACACGGGTCTTGCTGCGCAATGACAACGCGCGGATGGTGGCCGAACTGCGCGAGATTAATGCCTATGGCGGTGTCGTCAGTGGTGAGTTTGTGGTGAACAACCGCAGCGGCCTGTCTGTCGGCGGCACGTTGGCCGCACGCGGTATTCAGATGCAGCCCATGCTGGACCAAGCGGCGGGCCTGTCCCGTTTCAAGGGGACAGGTGATGCCGACCTGTCGTTTTTGGGCGCAGGGCAATCGATTGATGCCATTATGCGGTCGCTTAGCGGGAACGGTGCGGTCAACGTCGGGCGCGGCAGTATCGAAGGGATCGATCTGGACGCGTTGATGGGCAATTTCGATGTCAAAGGCGGGACAACGGTCTTTGATTCCCTTGCTGCAACTTTCACGATGAATCAGGGCGTGTTGAACAACGACGATCTGGTGATGCTGTTGCCAAACTTTACCGCGACGGGGATAGGCAAGGTGGGGATTGGCGCGCAGACCATCGATTATACGGTCACGCCGAAAGCATTGCGCGTGAACAAAGATCGGGGGCTGGCCATTCCCGTGCGCATTGTCGGGCCTTGGGCGTCCCCGCAAATCAAACCCGATTTACAGGCGGCAATTGATTTGAACTTTGCAGCCGAGAAAGCGAAAGCGCAGCAAAAGCTGGAGGATAAGCTGCAAGAGGAGCTGGGCGTTACGCGCGAAGACGGGCAATCGGTTGAAGATGCTGTGAAAGACCGCGTCGAAGACAAGCTGAAACGCGAGTTATTCAAGATATTCGATTAGCGGTAGGTGCCGGAATTTTCAAAAATTCCGCACCGGAAAATTTGAATTTTCCGCGCGCGGCTTTAGCTGTTGTAGCGCACAGCCTTGGACGTCTGCATCACCCCGTCTTTACCTGCCCCAGCTGGGGCGTTATGGCTATGCGAAGCGCAAGGAGCACCTCATGGCCAATGAACTTTTCAACTCTTTTATGACCGGACCAGACGAAAACGGACGGTTTGGCGATTTCGGCGGGCGTTTCGTTTCTGAAACCCTGATGCCGCTTATTCTTGAGCTGGAAGAGCAGTATGAAAAGGCCAAGACCGACGAGAGTTTCTGGGCCGAAATGGATTTCCTGTGGAAGCACTATGTTGGCCGTCCCAGCCCCTTGTATTTCGCCGAGCGTCTGACCGACCACCTAGGTGGTGCCAAGGTCTATATGAAGCGCGACGAGCTGAACCACACCGGCGCGCATAAGATCAACAACGTGCTGGGCCAGATCATCCTTGCCCGTCGCATGGGTAAAAAGCGCATTATTGCCGAAACCGGTGCCGGTCAGCACGGCGTGGCGACGGCAACAGTCTGCGCCAAGTTCGGCCTGCAATGCGTGGTCTATATGGGTGCGCATGACGTTGAACGTCAGGCACCAAACGTGTTCCGCATGCGGTTGCTTGGGGCCGAGGTTATTCCGGTCACATCTGGCCGGGGCACGCTCAAAGACGCGATGAACGACGCCTTGCGTGACTGGGTGACCAACGTCCGCGATACATTCTACTGCATCGGCACTGTCGCAGGCCCGCACCCGTACCCCGCCATGGTGCGCGATTTCCAAAGCATCATCGGCAAGGAAGTGCGCGAACAGATGATGGAGGCCGAAGACCGTCTGCCCGATACGCTGATTGCGGCGATTGGCGGTGGGTCAAACGCCATGGGCCTGTTCTATCCGTTCCTAGACGACAAGCAGGTCAATATCATCGGTGTCGAAGCGGGCGGTAAAGGCGTGAATGACAAGATGGAGCATTGCGCATCCCTGACTGGCGGACGTCCGGGCGTGTTGCACGGCAACCGCACCTATCTGTTGCAAGATGACGACGGGCAGATCCTTGAAGGGTTCTCGATCTCTGCTGGTCTTGATTACCCCGGTATCGGGCCAGAGCATTCGTGGCTGCATGATATCGGCCGCGCGCAATACGTGTCGATCACCGACGTCGAAGCCTTGGAAGCGTTCCAACTAAGCTGCAAGCTTGAGGGGATTATTCCGGCGCTCGAGCCCTCGCACGCCCTAGCCCATGTGATGAAGATCGCGCCAGAGCTGCCGAAGGATCATATCATCTGCATGAACATGTGTGGGCGCGGCGACAAAGACATCTTTACCGTCGCCAAGGCGTTGAAATTTGAAATGGGCGAATTTGCCTAAACGACAATCGCTAGGATGCGGTTCATCTGCATCCTAGCATTTCTTGCGGTCTAATCTGTCGCGACGGCGTGCTGCTGTAGAATTTCCAGCGCCACGATCTCTAATGCGCGTTGATGCGTCGCCTCAAGATGGACCTGCGGTGCGCAGCCTTCTTCGGCAGCTTGCAGAAAGCGGCTTGCACACAGGCACCATGGATCGCCGGGTTTGAGGCCCACAAAACCGAACCCGGGGCGCGGTGTGCTTAGATCATTTCCGACGTATTTCGAGAACGCCAGAAACTCGGCCGTCATCACCGCGCACACCGTGTGGCTGCCCTGATCCGCGTCACATGTGTTGCACATTCCGTCCCGGAAATAGCCTGTCACCGGATCAGTGCCGCAGATCGCAAGCGCGCCACCCAGTACGTTAATGCTTTCATCCGGTTCCATCACTGACCTCCCAATGTTGCGCTGATCAACCGAAATGTTTCGACGTTTTGATCCGCAACGCCGGGGTTCCGGAACTTCCGATCGGCGGCGTTTGTCGCGATCACCACACCATCCGCCTGATTGATATAGATGTATTGCCCATAAACGCCCCGCGCCATGAATTCGCCCTGTGCGGCCCCTTTGGGAACCCACCATTGATAGCCATAACCGATTGCGTCGGCTTGAGTCGGGGCAGTGGGTGCGGTTGATGTGGCAACCCAGTCGGCAGGCACAATCTGCTGACCGTTATACATCCCGTTTTGCAAAAACATCTGCCCCATGCGCGCATAGTCGCGGGTGGTCAGGTTCAGCCCGCCCAGCACAAAGGCAACGCCTGATCCATCGGTCAGATAATAGGGTTCCCGTTCAAGCCCCATGGGGGCGATGATCTTCTCGCTTAGCAGATCGGGGATGGAGCGGTTTGTCGCGCCGCGGATGACCATGCTGATCACATGCGTGTCGATGGATACATATTGCCACTTGGTTCCCGGTTTGGCGAAGCTGTCCTTGAGCGATGCAGCGAAGGCATCCAGTTCGCCACCAAGGGCGATCACGCGGCCCATGCGGTTGATGTCCGAATTCTTGTCCAGATAATCTTCGTCAAAGGTGACGCCGCTGGCCATGTTCAACACGTTACGGATCGTGGCCCCGTCGTAGGCGGTGCCAATCAGTAATGGCGCGTATTGGGTGACCTGATCATCCAGCGATGCGATCTGACCTTCCTCAAGCAAGATACCGACCAAGGCTGACAGATAGCTTTTGGCGACCGACCAACTGATCCGAAGATCCTCGGGTGCGGTGCCTTTGAAATAGTTCTCGTAAACGATTTCGCCGTCTTTCAGAACAACAAGCGCGGTCACATCCCGCTGGGCGATCCAATCGTCGACTTGTGGGGGTAAGGTGAATTCAGCGCCGTATGTCAGTTCGGTTGTGGGGCCGGTGCCGCGCGAAACTGGCGTGGAAAGAAAGGCCCGATCCATATGGCTGAAGTTAGTGACAATCTTGTCTTCGCTGAACAACGAATTCACGGCCAAGAGGCGCGTAATTTCATCCCGCTTCCAAAACCCAACGACCACGGCTGCCAAGATCAGCGCCAGTAAAATTCGCCCAAGCCATTTTCCGAATGTCCGCATGATGGATCCCCCCTCTATCTTTGAGGCATCCAATCACAGCGGCCCCGTGCTTGCCAGTGCAACTTGGGGTCAGTCTGTGTGCTGCCAGTCGATCCAACGGCCATGGAAATCCGCACGGCCCAAGTTCAGCGTGATATCACCGGGCCACAGGCGCAAAGTCAGGGCGGCGCCTTTGTTATTCTCGCCGTCATTTTCCATCGACAGCCACGCGAGGGGGCGATTGGCGGTGGCGCGTTTGCCAGCGGCCTCGATCAATGCTTTGCCACGGGCTTGCACGTCTTTTGGGAAATACTGCCATGCGACGGTGTGCTGGATCAGGTGCAGGCACCCTTGGGGTTGCTGCGGCAGGTGCTTTGCCAGCCAGTCGATTGCGTCCCCTTGCTGCACCTTTACATCCAGCACGGACGCGGCAGAGCGGGTCAGGCTTAACCGTTTGGGTTGGTCCGCCCAAAGATACGCCATCAGCCGCATCAGATGATCCGGGCGCGTGGGGTCGAGCGGGTTCAAATCCACGCCGCGCCGTTTTTCGATCTGCGGCTGTACGGATGGTGGCAGTTGGCCCGTCCATTCCGGCGACAACAGGATCGATGACATGTTTGGCCCGTAACGATGGCCTTGAATCTCAAGCGCAAAGTGATCCCACATCAGGTTTAGACCGCCACTGGCCCCCAATTCCGACAGGTGGATCGGCAGATTGAAATGCTTTGCTGCCACCCGCGCGCCTGCGATCAGGGCTGCTGACCGGCGTACCTCGTTGGTTTGGGGGGCATGGTCGGTCCACTCCAGCAGAAATGCTTCATGCGCGCTTAGGGCGTTAAGCACGGCCTCGGACAGCTCTGCATCAGACACGTTGTTGGGCGGATATGCCTTTGCCAGATCAGGTGATTTCCGGTTGAGCACCAGCGCATGTAATCCGCCCGCAATACGCAAGGGCAGGGATGCCCCCATGGGCCCGACATCACCTGTTACGCTGGCAAACTTTCGGCCAAGGGCACTGTCGTGGGGCCAGTCGCGCGCCAGCACATTCATCAATTGCTCCATAAAGGGGGAGCCCAACGCGACACAATGGCCCGCCTGATCTTCGAAAGCTTGTTTCAGTGTCATTTAAAGCGGTCCATTAATTTTTGGAGGGACGAACGGGCGTCCGGCTCCGGTGTGGGTGGGGTCGCATCGGCTTTGGGCTGGGCCGGAGCTTTGGCCACGTCGGTAGGTTTTGCAGGCTTCTTGGTCCCTGTGCCGGACCTTGGGGGTGATACCCGCATCGCCACTGCGTTCATGAATTTCGACGTATTTCCACGGGCAAGTTCGGGCGCACCATCGCTGATACCACGTAGAACATCATCCAACCAATCTTCATCAGCCTTGGCAAAGTCGCGCAGAACATAGCCGGGCACGGCATCCTTGTGACCCGGATGACCAACGCCAAGGCGCACACGGTCATAATCCGGACCGATATGCGCGTGGATTGACCGCAAGCCGTTATGGCCCGCGTGCCCCCCACCGGTTTTGCATTTCACCTTGGCCGGGGCGAGGTCGATTTCATCATGCAGTACAATGACATCGGCGGGGTCGATCTTGTGAAACCGCATCGCGGCTTGGACCGATTGACCGGACAGGTTCATAAATGTTTCGGGCTTTAGCAAAATGGCACGCTCGGACCCAAACCGGCCTTCGCTGACCAAGCCCTGATGTTTGGCCTTCCATGGGGAAAATCCGTGATCCTCGGCGATGCGGTCCACGGCCATAAAGCCGATGTTGTGGCGGTTACGGGCGTATTTCGCACCCGGATTGCCAAGCCCCACGATCAGTTTCATATGCCATACCCCACTATTTGCGCCAGCATATCAAACGGATGTGCCAAACGGAATACGGGGCCGCCAATGGCGACCCCGTTTCGTCTTGAACAAACCTGTATAAGGTCGTTCGGTTCTATCAGTCTTCTTTGACTTCTGTTGCTGGCACTTCGTCTGCTGCAACATCTTCGTCTTCTTCATCATCTTGGCTGGCAAGACCGGAAGGCGCGGATACCTGAGCGATCACAAAGTCACGGTCGATGACCGGCTTGGACCCTTTAGGCAGAACGACGTTTGCGATTGTCGCGCTATCGCCGATTTCCAGACCGGAAATGTCGACTGTGATGTGATCAGGAATGTCGCCTGCGGTCACAACCAGTTCAACTTCGGGACGTACCATGGTCAAAACGCCACCTTTGCGCAGGCCTGGGCATTCTTCTTCGCCCGAAACCTCAACCTGGATGTACAGGTTGATTTTGGTGGTGCGCTTAAGGCGCATGAAATCGACGTGCGTTGGCAGGTCTTTCACAACGTGACGCTGAACGTCGCGGCAGATCACACGAACGTCGTCGTGGCCTTCGACTTTCATGTTGAAAAGCGTGGCCTTAAAACGGCCGGCGCGCAGCTTGGTCAGCAGTTTGTTAAAGTCCAGGTTGATTGGCAGTGGATCAACGTCACCGCCAAACACGATGCCCGGCACCATACCGTCGCGACGTGCCTGACGAGCGGCGCCCTTGCCTGTCCCCGTCCGTTCGAAAGCTTCAAGATCAGGAATCTCTCCAGCCATGTTATTCTCCAATATGTTTAGGGCGGACATCCTCCAAGGCTGTATGTCCGCGTGAAGCCGCGCGTATAGACGGGATTGGCCGCTGTGAAAAGCCTAAAAAGCCCCAGATCGGCAGGCAGCTCGGGCAGCCGATCTTATGATACGGCAGCCCTTGTCTGTTATTTCGCACCCGCATGCCGGATTACGACACGCTTGAGTGTACCTGATCGCGCGCCTCTGGCCGGATTAATCCTGCCACTCTCCCTCAAAACCCTTTGGAACCAAAAGGTTATGTTTACCCAAAGCTTCGACCGAGATTTCACCGCAAAGCGCCATGGTCAAATCCAGTTCTTTATGGATTACCTCTAGCGCGGTGGTGACACCCTGTTGGCCCATTGCCCCCAGACCATAGATGAAGGCGCGGCCGATATAGGTGCCTTTGGCCCCCATCGCCATTGCTTTCAACACGTCCTGGCCGGACCTGATTCCACTGTCCAGATGCACTTCGACCTGATCGCCGACAGCATCCAAAATCGAGGGCAGGGCCCGGATCGAGCTGATGGCCCCGTCCAACTGACGCCCGCCGTGGTTGCTGACGATGATCGCGTCGGCCCCGACCTTCAACGCCATTTTAGCGTCCTCGGCATCCAAGATACCCTTAAGGATCACCTTGCCGCCCCATTGTTCTTTCAGCTTGGCGATTTTACCCCAATCAAGCGTGGGATCAAACTGTTCAGCGGTCCACGCGCCAAGGTTGGCCGTGTCGTCCACGTCTTTTACGTGACCCACAATATTGCCAAAGGTCCGGCGTTTCGCGCCCAGCATCTCGATCCCCCACGACCATTTGGTCGCGAGGTTCGCAATGGTTTTCGCGGTCAGTTTGGGCGGGGCAGACAGGCCGTTTTTCAAATCCTTATGGCGCTGGCCCAGAATTTGAAGATCAAGCGTGATCACCAACGCAGAACATTTCGCATCCTTGGCACGCTGGATCAGCCGCGCCACATAATCCTCGTCGCGCATGGTATAAAGCTGGAACCAGAACGGCTTGGTTGTCGCCTCGGCCACGTCTTCGATGGAGTTGATCGACATGGTGGATAGGGTAAAGGGCACGCCAAAGGCTTCGGCGGCGCGGGCGGCTTTGATTTCCCCATCGGCGTGCTGCATGCCGGTCAGCCCGACAGGCGCAAGGGCCACGGGCATGGCCACATCTTGGCCGATCATCTGGGTTTTGGTCGTCCGGCCGCTCATATCCACAGCAACGCGCTGGCGCAGACGGATCTGGTCAAAGTCGGATGTATTCTCGCGGAAGGTCTGTTCCGTCCAGCTGCCCGATTCGGCGTAATCATAGAACATGCGCGGCACGCGGCGTTCATGCAGGCGCTTAAGGTCGTCTATTGTCGTGATCACGGGCATCGGCGGGCATCCTATATATTGGTCAGGTTACCTAACCAATAGACGCGCGCGAAATCAATCGCTTTGCGCTTAGGCGCGGTGCGCACCGTCCGACAGGGTTTTCACGAATGCCAGCACGTCCTTAACCGGCGCGCCGCCTGCAATCTTGGACACGATGGCGGACCCGACAACACAACCGTCAGCAACCGCTGCAATGGCTTCGGATTTTTCTGGCGTGTTCACACCAAAGCCCACGATCACGGGCAATCCGCTGGCCTTTTGAATACGCACAACTTCGGGCGCGACATCGCTGGCTTCAGCCTCGGCAGAACCGGTGATTCCGGTGATCGAGACATAGTACACAAAGCCCGATGTGTTTTGCACAACCCGCGGCAGCCGTTTGTCATCGGTCGTTGGGGTGGCAAGGCGGATAAAGTTCAGACCGGCGGCTTGGGCGGGAATGCACAGTTCGGCATCTTCCTCTGGTGGCAGGTCGACGACGATCAACCCGTCGACGCCTGCGGCCTTGGCAGCAACCAGAAATTTATCGACGCCTTTGGAATAGATCGGGTTGTAGTAGCCCATCAAAACAATCGGGGTGGTGTCATCCTGCTCGCGAAAGGCGGCGGCAAGGGCGAGGGTTTTATCCAGCGTCATCCCGCCCTCAAGCGCGCGCTGACCGGCCAATTGAATGGCAGGGCCGTCGGCCATGGGGTCGGTGAAGGGCAGGCCCAGCTCAATGATATCAACACCGGCAGCAGGCAGCCCGCGCACGATTTCCAGCGACGTGTCAAAATCAGGATCGCCAGCCATGACATAAGACACAAATGCCTTTTTGCCCTGCGATTTCAGATCAGCGAATTTGGCGTCGATGCGTGTCATTGGTGCAGCCCTTGTTAGATGGTCCTGTTGCAATGCCGAATATAACGACAGAAATCAATGCAACACAGCACCGTAGGGTGGTGGAATTTTCTAAACTTCCGATCCGGAAATTCGAATTTTTGGGCACGACATCTGGTGGCATCTTTAAATTCAGGGCGCAGGCCCTATTTATGGGCTATGAATTATGTACTCGCCTTGCTGCTCCCGCCGCTTTCAATCCTGCTGACAGGCCGCATTTTCACGGCCATTGTCGTGCTGCTGATCTGGATCCCCGCGATCATCTTTTCCGGGGGCTTGACCCATCCGATGTTTATCATTCTGGCATGGATCCTGATTTACCAAACCCGAAACCACCCCTGATATCGCTAAGACTTGCGTAAACGCCTGCAAAACCCTAGGACAGCGCCAAGTTATAAAGGATAGATGTCATGGGTTTCAAAATGGGTATCGTGGGTCTGCCGAACGTCGGCAAATCGACCCTGTTCAATGCGCTGACACGGACAGCAGCGGCGCAGGCGGCGAACTTTCCGTTTTGCACAATCGAACCCAATGTGGGCGAAGTGGCCGTTCCGGACGCGCGTCTTGATAAGCTGGCTGAAATCGCAGGGTCCAAACAGATCATCCCGACCCGCATGACCTTTGTTGATATTGCGGGCCTCGTCAAAGGGGCATCCAAGGGCGAAGGTCTGGGCAATCAATTTCTTGCCAACATCCGCGAAACCGATGCGATTGCCCATGTGCTGCGCTGTTTTGAAGACGGCGATGTCACCCACGTCGAAGGTCGCGTTGATCCCGTTGCGGATGCCGAGACAATTGATACCGAACTGATGCTTGCCGATCTGGAAAGCATTGAAAAACGCCGCGCCGGTTTGGTCCGCAAGATCAAGGGCAACGACAAAGATGCTGCGCAGCAAGACCGGCTGTTGGCTCTTGCCCAAGCTGCCATCGAAGACGGTAAACCCGCCCGCACCGTTACGATTGACGAAGACGACGCCAAAGCATGGCGTATGCTGCAGCTGTTGACGACCAAGCCCGTTCTCTATGTCTGCAACGTCGGCGAATCTGAGGCTGCCGAAGGCAACGCGCTGTCTGCGAAAGTCGCTGAAATGGCCGCTGCGCAAGGCAATTCAGCCGTGATCATCTCTGCCCAGATCGAAGAAGAGATCAGCCAGCTTGAAGCTGATGAGGCCGAGATGTTCCTGACCGAAATGGGTCTGGACGAGGCCGGTCTCGACCGGTTGATCCGCGCCGGCTATGAGTTGCTGCACCTTGAGACTTATTTCACCGTAGGCCCGAAAGAGGCACGCGCCTGGACGATCAAGCAAGGCACATCCGCCCCCAAAGCCGCCGGCGTGATCCATGGTGATTTCGAAAAAGGTTTCATCCGCGCCGAAACCATCGCCTATGATGATTTTGTTACGCTTGGCGGCGAAGGCCCCGCGAAAGAAGCCGGTAAGATGCGTTCAGAAGGTAAAGCCTATACCGTCAAAGACGGCGACGTGCTGCACTTCTTGTTCAACACCTAAGAAAATGTGAGCGCTGATAGGCGCTTGCTGCTCTGTCTTGTTTTTGATTTCAGAGGTCTTTTGCCATGGGCAAGAGATCAAAAAGACATGGCCAAAATCCGATTGTCGTCGCCGTAAATCTCAGGTGCTGATCATCATGAAATGATCAACAATAGGCGCACTGAGTGAAAGGTATGGTGGCGGAGACGAAGTCCGCCACCGGTCTGTTTTTAAACTATTAACGCTTTGATATTAAATAATTATTTTGTTTCGCTGTGACGCAAATTGTAATGCAAAATGTATAGCAAAAATTTATTACCACGTTGCCTCTCCTATAACACAATCCTCCCTGTGTGAAACGTTTGCACCGCCTTCGAGCCGCTCAGAAACACGCTTTTCACGTCGCCCCGTCCTTTAATTCAAAGAACAGGTCCAGTTAGCGTTGGGTCTTACTTCTGGAAACCTCGTGTCCGAGACGTTCTGCTACATGACCTCGGATCAATGCGTTGCGCTATGAAGAGCGCAGGAAAATGCTATTGTAACATCGGGTTACGTCACTGTGATCGGCGCGTTTGAAGTGGCCACCGGATTGGGTCGTCTAACGGCTAACCCCCTGTTATCGGGGCACACATTATCGGCATATTTTTGAAATTTTCAGGCCGTGACACGGCAATACTCTCTCCCAGTCGGACCTCCTGAAGATCGCGCAGAAACTTTCTAGCGAGCTGTGTCGTTGTTTTAGTGGAAGTCGAGAGAACGCAACTCGCGTTTGATCGACAGGAAATATAAAGGACCTAAAATATGAAACTTTTCATCGCAACCGCCACCGCCGCACTGATCTCAACAACGGCTTTCGCGGATCTTTCTTCACGTGAAAAAGACATGCGTCTGGACACTTCGATCACCGCTGAAACCAACTATGCGGCCGGTTCGCAGTCAAAAGCGCAACCCGAGGGTTCCACGCGTTCAAATGATTTGCGCCTGAACACAGCCAATGACAGCAAGCAGAACGACATGAGCATTAGCACGCGTTCAAATCTGCAGTCCGCTGGCGAGGGCTACATCTATGGCGGCTACGGCCCAGGCAACGACAGCCGCTAATCACTGTAACATCTCAATACAGGCTCGGAATCGAAAGATTTCGGGCCTTATTCTTTTGATCATCAAAAGCCGTGATTAAGCTAATCCTATAGGTTTCATTTGGCTACTTGTCGCGCAGTTCTTATGAAGCAAGTGGGTTGATTAATCTTACAAACAAATCTGGCGGTCAGTTCTTCCCAACGCACTCCCAACATCAGCCGTTCTATAATGAAATCAAGCAGTCGAATTGCTGCGATACATCATAAATGGAAAAGACGATGGCCCCCAAACCCCCATACGCAGATACGCGACTGGCAACATATCTGACCAAGAGAATACTCGAGTTGCGCCCGCGCAAAAGCCAGCAAGAGATCGCTACCGAAGCCGGATTCATCAACGTTAACATGATGAGCATGCTGAAGAGCGGGAAAAGTAAGATCCCGTTGGACCGTGTGTCCGCGCTCGCTAAGGCGCTCGAAGTCGACCCGCGGCTGCTTTTTAAAATGGCGGTCGAACAGTCGAGCTACGAAACAACATCAAAGGTGATCGACGAGATCTTCGGGACCATTGTCTCACGCAACGAAGTCACCTGGCTGGAAGCGCTGCGTGAGGCTTCGGACCACAAAGATCCTGCACTCACCACGCGGTCACGCACTGCCCTCCGGAGTATTTTTAACAAATGACCAACTTGCCCTCATCTGAACTGATGCCTTTGATCGCAGATCTGTCCGAAAACGAAAAGGCTTGGATAGGTTTCATACGGCTGATCAGCAAAGACACGGACCCTGCGCCAAACCTTGCAAGGGTTCAGGGCGTGCGTCTCGCGTTGCTTGGGAAATCGGGAGCTTTGTAGGTAAAGCTGCGCCATCAGGCCTCGAAAGCGTGTGGCGCAACACAACCAAATCGACGAAAGTGATGGGCCGCTATCTGCTGAATTCAAGCTGTCTGCATTAAAAATGTATTCTGATAATCACGGGGCGATGTCACTAATCGTATGTTTACATAGCACCCAAAAGCGACAACA
Source organism: Sulfitobacter sp. AS59 (assembly GCF_038899995.1). Classification (NCBI taxonomy): domain Bacteria; kingdom Pseudomonadati; phylum Pseudomonadota; class Alphaproteobacteria; order Rhodobacterales; family Roseobacteraceae; genus Sulfitobacter; species Sulfitobacter sp. AS59. Next base: position 462,616 of record NZ_JBBMQK010000004.1, read on the forward strand.
TTTTTGCCAAATGTGTCAACCAACTGTCAACATTTTCGGGAAAAGGTAAACTTATATGTAAACTTATTGGGCCGTTTTGGACAACTGATGCAACTAAAGTGTCAACAAAATATGGCGTTCGCTCAGCTAAGTTGACACATTCGTCGGCAAACTCTTTTTTTCTTTAAAAGTGAAACATGAGAAGTAACGGGTGTCAGTAAAACAGGCTCTATTCGCACAGCGATTTCATCACTAGGGCCCTAGCGCAAAGGCCCGTTGAACATTGCTGCGTATTCTGTTGCCGCGTGGCCGGATATATCAGGGACGGTGAAGTGCCGAAGCGAGAAGCAGACGCTCATTTCCTGATGTCTTAGGGGCGTATGTGCGGGGCGCACCTGGATGTTTTGGCTGCGCGGAGGAGGGTTTGATCACCGATATCAATGTGTGTTCGTAAATTTGACGGGCGAAAAGCGTCCTCAGTCGCACGCAATGTCGGCGAACGTCCTCGCTTTCAGCAAGCTGCCATCTACGCCTCTTATAGCAACGGCAGCTTCAAGCCCTTCAGCGACATTCAGGCACACCACCGCGAGGCGAAAGAGTTTGCAGACGCAGTAACATGTCTCGCCCATCGCTGAGATTTGATGCCGTGCCACGGCTTCGACAGATCGGTCATTTAGCATTTTGCGGCATCTTGAAAACTAGCCCTTAAGCAAGTCTAAGATAGCTGAGATGAAAGCTGGGACGAGAGCGATGCCAGCGACTATAAGTCCTCCAATTCCAATCTTCTGGTTGCCTCTCGCACTCCTGACGTCGTCCTCGCGCCGTCTCTCTTCAAGCAGTGCACGGCGAAGTTTGCGACGCTCGTCCCGAATCAAATACCGACTGTAGGTCAGTCTCGACTCGTCCCAAGCATGCTTGTCGCTGTAGTGGGGCATGGGGAGATGGAAAGTGTCAGCGTCGTGCAAAAGTAAACTGCTTTCAGCGACTTCAACCTCCTCTTCATAGTAGCGCAGGAATTGGCTGCTTTCCTCATCCCATATCTGACGCGCCAGTGGTTCGTCTTTACCCCTAATAAGTTCGCTTATCCTCTGGCGCTCATCGGCCGCTTGCTCTTTAGCTTCATTAAGAGCCGAAACAAGTTTGTCACGGATGGTCATTCTGTCACTCCGGAACCTCGTCTGGTCGGGTCATAATCTTAACATTTTCAAGCGACTGGACGTCCAGCGATTCGAATGACTTGTGGATCGGATTGTTCATTGCACGCGCGCCGTTTCAATAAGGTTTTGAAGGAAAATTGTCCGTTGTTGGTCGCCCCTTTGCTGATCAACCCAACTCCAAGTATCACGTGTCAAACTCATGCGCACCCAGACTTGTCCACTGCCCTCCACTACACGCCGATAATGGATGTTGTGAATTTTACCTGTCGGAATATCAATGTCATCAACGCAAAGAATTCGTCCCTCGGCTACTTTGCGACGGAACCATGCACCGAGAGTTTGATGCTGGCTTTCAACTATTCCTTCAGGCCATCCAGCTTGGAACAGGTCAGGCAGTGTGAATTCGTCGTTCACGGGACGGGCTTCAATAAGCGTATTTATAAACTGAATGTGCTGATCGAACGGCATTGGGGATCCATTGTTTAATGTGTCATTCTGCCGCCACCTCATCTCGCCGCATTAACGGTCTCTGTGGCCTTGTCGCGCTTACGTTCCGATTTCTCATTTCACTTATGCAGCCTATCGCTCTAATGCCAAGGAGCTTTTACCGTCCAGCAATGAGTGGCGGCGGCACGGATTGTAGAAGCCATTGATATACTAGAAAATCGGGCTTTCGGCCTGACGGCTTGTGTCATGCCATGAACATGGCGAACGCCTTTCATCAGCCAAGGTTGCATTGGTGGTAGCCAAAATCAATGTGGCTAATTGGTTCTGGCCGCAAAAATGATCCAACTAGCCCTTTTGATCCTTCGCTTTATCGAGGCATAGTGTCAGCAGTATTCTCGGACACATGAATTGGTGTAAAATGAACCATAACTTATATCTCGCTGGTTCGCTTTTCACGCGGGACTATCTGAACGAGGCAATTCAAAACGATGCGGACTACGCCGCGGTCGATGTTGATGCGATACGTGAAAAGCTTCGTGAGATTTACAACAAGTTTCCAACGGAACGAACGCCAAGCGAAGCCCAGACTGAAGACGATCTGATATGGCCAATTTTGGCTGTGCTCGGATGGGACGAGGTGTTACGCCAGCAAAATCTTGCCCCTGTCGGGCGTGACAACGTGCCAGACGGCCTGTTGTTTTTGAATGCTGAAGCAAAATCGCTGGCTGACAAGCACGTTGAGGATTGGAAGCGATACAACCACGGTGTGGTCGTTGTCGAATCCAAACGCTGGGATCGTGCATTGGATCGCGGCCTGCGCAAAAAGGATGAGGCCACTGCGCCGTCCACCCAGATGTTGCGCTATCTTCGTCGCGTCGATGATCTGACCAGCGGCAATTTGCGTTGGGGATTCCTGACAAACGGAGCTGTGTGGCGGTTATACTATCAGGGCGCTCGGTCCGTATCCGAACAATTCTTCGAGCTTGATCTGGCCGCGTTGCTTAAAGTGCGCGGCGATCTGCTTGAGCAGGATGCTGGGCCCGAAGCCGACGACGAGCGTGACCACCTGCTACGTGTCTTTGTCATGATGTTTCGACGTGCATCGTTCGCCCCTGCGGTCGGTGGAGGCAAGACGTTCCACCTTCGCGCACTGGATGAAGGCAAGTTCTATGAAGAGCGCGTCGCCAAAAACCTGTCTGATGTCGTCTTCCAAACCGTTTTTCCACTGCTGGCCAAAGCAATCGCCGTAAACCAGCCCTCGGCGTCCCTGCAAGAGGTGCGCCATGCGGCCCTGATCCTGCTCTACAGGTTGCTGTTCCTCTTGTATGCCGAGGACCGGAACTTATTACCTGTTCGTGACAAACGCTTTGATGACTACGCCTTACGTGAAAACGTGCGCGGCAATGTAGGCAAACGCAAAGACGACAATGATACGTTCTCAACCAGTCAAAGCCGCTACTGGGCGATCATCGATGACCTGTCTCGGGCCATCGACAAGGGTGATACCTCTATCGGGTTGCCCGCCTACAACGGTGGTCTGTTCAACCGTGATGCGACTCCGCTGCTGGCTACGGCACGGATTGCCGATGATGTGATGGCCGATGTCATCGACCTTCTCAGCTTTGAACGCATCGACGGGCAGCGCCGTTACATCAACTACCGCGATCTGTCGGTCCAGCAACTCGGGTCGATCTACGAACGCCTACTAGAATTCGAACTGAGCCATGATGACGAAGAGGGACTGATCGTTCGCCCGAACCTCTTCGCCCGTAAATCCAGTGGCAGTTACTACACACCCGATGAACTGGTCGGGTTGATCCTGCGCGAAACGCTGGAGCCATTGATCACAGACCGCACCGAAGCCTTCAACACCAAGGCAGAGGCACTGCGAGATGACCCCCGTGATGATGATAGCAAGATCGCACTTCTGCATGGGCTTGACCCGGCCGAGGCGCTGCTGGGCCTGCGCATCGTTGATCCGGCAATGGGGTCGGGGCACTTTCTGGTCAATCTGGTCGATTTCCTGTCAGATACCATCATCAACACCATGGCCGAAGCGACTAGCGTTGTGGATTGGGCCGAAGAGCCCTACATCTCGCCGCTTGCCAACCGTATTGCGGACATCCGTAACACGATAAATCGTAACGCCGAGGCCAACAACTGGACCGTCGATATCGAACAACTCGACGACCGTCACATTATCCGACGTATGGTGCTGAAACGATGCGTCTATGGCGTGGACAAGAATCAGATGGCGGTCGAACTGGCCAAGGTGGCTCTCTGGCTGCACTCGTTCACCGTTGGCGCTCCGCTGTCGTTCCTCGACCACCACCTGCGCTGCGGTGACAGCCTGTTCGGCGAGACTGTGGGCCGTGTTCTCACCCGTTTGAACGTCAGCGGGCAGGAGCTCCTGATCCATGATGCACTGACCAAGGCGCGGTCTTCTGCGGCCTCGATGACCACCATCGAAGGTCTGACAGACGCTGAAATAGCCGAGGCACATCAATCGGCTGACATCTTTGCTGGTGTCGTGGCCATGACGGACCCGTTGGATCGGTTCATGAAGTTGATCCACGCCATCGACTGGCTTGGCCTCAAGTCCAAGGACGACAAGGCGGCGATCCAAGCGTGGCTCGACGGGCAGTTCGGTGACCCGATTGAAATTGCGCGCGGTAAGGTCAAAGTTAAAGTCAAAAAAGGGGATGCGGAGACGCCCGCACGGGCGGAAGCGATGCGCTTTGCTGCCATCCTTGATGATGCCTTGGCATTGGTGGCCGAAGAACGGTTCATGAACTGGGAGGTCGCATTCCCTGGTGTTTGGCGGCAATGGGATGGGGAACGCACTGGTGGCTTTGATGCCGTGATCGGCAATCCACCTTGGGATCGGATCAAGCTGCAAGAGGTCGAATGGTTCGGACTACGTGACCCCAAGATTGCGCTGGCCCAACGTGCCTCGGATAGAGGCAAGATGATCAAGGCGCTGGAGAAGGCAGGTGATCCGCTGTTTGATGACTACCTTACGGCCAAGGGCCGTGCGGAGGCGACGGCGAACATGGCCCGCAAGGGCGGGTTTTATCCGCTGCTGTCAGGTGGGGACATCAATCTGTATTCCTTGTTCGTAGAACGGGCGATGAACCTACTGTCGCCCACGGGCATGATGGGCCTGCTGACGCCATCAGGGATCGCATCGGACAAGACCGCATCGACATTCTTCAAAGGCGTGGCGACGACAGGGCGGCTCAAGGCGCTGTATGATTTTGAGAACAAGAAGGTCTTCTTTCCCGATGTGCATGCGTCCTTCAAGTTCTGCGCACTCATCGGGGCGGCGCATCGCACATTCGCTGAAACCAACTGCGCGTTCTACATCCACAATCTGGCCGAGTTGGAAAACCCAGACCGCCGTTTCCCGCTATCAGCTGAAGACTTTGCCCGTGTGAACCCCAACACCGGCACAGCGCCTATCCTGCGCACTCGCCGCGATGCAAACCTGACCAAAGCCATCTATGCCCGCCTGCCAGTCCTTGTTGATCGCTCTGGTGATACGCTCGTGAAAGTATGGCCTGTAAAATACGTTACCATGTTCCACATGACCAATGACTCGGGCCTGTTCCGCACCCAAGCGGAGTTGGAGGGACAGGAGGGGGCCTGGCACCTTGGTGGTAACATCTGGGAAAGCGGCGACGGCAAGTGGGTGCCACTTTATGTGGGCCGTATGCTTCATCAGTTTGACCACCGCGCTGCGTCGGTCGAAGTAAACGAAGAGAATGTGCATAACGCCGCATTGAGTAGCGACGTGTCTGACGAACAGAAAGCTGATCCGAAATTTGCACCAACACCACAATTCTGGGTTGCGGAGAGCAAGTTAGGGGCAGCGGTAGCCAACAACTGGAACATTGCGTTTCGAGATATCGCAAGGGCGACAGACGTAAGAACAATGATCGCTGGATTTGTTCCACCTGTGGCATTGGGCAACACGGCACCAATCATCAACATGGCACTTGAAGACGGCGCTTCGGGTCAAGCCATGCTTTTCTTGGCAAATCTCAATTCAATCGTGTCCGATTATGTTGTCCGTCAGAAGGCCCAAAGCACCCATCTAAATTGGTATTTGGTTGAACAACTCCCCATCGTTCCGCCCGAAACCTTCACCACCCACACCTTTGGCCCAATGACCGCAGCCGAGGTCATCAAGCCGCTGGTTCTCGAACTCACCTATACCGCCCATGACATGGCCTCGTTTGCACGTGACATGGGGCATGTGGACGCCAAGGGCGAAGTGCTGCCGCCATTCCCATGGGATGAGGACCGCCGCCTACGTCTTCGTGCCAAGCTCGACGCGGTATTCTTCCACCTTTACGGCCTATTTTACGCCGACAATCGTGAACAAAGCCGCGACGATATTAGCTACATCTACTCTACCTTCCCAATCGTGGAAAAGCAGGAGATGGCCAAACACGGGTGCTACCTGTCCCGTGACCTCGCACTGGCCTACTGCAACACCCTCGCCGCAGGACACCCCGACGCGGAGCCTGAGGTTTGAGCGCGGCAGACCTGAATACCGAGTTCTTGCAGGTCTTCGAGGAGATCAAGGCTGTCGTTAACCGCTTAGCTGGTGAGGAAGGCAATCAGGAGTTTATGCTATCTGCGGCATGCCGAAAGAACGCTCGGGTTCAACGGCGTCGCACTGAGCTTGAATACATCAAAGACGTTCGAAACCTGCACGTCCACCAACAACAAAAGAGCGGCCTGCCAACCTTTGCGCTGACGCAAACGTTCGTTGATTTCTGCCGTAGTATCCAAGCGCAATTGGCCCAAGCGACGACGGCGGGTAAGATCGGGGTCAATATTCGAGACGTGGCTGTCGCGCGCTGGGACGACCCAATCCTCCCGATCATCGCCACGATGAGGGAAAACTGCTTTTCTCACATTCCGATCATGGGTGGCGCAGGCGTGGTGGAAGGAGTGTTCAACGAAGCCGCAATCTTGGCCCACCTGATATCATCCGAGATGATCATGATGATCGAACCAGATGACACGCTGAACGGTTTGCGTGACCAGTGTCGCATTGGTGCCGATCACATTGAGGCGTTCCAGTTTATCAGCCCATCCGCGTCGGAAGATCGGGTGGCTGATGCATTCCTGACCGTCACAGGGCCATTTACACGGGTGGGTGCGGTGTTTGTCACTCCCAATGCCGCCCCGGACAAACCCGTTCAACGTATGATCACGGCGTGGGATGTGTTGGCACAAAGCAAGGTGAACTAGTCGAATGAAAATGAGCAAGAAGACACTTCCCATCGCGACCATTTGCGCGTGGAAACCCCGCATCGACCCAACGCCCGATTACCAGCGCCCCCCTGCATGGAGTCGTAAGCAAAAGCAGTTGCTTATCGATTCAATTTTGCGGGAATACGATATTCCCAAAATGTATTGGAGGTCTGTCGAGCGGGATGACGGCGTGAGATATGAGGTGATCGACGGCCAACAGCGGTTGCGCACGATCTGGGAATATCAGGCGGGCGAGTATGGTTTACCCCGCGACACCGACCCGATCCAAGGGATTGCCGTTGGCGGAAAGAAATACGCCGACCTCGATATGGATATAAGCACGGTGTTTGATTCCTATGCGGTTGATGTTGTTATCATTGATGATGCCGTGCAGACCGACGAGGAAGATGAAGTCCGAGACATGTTCTTGCGTCTCCAGAATGGAACGACCCTGAAGGCACAGGAAAAGCGCAACGCTATGCCCGGTCAGATGCGCGATTTTGCCAAAGAGATCGCAGGCCATGCGTTCTTTGAAAACTGCAAGTTTTCCAACTCCCGCTTTACCTATGATCAGGTCGCGTCCCAAATGATCTGCATTGAGATGGCGGGTGGGCCCGCCAGTGTGCGCGATAGCGACTTGAACCGTATCTACCGTGAAAACACTACGTTCGACACTTCGGGCAAAACTGGCAAAAAGGTGAGGCGCGTCTTGGATTACTTGTTGCGGGCATTCCCTGAAAAGACGCCAGAGCTTGAACGTTACAATGCGATTTCGCTCTATTGTTTGGTTTCAACGCTGATCGGAGGATATGCGCACATCGGGACTGAGGCTGATTTAGCAAAATGGTTCATCGCATTTGAGACCGATCGACGTGCGAACGACAGGCTGGAAGAGGAAGACCGCGATCCCGCACTGGTCGAATACAAACGCCTAACGAGTTATTCCACCGATGCAGAGGAATCGATCCGCAGCCGATTGGAATTTCTGGAGAAGCTGTTCTTCTCGGCATATCCAGATATCGAACTGAAAGACTCCATCAGGACGTTTAGCTTCGAGCAGCGGCTGGCAATCTTCCGCCGCGGCTTGGGCCACTGTCAGATCAAGACCCACTGCACCGGTGAAAAGCTGTCGTGGGGCGAATGGCATGCTGATCACATCATTCCATACTCTCATGGCGGAAAGACAACGGTGACAAATGGACAGATCGGTTGTCCTTCGTGCAACCTCGCGAAGAGCAACACGATTGATTGAGTCCAAAAGGATAGGTCCAACTTCTCCAAAGTGGCGGCGCGGAGGATCAGTTGGGGCCTACTACGTTCCACGGTGCCGTGCAGAGGGTAGACCGACAAGCACCTGAGACAGCAAATACTCTTGGCCGCACCTTTACTGAGTGCAAAAAAAATGTCTGCTTTCTAAAGTTAGCCCTTTCTGTTCGCGAGCGTAGCGAACTTCCGCTTCCCGCCCTTCGTGCAGGCCGCCGATTACGGCCCATTCCTGCCGTTCGCTTCGAGGCTGAGCGCTGCAGCGCAGCTTCACCAGACCGGACATTCGTCCATCATGCAGCACTTTCGGAAAGGGAAGGTCGGCAGAGCGCAACGAAGCAGTATTCCGCTGTAGCCGCTCCAGGGTCTGCTTTCGAGGAGCCTATCGGGTTAGAGAAAGTCGTGCGTGCGGACATCTGGGGCCGCGGGCATAAAGATGATTCATATCAATAACTTGGTCGCGCGGAGCCTGAAATAGCGACCAGTTTTCTTGAGTTGAAGACTAGATATCAAGCGCTTTCGCGGCAACCTGCTTGAGGCTGTCTGAGTTGTATGGCTTGTTGAGCACCGGAACGTCTGGAAACCGCTCGACGACGGCTGAGTTCGCACCATACCCCGTTGCAAGGACCGTGGGGATGCCCAACTCCAAACACTTCTCGATCACGGGTAGCGATGTCTCATCGCCCAAATTGACATCCAACAGCGCAAAATAGATGTCACGTTTCTCAATAAGCGGAAGCGCAGTGGCAACAGAGCTTGCTGTGCTGACATGTTTGGCACCCAAGTCCGAAAGCATATCCGCCGCATCCAGCGCGATAACCATGTTGTCCTCTAGTACGAGGCATTCACCTTGAAGACGCACGTCCGAGGCCTTTGTCGTTGCATCATCTTCAAACTTAATGACCGTCGACTCTGCCTTCCGCACATGCGCAGACGGTAAGACGAAATCTGCCTCGAACCCTGTCACACGGTAGCGGGTGTCGGCTTGGCCTTTCAGCTCGAAGGGAATGGAGCGCTGGATAATTGTCGACCCGAAGCCACGTCGCTTTGGCGGCTGCACAGGGGGGCCGTTCTCTTCGCACCAAGACAGTTTCGCGACCCCATCTGGCTGCAGACGAACATCGAGCACAACGCGGCCCGATGTGTCTTTGAGGGCTCCGTACTTGGCCGAGTTCGTCACAAGCTCATGTATCACCAGCGCAAGCGTTGAGAAAGCTGTGGGCGACAGTTCAATCTCATCTCCGGTGATGTTCACGCGCGAGGCCTTCGACGTTAGAAACGCCTTTACCTCGGTTTCGACCAAAGACCGGAACGGAACCCAATTCCACTCTGTTTGTGTCAGCTGGTCATGCGCGCGCGCCAGTGCAAAGATGCGATCTTCCAGAACGGACCGGTAGTGGTCTAGCGACTTCGCGTCTTCCTGACCTTGGGATACCAATCCACGAATAAGGTTCAGAATGTTCCGGACGCGGTGGTTTAACTCCGCAACCAAGAGTTCTTGTTGATCCTGCGCCTGCTTGCGTGCCGCGTTCCGTTCATCGGCCATCTTCAGCACGACCTCCAGCAGCGTTACCCGAAGGGCATCAGCGGCACGGAGCTCTGAAGCGCGCCAGGGCGCGGATTGTCCGTGCACGACCTCTTGCCAGGCATCAAAGCTTTTACGCGGAGTTAGCCTGATTCCGTTCGGACCAAGTTCGACGGGTTTTTCGGGGTTCCCCGCCCACTTTACCGAGGAAGCGATCTCACGACGGAACAGCACGAGATAGTCCCGCGGCGTGCGAGACACCGGAAGAGCCAGAATACCGGCAACCCGATCTCCGAAGTCTGCAGCTGCAGGATAACGCGTCGAAAGCGCATTTGTATGGTAGACTTGTCCCGACTGCGTGGTGTTCAGGAACCGTGCAAGACCCAAAAATTCTTCTTTGGTCGGTACGGTTCCAGCAAATTTGTAATCTCCATCCGTGTAGACGGCAGCGCCGTCGAACGGGATAACCTCTTTGATATTCTCAGACAGGACATCAAAGGCTTCCGCCATGGATTTGCCACCGGAAAGCTGTGTCATCAACCGATCATGCAGCGACCGTGCAAGATCAACCTCTGTCAGTTCGGAGGTCATTTCCACTTGCGCGAGTTGATAGTTGAAGAGCTCTGAGAAGAGCTCGATCTCGCTGCGGGTCTCATAACTAATATGTTTGGCCGTCGGGTGGTGACACGCAAACAGGCCCCAAAGCTTGCCATTTCGAATGATCGACACGGACATCGAAGCGGCGACGCCCATATTGCGCAGATATTCAAGATGGACCGGAGAAACGGCACGTGTCATGGCCAACGAAAGGTCGAGTGGTTGACCATTTGGATCAAAAGAAGGGTGTATTGGGTAGATCTTTGCATCGACGTCCGAGATGATCCGCAATGGACTACGAAGATAGAGCGCACGTGCTTGCTTTGGAATATCGCTCGCCGGATAGCGCAAACCCAGAAACGGTTCCTGATCGGGTTGGGCAACTTCCGCAATCACCGTGCCGCTATCGTCTTCGTTGAACTTATACGCCATGACACGGTCAAATCCGGACAGCATCTTGACCGCTCGGACGGCTTCGCGCGCCATGTCATCGATTGTTTTGTGTCGTCTAACGCGACCGATCAAAGCGCGCACAGTTGACCGATCCTGATCGGTTTGTTTTTGCCCGTTACGTGGCTCAAACTCGAAGATGATGTTGTGATCGCTCTGGCTGATCGAGACGTCAAAAAGCCGTTCATCCTCCAATACGGGATAGGCGAACACGCGCGCCGCCTCCGCGTGATAGCTGAGCATCTGCATTTTCGTCCGCAGATGGTGGACTGTTTCTTGGGGGAAGATATCCGTGAAGCGAGAGCCCACGATGGTTTGAGCATCAAGTCCCAGCAGGTCACCAGAGTTCTCAGATGCGTATGTCACCATCCAGTCGGTCGAAACTGCGATCAGGCATCCGTAGCTTTGAACACGCCCAAGGATGTGGATTGGTTCGCGGTCGCAGTTGGTCAGATCGTAGTCGTATTGCGGCTGGTTTGAAATTGTCTCAGACATGGGTCGCTTCTTTCGTAAGCATGAGAGCGCGGGCACACTCATGGTACATGTGAAAAATTCGGTTGGCATCTTTGACGACTTGATCGGCCTGCGGTCCAGTTGACTGCATCGCTTCGGTGGCGTCGCAAAATGATGCCCATATATCGATGTAACTTGGTGCCGAAAAGTAAGCACGGGCGCGCCTGACCTTCGGGTCTGTGGCTGCCTGCCATCGCTTCTTGAGGAGTCGTGAGCCCAGCCTCGACCCGGCGACAGCGTAGTCGATGGAGAGTGGGTGGACCGGTTCGATTGCCGCCGGTACCGTTTCAGCTGATGACCGCAGTTCACAAAGATCAAGCGTCGCACGCTCAAGGAGATCTCGTATCATGGCTTCTGTTTTCGCAGAGGCGTAGAACTCCAAGAGAGTTTGAAACGCGGCGGACTGCATATCTAAAAAGCCGATAAGCCCATTGGGCGTCGTCAGGTCGAACCTAGACACCTCTTGGTCAAGCTGTTCATGGGCCAAGCGCGTGTCAGTTCGCAGACGCGCGCGCAGGCTGGTCTGCGTTTGCTTTTTCATCGCCCAAGCATGCCAAGGTTTTCAGATACTTCAATTTAAACATAGCAGAACTGCTTCGCAATAAGCTATGACATAGCTCCGTGTTCATACAGTAACGCATGGTGCTGTGCTTAGGGCGCATCGCTAAAGCCGGTCCTTATTTCCCGACGAAGATTCAGAGAAAAACCCTTCATAAATCGTGTGCCTCATGCCCTTTGCAGAACGCGGTTTGATCACGACACGTTTTTGACCATACTTCGGGCAGCGGACATTCGTGCACAATGCAGCATTCGGTACCTTGGGCTCTTTGCCGACATTCTCTGCATTTGCATACCAAATCAACGCCAAACTGGAAGGCGCGGCGGCAGGGCGGACGAAGCTGACTTAGCAATTGATGCTCTGAACGTCAGTTTTTACATCGGTCAAACCTCCGATAAGCGCGCTCGAAGTTCATCTGCGAGACTTTTGCGCTCATTATCTGAAGCCGTGGCTGTATCCCATATCAACCGCACATCATCTCCATGCCAACGCGGTTTCACATGTAAATGCAAATGGAACACGTCTTGCCCAGCAGCCGGTCCATCCGAGAGAAGGAGATTCACACCATCGCAGCCCGTCACTGCCTGCAATTCGCTGGCAACTCTCCTCGCAGACTGGAAAACCTCTGCGCCAGTCTCATCATCCAAATCTTTAAGACTGGTGATGTGCTTCAACGGAACAACCAGCGGATGGCCTTCAAGTGACAGAAATCCAATTACACGTTGGCCACGAAAAAGAACATGTCCGGGGGCTTGGCCTGCGATTATTGAGCAAAAAATACATGTCATCCTGCACTCTGGCAGTTTTGACTGCGACATGCGAGGCAATTGAAGTCGCCAAACTCACGAAGCGGACCTTCGCGCATCTTGCAGCATCCCGAAGATAGGGCTCTAACCGGACCTCGGAGGCAGCGCAGCATCCTGTGATATCGTGCTCTAGTCAACGTCGGGTTGTCGTTGTGGGGGGGGCGCGGCGGATCGGAGGATCAGTCATGGAAACACCAAACTTACCAGCCATTCGCGCTCTGCGCCCTGCATGGAACAAGGGCCGCATAGTCGGCCAGAAACGACCGCTGAAACCAAAACACGTTTGGGCGATCCGAGTAAGGCTTGAACTGGCTGAGAACCATCGTGACCTTGCGCTCTTCAACATGGCGATAGACAGCAAGCTTCGCGGCTGTGATCTGGTCAAGATGAAGGTCGTTGACGTCATGGCCTCTGGTCAGGTCAAAGAACGTGCATCCGTCTTGCAGAGCAAAACGCAAAAACCCGTGCGCTTCGAGATTTCCGAAGGAACGCGCGCCTCTGTCGAGAAATGGATGGAGGATGAGCTCATGGTTGGCTCAGAGTACCTATGGCCAGGTCGCTTTCATGAGCGTCTGCACATTTCGACCCGTCAATACGCGCGGATCGTCCGTGATTGGGTGACGTCGATTGGGCTTGAGGCGACTGCATACGGCACCCATTCGATGCGTCGGACCAAAGTGACGCAGATATACAAAAAGACTGGCAATCTGCGCGCGGTGCAGTTGCTCCTCGGCCATACCAAGATGGACAGCACGGTCCGGTATCTCGGCGTCGAGCTCGAAGATGCTTTGGCTATTGCGGAAGCTATTGAGATTTAACGTTTGGGCCGTTCGTAAGGACGGCCCGGAGCCGCCGTCCACGAACAGCTCGAACGCTGCGTTGCAGCTTTCGCATTGCGGCCGTTCGTCCATCTTGCAGCATTTTCATAGGTCAAAGTTCGGCAGCGCGGGACGAAGTTGTCATTCATTTTTGATCCGCTCGGGACTTAACGGTAAGTCCGCGAGTTCCCGCTGCGACATACGCGCAATATCAGGATGTGACAGTGGATCTCGTGACCATTTGGCTTCCGCAGAGCTTGCCGCAAGCGACAGTGGTCGGGCTCTGTAAAGCCATTTGAGATATATCGCGAACGCTTTTTTCATACGTTGATTTTGACGAAGAAACATCATGTTGGGAATCGACTTCGCGATCTCTTGGGTATAGAAAAACTAAATGCAAAACTTGAACGCAATACCGCTTTCTGCGCTGCGGGCCATCGAAGCCATTGCCCGAACTGGCACCCTTGGGCGGGCGGCCAACGAGTTGGGAATAACGGCAGGCGCTTTGAGCCAACGACTTGCCAAGGCAGAGGCGGTACTGGGCCAGTCCCTATTCATTCGTGAAGCATCTGGCCTCAAACCAACGGCAATATGTCTCCAAGTTGCACCGCGTTTGACACGCGCCATGCAAGAGCTTTCGTCGGTCATCTCTGAAATTCGTGCCCCAGAGGAAGGCATGTTGACTATTTCAGTCGCGCCGATATTCGCAAGTCGTTGGCTTATATGGAGAATAAAGCGATTTAATCAGGAAAACCCCAACATTAGCTTGCGGGTGCTGCCAACTGCTGAGGTCGTCGATCTTGACTATTCTGAGATCGATATCGGGATCCGGGTCGGTGAAGATCCGTCAATTGGGTCGGGCGCCGTCAAGCTGTTAGATCAGCGTGTTTTTCCCGTTTGTTCGCCCGACTTGGCACAGCGTCTTGGCACTCTTGACGATCTACGAACCGTCCCAATCATCCGCGAAAACGAGCTGTTGTACGGATGGAAAAGCTGGCTATCCGGCCAGGACTTAAAAGCTGTCGATCTGCAATCCGGACCAACCTATGCCGACGCCTCATTGTGTTTAGATGCGGCGATGACAGGACAGGGCATCTTTATGGCCTGGGAGACTCTCGCATGCGATGCTCTCGAGCAAGGTCATGTTGCGTCTCCATTCGATCGCAGATCACCGACAGGCGCAGCCTATTGGTTTGCGACAAGCCAGCATTCAGCGCGAAAATCGAGCGTCAGCAAATTCAGGCAATGGCTTGAAACGGAGCTGCATTGCTCTATCAATTACTGGAGCGCTGGCATGGCTTAGCATCGGTAACTCTGGACTCAGAGCTGCCTTGCGGCAGTGCGGCAGCAGGGTTGCAGCAACACCGCCGTCAGATTTACATACCTGATGGCCGTTGTCAGCCCGAAGCTGCCCCACGGCGATAGATGCGAATTTGGGATACCTGACCTTCACAGCACGACGCATGAGCTGGTAAGATGCGGACGAAGCCGACCTTGGACTTTCCGCCTTCGCTGACGCAGCATTCTCTCGCAGGTGCAGCACAAGAAGCTACGCAATGCAGCAGGTTTCCATGAACCAGCCATTCAATCGAGCCAGAAACGGTCGAATCCAAACCGATCACTCGCTACGATCGCTCCCAACTGACGAAAACCAGACTTAGCAAGGGCAATCGAGCTGTCCATAGTGATGGGTATGGGGTCCACATTATGCTGGCGTCAAGATGCCGTTGACATCATCAAAAACTGCTGTCGCAACAGCTTTCAGTCACACTTTCTCAAGCGCTTCGTGCAATTTGTCCAATTCGCCTGTCCGCATGCTGATCGACTGAGCTGGGTAAGGAAAGGCCATCCCGCGCACTTCTGACTGGAACTCCTTGAGGGCTGCGACCCGTTCGGTGTGCAATTGCTGGTGCAAGGGTGCGAGATCGCGGAAGGCGTGGGCGTGACGTGGCGGGTTCTCGGCCTCGCCACAAATATCGGCCATGAACAGGAAGATCACATCACCTGCATTGCCCGACCCAAGTGAAATTGTGACGATCGACGTGCGGTCATTGAGCAGACGTAAGGTATCTTCGGCAACGCATTCAATCTCGCAGGCGAAGGCTCCTACATCCTCGTAGCGTTTGAACGTGCGCAGGATTTGCATCGCCTCATCCGCCGTACGTCCAAATGCACGCAAGCCACCCGCCCAGTGCGACAGCGACGGCACGAGCCCCATATGCACCTGAACAGGGATGCTTTCGCGCGCCAGCATCTCGACCACATCAAAGCTTCGGTTGGTGAAATACATGTCCGCGCCTGCTTCCATACAGCCGATGGCGTGGCGCAGAATTTCATCGTTGGTTGCAAATTGCCCCCAGTTCATCGCGGTGCCGGCGAAATGCGTTGGCGCAATCTGACGGGTCATTTCCAGATGCACATCCCACACAGTCAGCAGGTCGATGTCAGCCTCAACGCAGGCCTTGAATTCAGCCTCTGTCGCTGGGTTGCACATGGTCAGCCGCTTGCCCGACCCCTTAAGCGCGATCAGGTCTGCGACGGTATAGTTGCGCTGCGCAGGCTTGCGCCCGAAGGTGTAGATGTTCTTCAAAGGTAAACTCCTTACTGGCCGGACCAGATTTTGCGGCGGCGTTCCTTGACCAACTCATTCCCGTCCGCCGACCCGTCGTGGAAGGTTCCAAACCAGCGGTCCCAAGGCGTTTCCCCGGTGCCATAGTTGCAATCGAAAAACCGGTGGTGAAGTTGGTGAAAGAAGTCACCGACGTCCAACGCAACGCCGCGCCCCAGCTTTACCTTTTCAAATCCGGCGTGGGACGTAGGCGCGCCGATCCCGTGGTGGAACAACAAGAAAATGACATGGATGGGATGCGCGGGCACCAAAAGCCAGATTAAAGTATCCGTCATCAAGATGAAGCTTTCCACCGGATGCATCGCAAGTCCGGACCACGGTCCGGTATTGATGTTGCGATGATGCCATGAATGCACATGCCGATACATGAACCCCATATGCAGCACGCGGTGGTGGGCGTAAAAGTATAGCCCTGCCCAAATCGGGATCATAATAATGAGTGCCACAAACCAGACAGGGTTGCTGTCAAACGTGATCATTGTCGCCCAGCCGTTAGCATAAGCGTACCACATGAAGCATTCCCAGAATGTCCAGAAGTGCATCGCAACATAGGACCAGAACATGTTGTCCCAAACCTGATTTTTGAACCAGAAAACCTTTGCGCCCTTCATCATCGGGCGCATGTCGTAGCGGTATTCGTCTTCTTGCGTGCGAAACCTCCAAAGCAACAGATGCAAGCCACCAGCGACTGTCGTCAGCAGAACGAAATTGCGCAACCAGACTTCGAACACCCAACCGAATTGCACTGTTTCGGCGCGGGACAGATCGGGTGTGAAGAACGTCCACGTCACCGCGGCCGCGATGAGGAACATCAGCCGCATCCCAACCGGGTTCCAGCTTTTGAGCAGGTAAACCAGTGACGCGAGCGGACGCAGCGGCCAATCCCAATAGGGGGCAAGCTGCAACGGTAACGCAGGCGTAAAGTTCCAGATGCGGCGCGGGGTGCGGGGTGGCGTTTCGGGCTGGTCGGTCATAAAGACACCTCCGAAGGGCTAGGCGGCAGCGCGGTTTGCGGCCGCTACAGCATCTGTCAGTGGCGCGCGAACGCCAGCCTGTATGATATTCGGATCATAGGGCGTGCGGGCAAACACCTCTTCGACCATCGGCGCAAAGAACGACAGCGGCAGGGTGTCATACGCAGGATCGAAACTCGCCTGGTCCCAGCGTTCGCAAAACACCGCGCAATCGTCGAAAAAGGGGCTGTCTTTGAACTGGTCGCGCTTGTTGGGGTTACCGCCCACGTGATGCCCATAATAGACCATCTGGAAATCGCCGTGGGTCTGAACGCACCATGCGCATTGTTCGCGCACAAACGGGCGCAGAATGGTCGCCGCGTATTCATCATGGTTATAGGGGGCGTATATGTCGCCAATATCATGGAGCAGCGTGGAGACGACCCAGTCGATATCCGCACCGTCCCGCCACGCACGCGTCGCGGATTGCAACGAATGGCCAAGCCGCGTGACGAGATAGCCTGATAGGCCTTCGTCCAGTTCAACCATCGCTTTCATAAGCCGCTTCGCTGTGTCCTTGGCGTAGTCGGTCTCATGTTCGGTGAGGAACGCGTATTCCTCTTTGGTGCCGTCTTTCATCTGCGTGAACGCGACTTTTTCCATTGTTCGTCTCCCACTGGTTTTGCGAAACTATGCAGATCAATTGACTTTACCGCGATCCTCAAAAGTGGAATGTTGTAATACCTTTTTGTTATCACAAGGCGATACACTCATGCGGCGAAAACTCCCTCCTCTCAACGCGCTGCTGGCCTTTGAGGCCGCTGCACGGCATAGCAATTTCACCCGTGCGGCGCAGGAACTGTCTGTCGCCCAACCCGCCGTTACGCGCCATGTGGCGCGGTTAGAGGATTGGATCGGATCGCCGCTCTTTCGCCGCAACGGCAGTGTTGTCCAACTGACCCGAGAAGGGACCGTGTTGTCAGAGCTCGCGACAACCCTTCTAGACCGTCTTGAACTTGGCATTCGGGATGCAACACGTGTCGGCAAAGACGAATTGGTTGTTGGTGCGTCCTTTGGCATTGCGCATCTGTGGTTGATGCCAAAGATCAGCGCGCTGCGCATGGCGTCGGAGGCCACGGTAAACTTCCTGACCGCCGATGATTACCGCGCCTTCGATGACCCGTCTGTCGATTTTTCGATCCGCTTTGGTCGTGGATCTTTTGGTGTGAATTGCGCAGATCTGCTGTTCCGCGAACACTGCCAGATCATCGCAGCACCTAAGTTTCTGGATCAGCATCTGAAATTTGATCCTGATGCGGCACTGGCGACACTTGATCCGCGCTTCATTTTTGATCACGGCGACCCTCATGACGTAGGCTGGGTCACTTGGCCTGTTTGGTGTGATCTTACAGGGCAGTCCCTGCTGGATCGTGGGCAAATTCCCAAGATCGCCAGTTACCCGACGATGCTTGACTTGGTGAGTGCAGGCGAAGGCATCGGCATTGGAACCATGGGATTAGAGGATGATCTGGTGGCATCAGGCGCGATTGTGCGCGTTGGCACGCCAGTCGCGCGGGATGGCTTTGGATACTACCTTGTTTATCGCAAAGAGCTTCTGAATAAGCCGTCCTTCGCGCGCCTGAGAGACCACTTACTTGACCAATTGTGATCGCTTACTTTTGATGAGGCGCGCGCAGCTTGGAAACTGAATTCACAGATAGGGCTCAGCACTGCCGTAAGAGTTATCAAGCGGCCGTGACCGCTTTGAAATGACGAACGGCTCCTGCCGTTCGTCAAGGTTCTTAGATGTCGGTCCGCTCGGAAATGCTCAGCGCGTCTTCGAGCTCGACCCCCAGATATCTGACGGTGCTATCAACCTTTGTGTGTCCAAGCAAAAGCTGGACGGCACGCAGGTTGCCTGTCTTGCGGTAGATTTCCGCGACCTTTGTTCTGCGCATGGAATGGGTGCCATAACCACTAGGTTCTAACCCGATGGAAACAACCCAGTCCCGAACCAAACGCCCATACTGGCGTGTTGATATGTGCGGGCGATCATGAAAACGGCTCGGAAACAAGAATTGGCATCTGATCATTTCCGGAGATCTGATCCAGCTGGACACAGTTTCTCGAGTGTTTTCAGCCAGTTCAAACTGCACAGGCTTGTTCGTTTTGCTTTGAACGACCGACACGCGTTCGCGCACCCTGCCATCTCTGATTAGGTGATCGGCTTTGAGCGCGACCAAGTCGCACCCGCGCAACTTGCTGTCGATTGCGACGTTGAACAAAGCCAAATCGCGAAGATTGCCCGCGAGTTCTAAGCGCGCGCGGATGGCCCAGACTTGCTTGGGAAGTAGTGGACGCTTTTGTCCGACAAGGCGCCCCTTGTTCCAAGCTCTGCGTTTCGGGGCGACGGCGGGAAGTTGGACTCTTGGCATGATTTGCCCTCCATTCAACCCTCCAGCCCAAACATCAACATAGCGCTGACAGAGTATTATAACCTGAAAACTAATGTCGGCTTCGCCGTGGATGCGCCACCAAGTGTTTCTGCGTAAGCAAAAGGCGGCGTCGAGCCCACACTTACCATTTTCTGCACCGCGGCTAAAGTCCGCTTTCGAGAAATGGGAATTTCAACCTATGTAGTCCCGACCCAAGTGGACCGTAGCTATTCGTTCAGCGCTAAGAGGAAGCTTTCCCGAAGCGGTCTTTGCCGCACTCAACGGCCTTAACGGCGCAGTTGTCATTGATTGTGTTCTGCCTGAGATGCCCCATAACCCGCCCGGCGGCCAAATACAGCGCCTGACGTGAGGCCCGACCCGCCAGGATATCCCGCAAAAAATACACCGCCGACGATCTCGCCACATGCAAACAGGCCTGCAATTGTTGAGCCGTCTTCCCTAACGACACTGCCCCTGGCGTCTACTTTCAGTCCGCCGTACGTGAATGTTATCCCACCGGTGACAGGAAACGCGCGGAAGGGGCCTTCGTCTATTTTCTGGGCCCAATTCGATTTGGGCGGTGTCAAACCATCAGTTGCTTTGCCATCCAGAACGGTTGGATCAAATGCGGTTTGAGCATCCACCGCATCGTTGTAAGCGTCGAGCGTAGCGATAGCTGCATCTGGGTTTACGCCAACCATCAGGGGCGCAAGCGCTTCCAAGGTGTCAGCTTCAACAAAATGGGCGTCATGAAATCTGTATTCGGCGTAGAGCAGATCGAACACTTTGCTATCGAAAACCTGCCAAGCAAACTGACCTGGTTGCTCGAGAATGGCAGCACCATATTGAGCATAGGTGTAGTTGCGGAAATTGGCACCCTCATCGACGAAACGTGCGCCGTCGGCATTCAGCATAACACCGAGAAAATATGAAATCTTGCGGTAGTTCTTACGTTCGCCAGCAGGCAGTTCAAGATTCCCGAAGTCGGCCATATGCAAGTCCATTGGAGTTGCATGGCATCCGGCATAGAGGCCATATTCAGCAGCGCCCACTTCGCTCGCCATTATGAGACCGTCGCCGGTGTTGTGTGGAGTGCCACGCACTTTTGCTGCTTTCCAGTTCGGGCCCATATGCTTGACCCGCAGCTCATCATTTGCTTCGAATCCGCCTGAAGCGAGGATCACAGCGTCCGCATGCAGGACCTCATCGCCAACGCGCACACCAATTACGTGGTCATCCTCGGTAACGAGACCTGTGACAGCGCTATTGTAGCGGACTGTTCCGCCCATCCGCTCAACAGCGGCCAGCTCCATCTCGAAAAGGCCAACTCCTTCGTTCTCTGCTGCCAACGTTAGGCCACCCCAAAACACATGACGACCATCTTTTTCAAAACTCTGACGGCTATAGATCGGTTCAAACTTTACATTATGCGAAGCAAGCCAGCGCATCGTTTCGCCCGATAAGTTGACGAGTGCTTCTTGCTCCTCAGAAAGCGGACGGCCATCGTTGAAGCCCAATAAGTCATTGCTAAATTTCTCAGTGTCATAGCCACCAAAATCGGCGTTCTGAACGCGAGGGTCATTGGGGTTGCGCAACAGAGGCAAAAGATCCGCAGCCCCGTCATAGGCAAAGCGCATGGCACCCGCAGTATATTTTGTATTGCCGCCTGCCAAAGCCTGATCAGCCTTTTCCAGCAAGGTCACCTGCGCCCCGTTTTCCAACGCTGCGATCGCGGCACAAAGGGCGGCGTTACCTGTTCCGACGACAATCACTGATTTTGACACTGGTATTTCCTCTTCATGTGGTTATTGTATCCAAGCGGATACAATTTGGATATTACTAGAATGCACAACTCGGAATTGCAAGACATGTCTCAGGGGGAACTCGCTTACCATCGTTTGCATGCGGCGATCAGGTCTGGGGAATTCCTTCCAGGTGACCGACTGCGCGAGATAGACGTTGCTAAAAAATTGGACCTGTCGCGCACACCAGTGCGAGAGGCCTTGCGCAAGCTTGAGAACGACGGGATCGTCGAGCATCGACCCCGTTTAGGCGCTGTCATTCGCACGTTGAGCTCCACTGAAATCGTTGAGCTCTACGAAATGCGGCTCGTCCTTGAACGTACGGCTGCAGAGATGGCAGCCAAACATGCTAACCCCGCCGAGGTCGACCTTCTCAAGGATATCAACGAACAGATTGATAGTGCGGGGCACGACACTCCCCGCGCAGCCGCTCTCAATCAGGATTTTCACCGCAGCATATACCTCGCTACGCGCAACCGCTTCTTGCTGGCTTCGGCCCGTGCGCTCAACAATGCGTTGATATTGCTGGGGCCGACGACGCTGGATGACGAAGCGCGGATCAAAACGGTTAGCAGTCAACACGAGCAAATCATCGCAGCTATTGCTGCGGGGGACCAACAGGCGGCGGGTGAAGCTGCAGAGGCGCATTTGCAAACCTCCCTGCGCCACAGGCTCAAGGTATTACAAGAATGATGCCGCGCCTTTACGCTTTTGGGATCGCCGCGATTGGCGTTTTTGCTTTCAAGATTATGCACTTACCACTCCCATGGTTGCTGGGGCCGATCTTTGCCTGTCTGATAGCCTCAATGGCCGGTGTGCCGATGCGCGGGATCAGGTTGGTTAATGATGCCATGCGCACCATCTTGGGCGTAGCTGTGGGCGCGACGTTCACAACTACGTTATTGGGTTCCATGGTGGGAATGTGGCCGACCTTGCTGATGATCCCGGTGATGACCGGCTGTATCGGAGTGGTCGGCGTGCTGTATTTTCAGCGTCTCTGGGGCTTTGACTTCGCAACCAGTTATTATTCCTCCATGCCGGGCGGCTTGCAGGACATGCTTGTCTTTGGAGAAGAAGCTGGCGGCGATGTCCGCGCCTTGTCACTCATCCATGCCACACGGGTTATGGTAATTGTGGTTGTGCTTCCTTTTTTACTGAAATGGGTCTGGGATGCTGATCTAAGCAACCCTCCAGGTGCGCCGGCAACCAGTATTGAGCCGGTGCAACTGGCGCTAATGGTGTTTTGCGGTCTTGCTGGATGGCAGATCGCGAAGCGGGTTGGCATGTTCGGTGCCACAATTCTGGGCCCACTTCTGCTGGCGGCGGCGTTTGCACTGGCGGGCATCCTGAACCACCGCCCACCGGCAGAGGCGATCTGGGCCGCGCAGTTCTTTATCGGTATGAGCGTGGGGACCAAATACGCAGGTGTCACCATGGCCGAAGTGCGCACGGATGTGACGGCAGGTCTGGGGTTCTGCGTGATCCTTCTGGTGCTGACCATCATCTTTGCTGAGACCATCCACCTTGCTGGCCTTGCCCCGCCAATGGAAACGATCCTGGCCTTTGCGCCGGGGGGACAGGCAGAGCTTACAGTGCTGGCTTTGATCGTAGGTGCGGATATGGCCTTTGTGGTGGCACATCACGTGCTACGTATATTTGTGGTCATCCTCGGTGCGCCGCTTTTCGTACGACTGTTCGATGTTAACCGTGAAAAAAGGAAATAACGATGCAAGCGGAATTGAAAACACTGGCACTGGACGGTGTGTTGCGCGTGGCAGTCAATACTGGCAATCGCGCATTGGTCCAGCAGGATGGCAACAATTTGACGGGCGTCAGCCCCGCGCTGGCCCAAAGACTGGCGGAGGAGATCGGCGCGCGAATGGAGCCCGTTATCTACAGCGGTGCCGGAAAAGTCTTTGAAGATTCCCGCCTTAACAAATGGGACGTAGGTTTTCTTGCTATTGATCCCATGCGGGCCGAAAAAATCGCCTTTACCCAGCCCTATATTGTGATTGAGGCGACCTATGCGGTGCGCAGTGATGCACCATTCACTGATGTAGAGGATGTCGATGCTGCCGGCGTAAAGGTATTAACTTCGACTGGCTCAGCCTATGATATGCACCTGACCAAGAGCCTCCAGCATGCCACACTGGAACGTTCAGGTACGCCACCCGAAAGCTTTGAAGAATTCCGTGCAGGCAGATGTGATGCCGTGGCCGGTGTCCGTGCCTCGCTAGAGGGGGCTTTTGCAGGATCGCCCGACATCCGCATCTTATCCGGCGTGCTGACCTCGGTGCGCCAAGCGATGGTGCTGCCTGACAATACCGACCCGCGTATCGCAGCACTCAATGATTTTGTAAGCCGTGCGATCGAGGACGGGTTCGTTGAGGCCGCGCAATACGCTTAAGGGTAGACCTCGGGGTTTATCATATGGATCGGCGCGCCAGTCGCGTAGGCGTTGATTTGGTCAAAGATGTCAGAGAACTGCAGGTCAAATTCATCCTCGGTTACAAAACCGATATGAGGTGTGGCCAGCACATTAGGGTGGGTCAGCAAGATGTTCGACGTATCGGTCAGCGGCTCGTGATCGAATACATCCACAGCGGCGTGCAGTTGGCCTTTTGCCACTTCAGCCTCCAACGCGCCGGTTTCAACCAAGCCGGAGCGCGACGTGTTCACGAAAAGCGCGCGGGGCTGCATCTGTGCCAGATCAGTGGCGGTGATTAGGCCGCGTGTTTCCGGCTTGAGCCGTACGTGGACGCTGACAATATCCGAGGTCGCAAAAAACGCTTCGCGTGATTCAGCAACTGTTTCACCCGCAGCGAGAGCGCGTGAGCGTCCAGCCTCTGATCCCCACCATTGCACCTTGATACCCAGCGCTTTCGCGTATTCGGCAACTGCACCCGCGATGCGCCCATAGCCATAAAGCCCAAGTGTTCTGCCACGCAGCGTGCGCCCAACGCCGGATTGCCAATGGCCTGCCTTGATCGACACCGTCTGCTGTGGGATCTGGCGATAACTGGCGAGGATCAGCGCAAGCGTATGTTCTGCCGCTGCATAGGACGGCGCGCCCGCGTGCATGTTGGAACTCAGCAGAACGCTATACGCCGAACAAGCTGCCACATCCACATGGGGGTAGACACTCCGCTGGGAAATCAGCTTGAGGTTTGGCAACCCCGCAAGCAACTCAGCACCAACTTTTGTGCGTTCGCGAAACAGCACCAACGCCTCGGCGTCGGCCACCCGCGCGGCAAGTTTAGCTGGATCAGGCTCATGGTCGGTCCAGACGGTGACCTCATGATCTGCCAGCTTCGAAAAGCACGGCAGACCGCGCAGCGTATCAAACCAATCGTCAAGAATATGGACTTTCATGGGCTTATCCCTTGTTACATGTGGTGTCATAGGCCAGCCCATACTGATTTAGGGACAAACACGCTTCCAGCGGCAATCTTGCGTGCCGTGCGGATCAAACCTGCAGAAATAACCTCAAATCCCACATCGGTCTGTGCGTAATCTACAACCACATCGATGCTGCCCGAGGCATGCTCTAGCGTTATGGGGGCAGGAACTTCATTGGGCTTGGCCGCCATCCCCTCCGCAACAGTGCCCGGCGTCAGCACACAAGCTGCAAGACATTGCGCACCGGTTACGGCCATCGTCGGATGAGTGTTCCACGGCATGAAATACCGCGTCGCGATAGTCCCGCCAGCACGCGCAGGCGCCAAAAGCCCGAATTTTGGCGTGACGGATTTGGTCACATCGCCCATCCCCATCAGCGCACCAGACTTAATGCGCAGGGCCTCCATCTTGGCAAAAAAGCTGCGGTTCTCGTCCAATTCGGCTGCGCTCTCGTATCCGGTCAGGCCAAAATCACTGGCCTTGGCTATTACCATTGGCATGGCGACATCCATGCAGGTGACCGAGATCCCGTCGACGACATCGACCAACTTTCCGGTGGGCAGAAAGGCACCGGTGACGCCACCCACTGTTTCCATAAACTGCAAGGCTACAGGTGCCGACGTACCCGGCACGCCATCAATCTGAGCCATGCCTTCATAGCTGACTTGCCCACCTGGTGTTTGGACAACTGCGGCAACCCGCGCCTCGGTATTCACAGCACGAATGTTTACAGTCGTCTCGCCATCTTGTGCTGCTATCAGCCCCATTTCGATGGCTGCAGGGCCGACCCCAGACAAGATGTTCCCGCAGGTGGGTTTGAAATCCACCAACCGGTCCTCGACGCTCACTTGAGCAAAGAAATAATCCACATCAGCCCACTCATCATCGGACTTTGAAAGCATTGCGACCTTGGTCGTCACCGCCGCCCCACCGCCGATCCCATCAATGTTAAGCGGATGACCTGAACCTACTATGGCGATGAGTATCTGTGCCAAGGTTTCCAGATCATTCGGTAGATCCTTGCGGTTGAGGTAGGGACCACGCGAGGTGCCACCGCGCATGAATATAAAAGGAATTTCTGTTTGGGTCATGTGAAAGGCCATGGGAGGGTAAAGTATTCCTGTAAAAGACCGGGCGGGAAATCGCGGTTCAGGAGCCATGCCATGGCGCAAATGAATGCAAGTCCCGCGGCGGTATATCCGGCGGCAAAGACCATGCTGACC
Source organism: Sulfitobacter sp. AS59 (assembly GCF_038899995.1). Classification (NCBI taxonomy): domain Bacteria; kingdom Pseudomonadati; phylum Pseudomonadota; class Alphaproteobacteria; order Rhodobacterales; family Roseobacteraceae; genus Sulfitobacter; species Sulfitobacter sp. AS59. The sequence goes on from NZ_JBBMQK010000004.1 coordinate 488,439, forward strand.
CGCGCACGGACCACCATGAAGGTGAATAAAAAGACCGTTAGCGCAAGGATGAAACCCAGCAGTGAGGTCAGCACCAGCAGCGCCCCGAACCATGCCAGCGTTGGCCACAATCCATGGGCCGCGTACGCATCTCCGCCATTCAGTTCTCGATCGGCAAAGATCGTGTCCGTCTCGGGCTTGAGCATCATCCGGATGATGAGAAAAGCACAGCCAATCAGGCAAATGCTTGCCACGAAGATCGGGAAGGTCCGGTCGCGGCTGTAGCTGGGGATCGACATCGCATCATACAACGCATAGCCGATGAAGGCGGTAACCAGCAGCATGAAGACCATCGGCGCACGCTTGGAGCCTGCTGTGATATCGCCTTCGGCCATGATGTGTTTAGCCTGACGCAGCCCAAGCACAACCGAGATTACGGTTATCACTACCAAAATGATAACAATGGGCGAAAAGATGTAGTCGATCCCTTCGCCAAAACCTTTGCGGAAGCGCGATTGCGCGATCTGAATCGCTTGGTTTGCGTAGGTTTCGGCAGGATTTGATAATACGAAACCAATAAGGAAGGCCGGACGCGACCAGTCAAACCGCCGCATCAGGATGCCGAGGAACCCGATAGCAAACAGTGCCACGAGGTCCATCAGGTTCTGGCCTGACTGGAACGCCGCAAAGCTGATGATCATAAATAGGAAGGGTGCCAGCAGGACAAAGCGAATTGTTGTCAGCTTTGCGATGCCACCAGAGGCGGCGATACAAATGACTGTGCCGACCACGTTTGCCAGCGCCAGCAGCCACACGATAGCGTAGGTGATGTCGAGGTTGTTCTTTAGCATTGCGGGACCAACCTCAATCTGCCCAGATCCCAGTAGGGCAATCGCGCCAATGAAAATCGCCATAGAGCCTGAGCCCGGAATGCCAAAGAGCAAGGTGGGTACCAGCCCGCCGCCTTCTTTCGCGTTATTGGAACTCTCAGGTCCGATCACGCCACGTACTTCGCCTTTGCCGAAGTTGGATTTGTCTTTTGTCGTTTGTACCGCATGGCCGTAAGCGATCCAGTCGACCACTGACCCGCCAAGACCGGGGATAACGCCCACGATAACCCCGATGATAGAGCAACGCACAGATAGCCAGATATTGTCGAACCAGTCTTTGACACCATCGATCCAACCGCCGCCGATTTGCGGCTCTTGGCTGATGGCGCGGTCTTGACGCAGCAGCGAGATGATCTCGGGGATGGCAAAGATACCAAGGCCCACGATCACGAGTTTCAGGCCGTCTGTAAGATATGGAAAGTCATAGGACGACATGCGCAGATCACCCGAAGACGCGCCTTCGCCAATCATACCGATCAACATGCCGAGGCCTGCGGCGACAATCCCTTTGATCGCGATGCGACCGGCAAGGATACCGACCATCGACAGTCCGAAGATGGTGATCATCAACAATTCTGGGGTGCGGAACTCCAGCACGATGGGACGTGCAATCAGGATAAACACCGTCAGAAAGCTGGCCCCTACCAGACCACCAAACAAAGATGACGCGAATGCCGCTGAAAGCGCGCGTGCCGCCTGACCCTTTTTGGCCATTGGAAAGCCGTCCAGCACAGTCGCCTGACTGGCCGAAGATCCGGGAATACCCATAAGAACAGAGGCAAAGGTATCAGATGTCGGGACGACCGCAACCATGCCGATCATCAGCGCCAGACCCAGTATGGGGTCCATGCCGAACATAAACGGAAGCAACAGTGATAGACCTGCAATGCCGCCCAATCCGGGAAACACCCCGATGCACAGTCCCATCAGGACACCCATGACTAAATATCCCAACACAACAGGTTGCAATATTAGCGTCCAAGCGTCGCTGAATGCAGGCAAAGCCTCCATGATGACTTCCATGAAATGATCCTCCCACTTTCCTCGGAAAAACGCCCCACTCATGCGGGTGGGGCGTTCAAAAAGGAAAGTTTAGTTCAGAGAAACACCGTACTTTTCCTGAAGCCAGTTCACGATGAATGCTTTGGCCTCAGGTGAAACTTTCGTGGCGCTGACCATGGCGGTTCGTGCCGCAGCACCCGTCATCTGCGGATATTCACCCAGACGTTTACCCGAGATTTCCTTAAAATCAGGGCGTGCCTTGATAGCCTCGAAAGCGGCTGTGTAGGTGGCCATTGCGTCAGGCGTGGCCCCTTGTGGCAGGAACACCATTTTTTGAGCAGGGAAGCCCGCGATAAAGAATGCTTTCCACGCATCCCATTTTTGACCGGAAGTCTCGCAACCTTCGGTGGCTTCACAAATTTCCTTGAAGGTCGGGGTGTCGGGGAACGTGGGATCACGCACGATATTGCCTTCGTCATCCAGCGCACCCCATGTCATCATGGCAACGGCTGTGCCCGCCTCGACCAGTGGTGTGACGCCCGAAAGATACGACGAGGATGTCTGATAGTCGATATTGGCTTCGCCGCGCTCGAACATTAAACGTCCGTCTCCACGACCCTTGATACCCATGACGCTCTCTACGTTGAGGCCCAGCATTTCCCATGCCAATGTCGGGACCAGATCAAGGCGCGTGGCCCCTTGGTTGCCATAGATAAAATCGATGTCTTGCAAACCAGTAGCGTCCAGACCATCCATCTTTGCGGCCAGTTCTGGCGGCAGATAGGCCACGCCGCCGGTGCCAGAAGCAAGAACCACGTTCCAGTCAGAGTATTCGAATTTCACCCGTGGATCACCCAGCAGATAAGGAAACTGTGTGGAGCCTGAAGAACCGAAGATCAGGGTGCCGTCGTCATAGGTTTGCTCTTGGAAATAGTTGGCCCCTTTGGTTGAACCTGCTCCAGGCATAAACTTCACAACGACGGTCGGCTGGCCTGGTAGCGCTTCGGACAGCAACGGCGCATAGAAGTTCGCCCATTTTGCGGAGCCGCCAGTCTCGGAAAATGGAATGATCCATTCAACGGTTTTTCCTGTCAGATCGATGCCATGACCACCGGCATTCGCTTGCAGGCCGAATGTTGCAGCGGCCGCGGCCACAAGGCTCATGGCCACGCGGCGCGTGGATTTGAAAGTGGACATATATTCCTCCCGGTTTTGTATGCCCCTTCTCCCAAAGGGGCTATTTTAGAATCGTTCCGAGGGTGTCCGCCCCCGGTTGATGTATTCCTTTTGACCTGCGAACCTTGCACCAGACTTGCATTATCGGGATTTATTCAAATTGCGGATCACACTGGTTGAAGACAACGTCAGCCTTGCAAAAGGTATCACCTACCGTCTTGAGGACGCTGGACACTCTGTCGATGTGCTGCATGACGGCAGTGCTGCAGAGGATTATCTGGCCCGCGATCAGGCTGATTTGGTCATCCTTGATATCAATCTGCCAGGTCAGGATGGGCTGTCGCTGCTCAAGAAAATGCGCGGTCAGGGCGATACCAGACCGGTGATCCTACTTACCGCACGGGCAGATACAGAAGATCGGGTGACAGGCCTTGATGCGGGAGCAGATGACTACCTGATTAAACCCTTCGAGATGGCAGAGTTGGAGGCTCGCGTGCGGGCCCTGTTGCGCAGGCGGGACATTCCACAGCAACAGTTACGCACCTTCGGAGCGTTGCAGTTTGACCCCGCTGCGCGGCAATTATTAGATGGTCAGACCGAAATCGACCTCCCTCGCCGCGAGATGTCGGTTTTTGAATGCCTCTTGGCTGCAGAGGGGCGCACGGTTTCGAAAACCGCCGTTTTGGATCATGTCTATGGCGTGGGGGCAGATGTCGAAGAGACCGTCGTCGAAGTCTATGTTTCGCGCCTGCGCAGTCGCCTAAAACAACACGGTATCAATATCCGTACGCGCCGCGGTATTGGCTATCAGATGTCAGCCGGGACATGACCATGAAGTTGAAGTCTCTGCGCGCGCGGCTCACCCTAATCATCCTGCCACCGCTTCTGGTCATCTCTCTTATCGCCGCCGCGTGGCAGTTTCGGACGACAACCGATCGCGCCGAAAACATTTTTGATCGGGGGCTATTGTCAGCCGCGCTTGCGATCTCGCGCGATGTGGCTCTGTCGGATGGGGACGCGATCAGCCCATCTACTCAGCGGCTTTTGAACGACACATCCGGAGGGCCGATATTTTATCACGTCTACGCGCCTGACGGGGTGTTCGTGACCGGCTACTCAACGCCGCCGGTTCTGCCAAACGTCCTTACGGATGAGCCAACCGATCCGCAGTATTACAACAGCACCTATCAGAACGAAAAGGTCCGCGTCCTACGCTATCGCGACAGTACCGTCGTAAGTGGCGTGGCTGGGGTTTTCAGTATTACCGTTTGGCAAAACGCGGATGTGCGCAGCAGTTTTGTGCGCGATGTCCTATCACGCTCCTTCGCGGTGATCACGCTTCTTGTACTCAGTGTGGCGGTAGTAGTCTGGTTCGGCGTAGGGCTGGGACTGCGTCCCCTGCTTGCTCTGGAACGCGCAATAGCAGAACGCAGCCCGACTGAGCTTAAGCCCATCCGTCGTGCTGTGCCTGCAGAAGCGCAGGGGCTTGTAAATACACTCAACGCTTTGCTCGACCGGATTTCGCGGCGGATCAGCTCGAAGGATGAATTCATTTCCAACGCTGCGCACCAACTCAGAAACCCCGTTGCAGGCGTGCTCGCGTTAGCGGAAGCCGTTGAAAACGCGCCAAACCCGAAAGCCGCACAAAAGCGTAGTGCCGAATTACTTCTTGCGGCAAGGGAGGCCAGCGATCTGACGAATAAACTTTTGTCATTCGAACGCGCGAGCGGCACAGATATTCTGCGGTCAGGATTGCCCGTCGAACTTAGAGCTTTCGTCCGCAACGTCGGCATCGCATTTAGTCAACAACACCCCGAGTGTGATGTAGAGTTGGCCTATGTCCTTCCCTCAGAGGATGTAATTGCAACAGGAGATACAACCATGCTTCGTGAAGCTGTGCTGAATCTACTTACCAACTCGATCATCCATGGCGGAGCGGATCTGACTCAGATTACATTGGATTTGTCGGAGGACGGATTAAATGCAACTCTCGTCATCAGTGACGATGGCACAGGCATCCCTGCAGATCGACACATTGCAGCTCTCAGCCGCTTTTCACAAGCAGGCGGAGGGCCAGGCAGTGGCTTAGGGCTACCCATTGCAAGCAGAGTGATGGAAAATCATGACGGGCGCTTGGAACTGATGGAAATTGCTTCGGGCGCTTCAATCAAGCTAACGATACCTTTAGCCCGCTAACCAAGTTATGTCCCTATAAATTAGGAATTGGTGCTAGACATTTACGGTCACTCTTAACGGCTGCCTTTGAAAAACCACCGCCGCGTGATCGATGCCAATATTCAAAAGTTGAAATGCTTCCGATCAAGTCAGATCGCTCATTTTGGCTATGCATAAATGTCGCTGAAGCCAATCAGGCCATTGCCATTTGCAGTGAATGTCAGGAAACTGCCCGACGTGCGTTACGCTGGGGTAGCAGCATTTGGAAAGCGGTCATTGGTTGAGAGCGCCGCGAGGTCGGCTTCGTCCCGCAGTGCCGCCGCTCGCCTCCGGTTTGAAGCTGATTTTGTTTGAAAGTGCAGCGAAGGTCGGCAGTGAGCCCATACTGTTGAAAAACTCCGTTTTTGACGAAATCGGAGAAATTTTTGCCCGTACAGCGCGGCCAACTTTTCGAGGCGAGGGGTTCGGCCAAATTAGTCTTCTTCTGCTCATGTGGCAGCTCACTGCGCCTCATGGCAAATCTCATCTGACTTTTCGATAACACGGGCTCTTTCCGAAAAGTTGCGACATCTGAAATTCGGAGTTTTTCAACACAATCAGCCCCAAATTCCGGATGCTGCACCTTGCACAAAGAGCAGCAACGCACCGAAAGCCAACGTTGGTCCAAGTAATGTCGGCCCAAATGTATGTACCGGCTGCTGTTCGCAAATGATTTCTGACATGTTCTCGGAAGTCGCTCATATGTATCCGGCCTGTTG